>NZ_MKRR01000038.1:11926-19847 GCF_001897045.1 Sphingomonas sp. 66-10
CGCCCCACGCCTGAAGCGGGGAACCTCGACAGGCTGATTCAACACCATCGCGAACCGCCTGTCAATACCAATATAAAGATATCTTTATATTGTTATCTCGCGTTGCCTCCGTCGCAGAACAGCTCGCTTTCCCGTCAGATGTGGCACTCAGCGAGCACGTGGCTGGCACTCAGGGTTAATCGAAATCGGTCGCGATCGTGATGTCGCACCAAGCATCAATATCGCCGCGGAACGCAGCCAGCTTTCGCTCAGCGATCGCGTGCGCGGCCCGGCCAAGCGGGAGATGAAGCGGGGCATCATCGGCGTCTACGGCCTGCAGGATTACCGCGACCGCCTTGTCGGGATCGCCAGCCTGATTGCCGTCGTTCGTTTCGCGATAGTGCTTGCGCGTCTTCGTGCGTTCATCTCGACGGTGACGAACCATCTCGAGAACGCGACAGCATGAGCGTTCACCGGGCGCAAGCTGGTGATCCAAGCGCGCGCGACCGCCTTCGTTGGGGAAGTGATGATATTGCGCCGGGCTTTAAAAGCCCGTCCACGCAGCCGAGTCGATTCCGCGCGTCATGCCTCTTCCTCCCAAGGCCGAAGATCGAGCAACAACGTCAGGATCAGCTCGGACACGGTCGGGTGGATCGAAACCAACCAGCGCAGATTCTCGATCGGCTGGTCGGCGTTCGCCATGTCGAGAATGCCGTGTATTGCCTCGTCACCACTCGTTCCAAGTATCGCCGCGCCGAGGATACGGCGGGTGATCGGGAAGCGCGTCAGGCCGCAACGGTCTTCGAGCGCCGGCGCGCGTCGCTGATGGTGAGCGAAACCGCCGAGATGACGAAGTAGAAGGCGCCGAAGGCGGCATAAGGCGCGATGTCGCCGATGCTGACCGGCGCGGCGCCGGCAGCCTTGCCGAGCATATGTACCCCGGCAAGTCCCGACTGGGCACCGCTCAGGATCATGGCCCATTGCGCGCCATAGGACTTCCAGCGCCGTACTCCGGTGAGGAGCTGGAACAGGCCGGAGAGGACCGCCCACACACCGAAGATCTGGAGGACCGCGTGCATCCCGTGCGGCAGGCTCGCGGCGACGGCGACGGCGGTCACGATGCTTACGACGAAATTCAGCATCTGGCTCTTGTTCCTCGACAGGCCGCCGCTCCGGCTGGCGTCGAGATAGTTCGCAAGCGCGTCCCACGCAGGATAGGCGACGAGCATCACTGCAGCGAGTGGCGGCATCGCCTTCGCGACCGTGAAGGCCAGTGCGACCCAAATCGTGGAGACCAAGAAGCGCAGATAGTAATAGATTTTGAGCCAGTCCCGGTCCGAGGCCCTGGCGTCGGTGATGGTCTTCATGGCATTGTTCCTTTCCGTGATGCAGGCGCACGTCTCCCGTCCCGGAATCCGGGTGGGTCGGTGATCGTCGGTTCAGGTGGTGCGCGGCCTACGATCGGCCGCGTCTGTTGTGGTTAGAGGCGGAAGCGTCGCGGCAGGCACCATCTTGCGAAGGCCGCCACGGCAGCACACCCGCTGGTATACCAGACCACCACATAGAGCGGGTCGTTGAAGGGGCAGCAGAAGGCGAAGACAAAGGCTCCGCACGCACCCGCGGCGATCCCGGAGCCAAGAGCGCTCAGCCTTGGTTGCGTCGGCGCGGCCCTCCGCATCAGGACACCAAGCAATGCCATGATCGGGAGCGAGAGCACAAAGATCGACGCGGCGCAGATCATTCCACTTGCCGGATTGATGCGATCGAGCAGCGGGCGCTCGCTCACGCCTTCAGGCGCGACGAAGACGCTACCGAGGATGGCTAGGATTGCGAGGGCGCAGGCCAGCATCAAGCCCCGGCGCGGTTGCACCGTAGGAGAGAAGGACCGGATCGCCAGCACGCAGGCGACCACGGCGAGCAGGCCAAGGCTTCCTACCCGCCACATGAGAAACGGCGAGCCGGCCATGTGGCTCATATCTGGCCGCATCAGGCCCAGGCCGAGGAAGAGCGCGAGCTCCACAACGCCCAGCGCGAGTATGAGTCCGCCCTCACGCAGCATGCTGCGGCGCTGAACGGGAGCCAGCTCAGACGACAGGTCGGCGATCAGGGATTCACTCGACATCGGGGGTCTTCTCAATGATGGCCGTCAGGCGCGCGAGCCCGCGGTGAATGTTCATCTTCACGGCCGAGGGTGAGAGGCCAATCTGGCCTGATGCGTCCTCGACACTGTAGCCCTGCACCTTCACCAGCAGAATCGCCTGGGCCTGCGCGGGACGAAGTTCGTCGAGCAGGCTGGCGAGAACCGAGCTGCTGACCACGGATGCTTCGTGGTCGCCCACCGCCATATCGCCGGGCAGCTCGTCCATGGGTCGGCGCGCCAGGCCGCGCAGCTGGTCGACCCACTTGTTCTTGGCGATCGCCGCCAGCCAGGGCCCCAGCGGATGTTGCGGATCATATGTGTGGCGCCGCCGATGGACGGCGAGCAGCGTCTCCTGGACGGCATCATCCACGTCACCCGGCGGCAGCCGCCGCTGGAAGTAGCGCCTGAGCCACTCAGACATCTCGCAGAGCAGCCGCCGATAGGCGCCGCCGTGCCCGTTCTGCGCCGCCACCATCAGGCTGGTCCAGCCGTCCGGTGCGGTTCGGGACGGATGCTCGCGGCTGCCCGGCGCCGTGCCCGGCGCTGGCTTTGAGATCAATCTCGAGAGGAAGTCCGAGCGCATGACCTCTTATTCGCGCGCCGCGCCGCTCCGGTCACTTCGCCCATCGAATTTTTTTCGGGATTGCGTGCGGGCCGGCGGTGGCCTTGCGCCTTGGAAGTTCGAACGCGACGACAAGGAGGTGAAACTGCGACCGCGGGACAGCTTAGGTCGTGCCCCGGGGGCACGACCCAATAGCCTGCACGGCGTTCCGGGTGACGTGCGGCAAAATACCATGCGGAGCCGGACGTTTGCGATCCGGCTTCGAACGAGCAACGACGCCCTGAAGCCATTCAATCCATCGCACGAAAAATGCGCGACGCCTCATATGTTTCACTCGGCGCGCAGATCTGCTCGCGCGAAATATAGGCGCCTCGCCAAATCACATGGCAGCCCAACGCGGGAGAAGGCCCTGGGCGACCTCACATCGCAACCCGACTATCTGCAATTTCTTGGGCGAAAGGATCGCTGTCATCCAACGAGCAAGGCACGCTGGATTATCAGCAACCTGCAACAGCCGCTTATTCTGGGTGGACCCGGTTCAGGGCTTGGTCGGCTTCTCGTCGCCCGACGCTGCCTGTCGGGCCGCGGCGATCATCGCAGCATTCCAGTTGCTCGCCGACAGCCGCGGCAAATATCGGTCACGCTCGGTCGCCGGGGCGCAAACGAGATTGACGATGAGTGCGCCCGTCTTGTCCTCGTCCGCCTTGGCCCAAGGCTGGTTCAGCATCTTGGGCGAGTCGAAGTTCATCTCATCGCCGCGTTGCCGGGCGACGCTCTCGATGCTTTCGGTACGATCGCGGCAGTTGATCCGAATGCGTGCACGACCATTCATACGTGCGACGTCCTCGGTCGGATTCATATACATGTCGAAGGCGCGCACATCGCCGTCGCTCGTCATCGTTCCAAGGTCGATGACGAGCCTGCCGTTGACACCGGGTATCGAACGGAAGTCCGCTAATTGCTGGGCCTGTCCGGCCGAAGCGCTGGAGAGCAAAGCAACGGAAAAGGCGATACTAAGGACATGCGTCACGAAAGGGGGCCTCCCGACGATTTGCAAACGCAAGTCGTCCCTGCCAGCGCGCCAGATGCGAGCGACTTTTCGACAATGTCTTGCTCTCGCAGAGAGATAGCATCTGCGTCAACGTCTTGACGAGCGACAAACCGGGCTGCTGGAAAAATCCACATATCCCATTCCGCCGAATCGCCCGGCCGATCCGGCGGCAGCCTCAACCGTCAGGGCCGCTGAAGCAGCGCCACCGTTCCGTGCCCGCCATCGGCGCAAATGCTGACGATCGCGCGCGATCCCGAGGGCATCGCCCACAATTCCTTCACCGCCTGGCTGAGATCGCGTGCGCCGGTCGCGGCGAACGGATGGCCGATCGCGACCGACCCGCCATTGGGATTGACCCGATCCCACGGGAATGGCCCGAAATCGACATCGAGCCCGACGCGGTCGCGGGTCCAGCCAGGCTTTTCCAGCGCGGCGATATTGGCGAGCACCTGCGCCGCGAAGGCTTCGTGGATCTCCCACAGCGCGATATCGCCATATTTGAGGCCGTGGCGCGCAAGCAGCCGCGCGATCGCGAAGCTCGGCGCCATCAACAGGCCATCGACCGCATGATCGACCGCGGCGATCTCGTGGTCGACCAGTTCCGCATAAGGCGTGTCCGCCGACAGCTTGGCGAGGCCCGCCTCGGTCGCCACCCAGAGCGCGGCGGCGCCGTCGGTGATCGGCGAGCTGTTGCCGGCGGTCAGCGAGCCGGCCCCCGACTTGTCGAACGCCGGCGCCAGCGCGGCGAGCTTCTCGGCCGAAGTATCGGCGCGTGGATTGGCGTCGCGGCCGATTTCCGGGAGCGCGATGACGAGATCGTCGAAGAACCCCCGCTCCCATCCCGCGACCGCGCGCTGATGGCTCTTGAGCGCCCAATCGTCCTGCGCGGCGCGCCCGATCGACCAGATTTTGGCGGTCTCCTCCATATGATCGCCCATCGTGCGCCCGGTAATGCGGTTGGCCCAGCCCTTGGTCGGCAGGGTCAGGTCGTCGGCGGTCAAATTCTGGAGCGCCGCCATCGCTTCGGCGGGGTTCTGGCGGAACAATTTGGTGATCCGTTTGGACGCGGCGAGCGTCAGCCCGATCGACGGATTGCTCATCACCTCCGCGCCCCCGACCAAAGCGAGGTCCGCCGTGCCGCCCAGCATCCCGGCGGCGGCGAAGGCGGCGATCATGCTGGTCGAGCAGGCGAGCACGGCAGAGAAGGCCGGCACGGTCGGATCGAGACCCGCATCGAGCCAGATCTCGCGGCCGATATTGCTCCAGCCGAGGCTGGGGATCACCGTGCCCCAGACGAAGAGATCGGGCCGCGCCTTCGCCGCCATCGCCTGCGCGAGCGGCACCGACAGGCTGATCGCGTCATGATCGGCGAGCGCCCCGCCGCCACGCCCGAACGGCGTCCTGAGGCCCGATGCGACGAAGATCTTCTGAGCGAAACGGTTCATGGCTTTTCTCCAATTCGGTGCGCGCGATGTGGCGTGGGCCGCGCGACTTTGAATGTGCGATATTCGAGAGGCTGGCTATCACTTTGCATCACTGCCGCGCAGGCCCGCGCCGCCCCAACTCCCTCGCCGATGCTGGACGCCGCCCGAGCGCGACGCTTCCGCAGTCCGCAAAGGAGTTACGAAAATGGCAAGTACCAAGGGAACCGCGGTCGTCACCGGCGCCTCATCGGGCATCGGCACGATCTATGCCGACCGGCTCGCCGCGCGCGGCTATGACCTGATCCTCGTCGCGCGCAGCACCGACAAGCTGATGCGGGTCGCCGATCGCATCACGACAAAGACCGGGCGCCGGGTCGAGGTTCTGCCGGCCGACCTCGCCGACCCGGCGGATCTCGCGCGGGTCGAGGCGTTTCTGAAGTCGGTCCCGGATATCACCCTGCTCGTCAACAATGCGGGTCTGGGCGGCGCGCTCGCGCTGGTCGACTCCGATGTCGAGCAGATGACGCAGCTGATCGCGCTCAACGTCACCGCGCTGATGCGGCTGACCTATGCGGTCGTCCCGCGGTTCATCGCACACGGCAAAGGCACGATCATCAACATCGCCTCGGTCGTCGCGATCAACCCGGAATTGCTCAACGGCGTCTATGGCGGCTCGAAGGCCTTCGTCGTCGCGTTCAGCCAGAATCTGCGGCACGAGCTCGAGGGGACCGGGGTCGCGGTGCAGGTGGTCCTTCCCGGCGCCACCAAGACCGATTTCTGGGCGATCGCCGGGCGTCCGGTCGAGGAACTGCCGAGCGAGATTGTGATGAGCGGCGAAGACCTGGTTGACGCAGCGCTCGTCGGGCTCGATCGCGGCGAATTCGCCACCATCCCGTCGCTCCAGAATGGCGCGCTGTATGACGCTTACGAAAGCGCGCGCCAGGCGATGGCAGGCAAGCTTTCCACCGCCGAACCGGCAGCGCGTTACCGCGCCGCCGCCTGAGTTCCTCCCCTCCTCAACAGAAAGACACTCGAACCATGAGCACGACCAAACTTTATACCGCCAATGTCCATACCGTCGGTGGCCGCGAGGGCGCGGCGCGCAGCTCGGACGGCGCGCTCGACATCAAGCTGTCCCCGCCGGGCACCAGCGGCCCGGGAACCAACCCCGAGCAACTCTTCGCCGCCGGCTGGTCGGCCTGCTTCGAGGGTGCGCTCGGCCTCGCCGCCAAGGAGCAGGGCATCGCCTTGCCGGGCGATACCGCGGTCGATGCCAGTGTCGATCTCCATTTCGATGCCGCCGAGGGCTATTTCCTGACCGCCCGGCTCGAGGTCACGATACCGGGCATCGCCGACAATATCGCCGCCCGCCTGATCGAGCGCGCGCATGAAACCTGCCCTTATTCCAAAATGACACGCGGCGGGATCGCAGCGGAAGTGAGGCTGCGCACTGTCGCGATTGCCTGACCCCATCGTCGAGCGGGAGGTGTCGCCCATCAGGCCGGCGCCTCCCTTCCTCCCATGATGCGAAACCCCCAGCACCCCGCTCGACGCTATGCGCCCCACCCCGAACGCGTTATCGTCGGCAGCACGGAACAATTGCGGGGGTTCATGGACCGTCTGGACGCGATGCAGGTGTTGCTGGCGGTGGTCGATGCCGGCAGCCTTTCGGCGGGGAGCCGCAAGCTCAACGCGCCCTTGCCGAGCGTCAGCCGAAAGGTCGCGGACCTCGAGCGGCATCTCGGCACGCAATTGCTGATCCGCACCAGCCGGAACGTCCAGCTGACCGACGCGGGCCGCGATTATGTCGACGCCGCGCGCCAGATCGTCGCGCAGCTCAAGGAGGCCGAGCTTCGCGCCTCGGGCGAATATGAGGTGCCGCGCGGCGAGCTGACCGTCACGATGCCCTTGGCATTCGGGCAGCAGATCGCGCTGCCGCTCGCGTTCGAATTCATGCGCGACCACCCGGAGATCACGCTCAACATCCTTTCGGTCGATCGCGTGGTTCACCTCGTCGAGGAACATGTCGATATCGCGATCCGGCTCGGCACGCTCACCGACAGCTCGCTCTATGCGATCAAGGTCGGCGAGTTTCGTCTCGTGACCTGCGCCAGTCCAGCCTATCTCGCGCGCAAGGGATATCCCGCCGGCCCGGAGGATCTAACCGGCCATGACGCGGCGGTTTTCGGCGCGATCGAGGATACGTCGTGGATCTACGAGCGCGACGGCCGCAAGGTTCGTGGCGCGCCCAATGTCCGCATCCGCGACAGCAGCAATCCCGGCGCAGTGGCGGCGGCGGTGCACGGAATCGGCATCTCCCGCGCCCCGAGCTACCTCGTCCAGGACGAATTGCGCAGCGGCGCGCTGGTCACGATTCTCGACGATTATGATCACCGGATCTTCCCGGTGAATCTCGTCTATGCCCGTCAGGGCCTGCTGCCGCTCAAGGTGCGCGCCTTTCTCGACTGGATGACGCCGCGGCTGCGCCGGGCGCTGCGCGGGCTGGAGACGGCTTCGGAGCCGCAACGTCAATGAGCATGCGGACCTTCGGATAATCTCGGGCCGATCCGATCCGCCGCGCAGCAATTGCGGTGAAAACTCACCAATATTGCTGCTGAATATCGTACATCGATCCAGGCAGTGCCGCCTCCATCGTTCGCGACTCCGCCGGAATCGCGTCTTGGCATGAGCCTTGCTCTTCTCCCGTCACGCGCCTGAGAGGAGATCGTCATGTCCGAACAACCCGGCCTGTCGCCCGAAGCCAT
>NZ_MKRR01000039.1:0-459 GCF_001897045.1 Sphingomonas sp. 66-10
TTATTCGCGTGATCGTAGGGTCAGGACTCACTGATTAGAGCCAGAAGATGACGGTTGCGGCGAGAGCGATCGCGGAGAAGAAGGCGGTAGGACATCGATCGTAGCGGGAGGCGACGCGACGCCAGTCTTTGAGGCGACCGAACATGATCTCGATGCGGTTTCGACGCCGGTAGCGACGCTTGTCGTATCTGATTTGCTGGTTTCGCGATTTCCGGCCCGGGATGCAGGGTTTAATGCCTTTGGCTTGCAGGGCATCGCGGAACCAGTCAGCATCATAACCGCGATCAGCGAGCAGCCATTGCGCCTTGGGTAGATCGTCCAGCAGCGCCGCTGCACCGATGTAATCGCTGATCTGCCCCGCGGTCATGAAGAAGCTCAAGGGACGACCATTGGCGTCGGTGACGGCATGGAGTTTGGTGTTCATGCCGCCTTTGGTCCGGCCGATCAGGCGGCCGAGAT
>NZ_MKRR01000039.1:518-12300 GCF_001897045.1 Sphingomonas sp. 66-10
GAAGACACCCATCTGGCCCCAGCGCTTCCAACGATTGTAGAGCGTCTTGTGCGGGCCGTAATCCTTCGGCGCATCCCGCCAACGCAACCCGTTGCGGTTGACGAAGATGATCCCGCTCAACACGCGCCGATCATCGACCCTCGGCCTGCCATGGCTCTTCGGAAAATACGGCTCAAGCCGCGCCATCTGCTCGTCGGTCAGCCAGTACAGGTCGCTCACATTCGGCCTCCTTGCGGAGCCTGAATCAGATCGCGCCTCTCACATCAATGGGTCCTGACCCTAGAGAAACATTTTCAAATCAACCACTTACATCGGAAAATTCTCCTTCGTGCCCACAATATGCCCGGATATTACCTCTAAACTTTCAATTGCGCCATGGTTATTCTCATTTCTTAATCTTCTTTGTACACTGACGGCAAGTTGGTGGTCTCATTACCCCCACAAACGATCTATATCCGATTGCTATGCCGCGCACTTAATCGTTCGGTCCGATCTGTAGTGGTTTTATCGAGCAAGCAGCGCGAACAGCGACAGCGCAGCCTCGAAGGCGATCAGCGCGATGATGGCGATCTCGACGCGGAACGCCCTTTTGTCCCGAACGATATCGAGCAAGGCCTCGGTAAAGCCGCCCAGGGCGTCGAGCTTGCGCTGAACGACGTCGGCGCGTTCTTTAAGCTCATATTCCGCTTCAAGCCGCGCGTAGAGCCGGTCGAGCTCGGGATGATCCCACAGGAGGTCCGGCCGCTCGTCGACCTGCGCGGTTCCGATGATACGGTGCCGCGCCGCCAGGACATTCCCCACGAGCCGCATCGCGGAGCGGATGGGAAGCCGCGCGCGCCCGTTCTCCTGAAGATCGGTGACCAGTGGCGCGATCCGGTCAAAGGCGTCCCACAGCAGGAATTCATCGCGCGCCAGCGCCACACTGCGCGCGAGCACGATCGCGACCAATGTCAGCCGCTCGCGCCCGAGATCAGCCAGCCGGATCTGGCCTTCGCTGCCGATATTGTCGTGAGCACCGGGGTCGTGTTCGATATGGGCCGACTCGCGCTCGTTCAGCGTGGTCGGATCGGCGATATGGGGTTTGAGGGCCTCAACCAATCCGACGATCGCGTCATTTTCGGCGCCGACGGTTACCAACACGCCATAGCGAAACAGGAAGACGAGGCCCGCCGCCTCGATCAGCGGCGCGATTGCCGGGTCAGCCTGGGCGGCGCTGGTGTCGATCCGCCCGCCGGCGAGGCTTGCGCAGGCGCGCAAGGGGCCGATGGTCGGGGTCTCGCCCAGCGCGAGAAAATCCGGCGTGGCGAGCGGCCGGGGGGCGGGCTTGACGGGGTGCGACATGTCATCGTCTCCGCTGACCGTTGTGCGGCTTGGAGCGAGCAACCGTGCGGACGTGTCGGGGAGCTTTTCGCCTCCGTCGCGCCCGTCGGCAACCACGCATTATCCCGTATAGCGCGCATGCCATCCTTCCTGCCATTCCAGGCGGACAACAAAGCGAGCGCTTCGAAGGCGCGGAAGGGTGGTCATGGTTGCCGACGTGCTGGCTGTCGTCGATTTGGGCTCGACCGACGCCAATTTTGTCACTCAGGCGGAACAGTTCGCGCATGCGCGCAATGCGCGATTGACGATCGCGGTGGCAGCGCCGGTCAGCACGCTTGAATTCTCGCTAGCCTCGGCGAGCGGCTATCCGCTCACCAACGAGCTTGCGCGCTACGCCAAGGACAAGAAGACCGCGCTCGCCGGCCAGTTCGCCACAATTGGTCGCCCGGTTCACTTTTGCTGCTACGAGGGAGAGATTGCCGAGCTCGGCAAGATGCTCTCGGCGCGGGCGAGTGTCGGCGACCTCACGCTCGTCGGGCCGCCGGGTGCTTACGGAAACCGGAAATTCCGGAGCCGGGTGCTGGGAGACCTGGCGCTCTTCTCCGGAAGGCCGGTACTGGCCGTTCCGCCGCTGGGCGCCGCTGATCGCTTCGACCATATCGTCGTCGGCTGGAACGGGTCGCGCGAGGCGGCGCGCGTGCTCAACGATGCGCTGCCGTTGCTTGAGAGCCATGCGCGGATCGATATCGTTTCGGTATCGCCGGGCGGCTCGCCGAGCGCGCTGGACCCGATCAGCGAGCACCTCACGCGGCTTGGCTATGCACCGACGCAGCACGCGCTCAACGGCGCAGATGCCACGAGCGACCTCCTGTTGCGGTTCGTCGATCAGCTCCAGGCGCAGCTGCTCGCCGTCGGTGCTTTCGCCCATTCGCGCTTCGAGGAAATCGTGCTGGGCGGCGTCACGCGCGACCTCGTCGAGGGTGCGTCGGTACCGGTGCTGTTTTCACACTGATCGGGAGCTGTTGGTCGGAGCGATCATGATGGCATTGAAGGATATCCTCGTCATCGAGCCAAGCGAACGGGCGGACAGCTCGGCGCTCAACGTTGCTGCTTTCCTCGCCTCACGGTTCCACGCCCGGGTCCACGGGCTGTGCCTTGTCGCCCCCGCCATTCCCTCGGTTGCGGAGTGTTTCGCACTTGGTGCCGAGGCAGAAGCGGAGGTCATGCAGCATCTCGAGCTTCGTGAGGGCGAGGCGGCTGAAGCGGAAGAAAAGGCGTTCAAGGCCAGGCTCCTGCAATATGGCGCTTCGGGAGACTGGGCGCGCATCCCGGCGGAAGAGGCGGAAGACCTCGCCCCGCTCCGAGCGCGGCTTGCCGATCTCACCATAGTGCCGCGGCCCGACAGGCTCGATCCGCATGGCATGAGGCTCGCCGACGCATTGCTGCTGCGTGCGAGCGCGCCGACGCTGTTCATTCCGCCGGCGCTGGCAATGCCGGTCGCGCTCGATCGCGCGGTTATCGCCTGGAATGGGTCGCGCGAAGCGGCTCGGGCGGTCAGCGACGCCTTGCCGCTCCTGAAACGCGCCGGAACCGTTCGCATCGTCACGTTCGGACGGCCCCCGGGGAACAGCTTGTGCGGCGGGGCCGCGCTTGGCGCGCGCCTCCGGCAGCATGATATCACCGCTGAGGTCCGGCATGCCGACGTCCACGATGCGGGCAAGGGGATCCTCGACATTTGCGACGCGTCCGGCGCCAATCTGCTCGTCATGGGTGCCTATGGACATAGCCGCCGGATTGAGGCCACATTCGGCGGCACGACGAGGCATGTTCTTTTGAATGCGCCATTGCCGGTATTCATGAGCCATTGACCTTTATGCCAGGCCGATCAGCACCCGCACTTGTCAGCACGGACCGCCCTCCCGTCCGCACCCGAACGAAAACATCGACGTCGGGCGTACGCGAGATCGAACTGAAGCTGGAGGTTGATCCAGGCGCCGGGCCGTTCAGCGCTGCCGATATCGTCGGCGCACGCGGCAAGACGGTGCATCTCGTCACCACCTATTTCGACACCGCGGACGCGGACGTGCGCCGAGCCGGCTGTTCATTGCGAATCCGGCGGGAGCATGGCGCACGCGCGCAAACGATCAAGGGCGCAAGGGAGCCTGCTTCGGGGCTCTTCACCCGCACGGAATGGACGCGGCCGGTAACCGGCGATCGGCCCGTCCTTGATGCGACGAGCGGGCCGTTCGGGCCGGCCCTTCGCGCGATCGGCGTCAACCGGCTCGATCCATGCATCGTCACCGATTTCCACCGTATTCACGGTCTGATCGAGCGTGGCGGTGGCAAGATCGAATGGGCGATCGACGACGGCGAGATCCGCGCCGGCGGCCATTGCGCGCCGCTGCGCGAGATCGAGCTCGAACTCAAACAGGGATCGCCCAAGATCCTCTTCGATGTCGCGCGCGAGATCGCTGGCCGAGTGCCCGTCCGCATTGCCGTGCTTTCGAAGTCCCAGCGCGGCTACCGCCTGCTCGGCGGCTCGATGTCAGCGCCGGCCCATGCCGAGCCGATTGTGCTCGATCGCGATGACAATGCGCGCGAGGCATTTGCCGCCATCGCCCATTCGTGCCTGCGCCAGTTTCGCATCAACGAGACGTTGCTCATCGAGAGCGGCAATGTCGAAGCGGTGCATCAGGCGCGCGTCGCGTTGCGGCGCCTGCGCACCGCGCTCTGGCTGTTTCGGTCGCTATTTGCCGATGATCCGCAAGCCGAAGCGTTCGGGACCGACCTTCGCTGGCTGACCGGTCGGCTCGGCGAGGTGCGCAATGTCGATGTGATTGTGCCACATGCGCGTGAAGCGGCCGTTCAACGGCTCCAGCGCGCGCGCGAAGAGGCGATGGCGGTGCTGCGGACCGACCTTGCATCGACGCGCGCCAGGGCGATGATGCTCGATCTCGCCGAATGGCTGGCGATCGGCGCCTGGCAGGTCCAGCCGTCGTCGTCAGGCAACGCGACCGAGAGCGCGACGTTATTTGCGCACGACGCGCTGCGAAAGCTGCGCAAACGGCTCAAGCGGCGTGGCAAGGGCCTGGCGGCGCTCGGTCCGAAGCAGCGCCACGGCGCGCGTATCACGGTCAAGAAGCTGCGTTATGCTTGCGACTTCTTCGTCTCGCTGTTCCCCGCGCCGGAAGCAGCGCGGCGCCGTGAGAAGTTCATTGCGGCGCTAGGCGTGCTGCAGGACAGTCTGGGCGAGCTCAACGACCTCGAACTCGAGCGTCGGCTCCTCAAAGAGGTCTCAGGCCCGGGCGAAAAGCGGCGTCGGCATCGCAAGCATCAAAGGAAATTGCTGTGTCGCGCCGAGCGCGGCTATGAGCAATTGCTCGATGCTGGAAAATTCTGGAGCGTCACCCCGACGTCCGCGGGATAATTGCCGCCCTGCCCCCCCTTCGCCGCCTGGTCATCACTTGTGTCGCCAATGCGCAGCGCTGGCGACGAGTTGCCAGGGCACAGCGTCGACAATCGTGGCGATCGACGCGATCCCCATGACGACGGCGGCGGCAATTGTCAGCCAGATCAGTGTCCGCGAAGGAATGAAATCGCCCATCACCGCCTTGCGGGTAACGAGCACGACCAGCGCGAAGAGCAGCGGTACCGCGACCATCCCGTTGGCGACGGCGCTCCAGACGAGCGCGCGCATCGGGTTGATCGGAAGATATTGGAGAATGAGCGCCAGGAGGACGCTGACCGCGATCACGCCGTAGAAAGCCCGCGCGTCACCCGCGCGCCGCTCAAGCCCCCATTTCCAGCCCAGCGCCTCGCACAGCGCATATCCGCCAGAGCCCGCGAGTACCGGCACGCCGATCATTCCGACGCCAAGGATGCCGAGCGCGAAGACGGTTTGTGCGTAGCTGCTGCGCAGATCCGTGTCATCGAGGGTGAGCAGCGCCTGTCCCTTATGAACCTCATCCCCCCTCGCTTACCAACACCGCCCTTACCGGTGCCGTCAGTCTTGCGGCCACCGTGACAGGCTGGCTGGGCTCGACGAAACCGGTTGCGTAGACGAGCTCGACCGCAGGACCGCGATGCGGCCGAACCATTGTCACACGAGCCAATCGCATGAACCAATAGGCGCCACCAACGACCAGCAGCACCGCCAGACATGCGCCAGCGCTTAGCGCGACAAGGGGCGCCCGTATCACGAAGATTCAGCTCCCTCTGCCGGAAACCACCATCGCTGACTACAAAAGGCGCCTCAAACCCATGAGCCGTTCTCGCTAACTCAGTGCCCGAGGATCAGCGGCACCCTGGCGTTGCGGAGCATCCGCTTGGTCACGCCGCCGAATGTTTCCATGAGACGTCCATGGGTATAAGCGCCCATCAGGATATAATCGGCCACGAAGGCGGCTGCTTCGGCTTCAATCAACTGGTCGGCGGCATGGAGACCGTCGCTAAGGACACGCACGGAGGCATGAACGCCGTGGCGAGACAGATATTCGGCAGCTAATGTCGGCTCGGCCTTTTCCGCACCGTCCCGCACCATGAAGATTTCGACTGCTTCGGCACGCTGCAGTATGGGCACGCAGGCGCGCAATGTCGCAGCTGCGGAGGCTTGCCCGTCCCAGGCGACGAGTGCACGTTTGAGCGCGAGCCGTCTGTAATCCTCGGGCATGGCAACAACAGGCGCTCGGGCGCGCATCAGGATGCGGCCAGCGACGTCACCCATATCAGGATATGGATTCTGCCCAAGTTTCCGATTAAGGACGATGATATCGGCAAGCATTGCAGCGTCGCAAACGCCGTCAACGAGATCCCCGGTGGCATCAGCCCAGTCCCAAGGCACATCTTCATGCTCAAGACGGGCTTCGAGCATGATTTTGTTGCGGCCCTCGCCTTCGCATTCATCGCGGATCAAGGTTGCCGGAGCAACGCCCAAAGAGTAATATTCACCGACCATTGCAGACGATAGCGTGACGTCGATGCAACTCAGATGACCGTCGAGCGCCCGCGTCAGATCCAGCGCTGCCTGAAGCCGGGCTTCCTGACCTTCGTCATCGTGGATCAGGAGAAGGACATTTTTCATCATCGCCTCCTTCGTCATGGCCGCAAGCTATGAGGGAGCCCCGTTGAGCGATATCCGGGATGCTACCTATTCCGGCGGCCGCCGAGCGGCGAGCAGCCGCCCAGGGATCCTGAGAGCCGCCGACGATCGGCATCGGCGACTTTCTATTGATGTCCGGGCCGGCCGGTGACACCGACTGCGCACAGGCGGGCCCGCCGGCCCGGGGGTGCCTCGGGCATTTACGTACAGTCGGGAATGGACGAAACGCTATTCTGCTTCCTATCTGCATTGGTGGAGGAAAGCTGATGGAGCATGTTCTGACGGTCGGGCAGGACGGGTCGGCATTTGATCGTCTCGTCGCTCTCCTCTGGAAAGCCGGATTCCGGTCGATCTTTCGGGTTGACGACCTTGACGAGGCTCGATCGCTGCTTCAGTCGTTCCGACCCCGCCTGATCCTCGCGCTGCCCGACGCCGTCGCGGGACGATCCGATCGCGAGCTTTGCAACATCAGCAGCCGGGGAGAAGTTCCCGTGGTCGCACTGGATCGTAACCCCCTGGCGGCGATCGAGGGGCTGAGGAGCAGCCTGGACCGCGACCAAGGGCCTGTACCGGGCAGCTACCTTGCGTTTGCCGCATGAAAGCGGCCGATTGCGTGTTCGTCCAATAGCTTGCTCGACCGCGCCCTGACGTTGTTCCGTTACACAAACCGCGCGCCCGGCGGCTGACATCGATCGACCGCGCGACAGCCCGCTTCACCAGCCTCGCCGGTCACGGCCGCCGTCGTCTGGCGCGGGAGTGTTTCGCTAAGCAAATATACGGATTTTGCCCCGGACCCGATTTGCCGAAAGATATCGCCTCGATTGCGAGGGAGCAAGATTACAGATGATTGGGGAACGCTTTACGTCCCGCTCGCGTAAGACTGGACCGGTCGCAAACGTTCGGTTCAGTCGGCCGCAGCGCGAACTCGTCGCCTTCATCTCTACCTATTATTCTGTGGAGATCAGTGGATCGGCAGGCAGCGAAATCGAAGATTTTATCCAACCCGAATGGGGCGAGCTGCGCTTCCACTCCGGTGGAGACTCGAATGTTGCGGCCCGCGAAGGGCGGTTCGCAACGCGGCCTGCGGCGGCGTTGTTCGGCCCGACGTCCCGGGTTCGCCTGATACATGGCAGGCCAGGTGTCTTGACCGCCATCAGCTTCACTCCTCAAGGCTGGGCGCATCTGGTAAGAGTCAATGCGGCAATACTGGCCGATAAATTTGTCGCAGCGGCCTCAATTCTCTCAGGCATCGGAACGCTCGATGCTGCGCTCGCAGGAGTTTCGGACGACGAAGCGCGGGTTCAACTGCTCGATGCCTATTTCTGCGCACGGTCGGCTGCGGGTCCGCCCTGCGACCCCCGGATCGGCGTAGTCGCAGCCGCGGTCAACGCGGCGGGCGATGTCAAAGTCAGGGAGCTTGCCCATCGCGTGGGCATGACCACGACCCAACTCACCCGCGGAGCCCAACGGTGGTTCGGTTTTCCGACCAAGACATTGCTTCGTCGTCAGAGATTTGTGCGCACGCTGGCGCTGCTTCACCAATCCAACGGGCGGTCGATCGGGCGCATCGTCGACGAATCTTATTACGATCAGTCACACTTCAACCGCGAGTTCCGCTACTTTATGGGCATGTCGCCGCGCACATATTTCTTACGATCGCGCCAGCCTCCGATGGGGCTGAGTACGGCCATCATTTCGAACAGTGCGCCGGGCGACGCCGGCGGCTCAGCATGGCATTGATGTCGCGCGATTCCAGGCATCTGCATGCCGCCGGCACGCGAGCTGCGTCATCGACGAGCGGCAGTCATAATTCCTGCCAGACGCGGAAAAGACCATGTCCGCTTGGTCGATCGCTCCGTTCTGCCCGATAAGCTGGTGCTTCGCGGCGAGCGCCGCGGCCGAACGCTTGCACAGGGTCCCCTGCATGGGTTGACTAGGGAGCGCCGGGCTCGACCAACAGGCGCATGATGAAGACACGCGCCGCGACGGCGCCTCCCTCATTGCTGGCTTGAGCGTGTGCGGTCCGTCAGCCGGGAAACGGGAGATTGGCTGCGGAATGAGGCGTTTCTCGCTCGATGCACCGTGATTTGATTGGGCCCGACAAGAAGCGTGGCGATGCATGATTTTTGCTCGGACAAAGCGCAATCTGGAACGCGGCGCTTTTCGAGCAGCAAACTATGGTTTATGCATGTTAAGCGGCGGCGGCCTGATGCGTTGCTTCATCAGGGAAACTACGCAATGTTTCGGTGATCCCGGGAGATACATAAGGCTGGAAGCAATCCGGCGTGAGTGACGGGGATCTATGCGGCTGCTGCTCGTCGACGATGACCTCGAATTTGCCGAGTCGCTGCGGACGATTCTCGGCGATCGGGACATTGCGGTGGAGATCGCGCGCGATGTAACGGACGCAACACAGCTTCTTTCCACCACCTTATTCGCCGCCGTCGTCCTCGATCTTGGCTCACGCGACGAAGATGGGAGCAAACTCGTGCGTCGTTGGCGCACAGCAGGACATAGCATACCCATTCTTGTCGTTAGTGGGCGCGACGACGCCGTGAAGCGCGTGTCGGCACTACGGGCAGGTGCGGATGATTATCTCATCAAACCCTTCATCATTGATGAGCTGCATGCAAGGATCGACGCTATCGTGCGCCGCAGGGACGGATTTCCTGATCCCTCGATACAAGCAGGCGCCCTCGCTTTCGACACCTTGTCGCGGCAATCAATGGTACACAAATCAACCTTTCTGCACGCGAAGCGGATCTCGCGGAAATCCTGATCCGCCGCAGCAACCGGACCACTCCGCGCCGGTTGCTGGAGGATCAACTGTTCGGATTCGGCGACGGCGCTGCATCCAATGCGCTGGAGGTCTATATCCATCGACTGCGCCGCAAGATCGAGTCGCAAGGCGGTGTCTCGATCCGGACTGTGCGCGGGATCGGCTATATGCTGGTCGCTAAATGACGGTCAAGATAACTCGATCGCCGCCGCCTCACCATGCCTGCCGCCGGAAAGCGCCGGAAGGAGCATCCCGCCTTCATCGCCATATTCCGGTCGGTCGAGCAAACCGCTGGCGATCGCTCGGGTAACAAGATGGGCACGATTGCGCGCGCGCATCTTGAGGCGGGCGTTGTCGATATGGCGCTCGACGGTGCGCGGTCCGATGTCGATGCGCAGGGCGATCTCTTTGGCTGAAAGGCCGTCCGCGACAAGCGCCAGCACCTCGAGTTCACGGGCGGTAAGGCAAAAGCCGAACGCCTGATCGCAATTCATGGACATAGGGCACCTCCCTGTTTTCGGTAATGAAACCGCGGGGCCGAGGCGCGCGCGCCCTGATGTCCTTCGCATCCCGACTCGCAGTCGGTTGATAGCATTCCAAGCTGACAGGAAGATTACGCACAAGGCGCGGTGCGCAATTTTACTTAGCGTTTCAGCGAATGGCGCGCCGTTCCGCCTGGCCTCATTCTGAGCCTCTCTCTTCAAGATCAGCCCGGAGCCCATATGACGACGCATCCATTCGGCCGTCGCCGGAGCATCCCGAAGGACGCTATACTCTTCGCACCTGGTGTTCCGGTTCGCAATTTGCACCGCGTCGAGGAAGGCGTCATTCGCCAGTGCCTGTATCTCGCTGATGGCCAGCGCGTGATCGCTGGCTTCGCCTTTCCCGGCGATGTGTTGGGGCTTTCCGACGACCAACCGATGCTCACTGCAGAGGCGGCCACTTCGGTGCTGGTTTGCGAATGGGCGATTGACCAGGCTGAGGAGGCGGACCAGCGTATCCGACTGCTCTCGCGGGCGCTGCAGCAGGTCTTCCTCACACTTGCCATTCGCTCGCGGCGGCACGCGCGCGCGCGCGTCGCCGCCTTTCTTCTTGACCTTGCAGAGCGACGACTGGGCACCGAATTTCGCCTGCCTGTTCCGCTCGTCGACCTAGCCGACCACCTTGGGCTCACGCTTCACACGATTAGCCGCACCCTCACCGAATTTCGACGATGGGGCATGCTTCGACAGACCCGCGGGCGGATGTTCATCATCACCCAGATCGAACGGCTTCGCGACATCGCGAACGACGGCGTGACCATTCCTTCGAATGACCCTCTCTCGGCTTTCTCACCAGGGATGACCCACTGATGCGCCAAATTGCGACACGCTGGCTCTGCGCCGGCAGCCTGATCGTTGCGCCCGGTGCGGCATGGGCGGCTGAAGACCCGCCAGCCGCGGCGGTCCCGGCATCGGCTCGTCCGACTCCGTCACAGGCACCATCGACCCCCTCGGTCGATCAGCAGCTCGCCGTCCTTGCCGCACGAGTCGCAGCGCAGCAAAAAGAGATCGATGCGCAGCAAATGCAGATTGCCGCCGACCGAAAGGAGATCGTCGCCCTGAGGCGCGAAACGACCGCCGATCTTGCAGCTGCCCGCGCCACGGGCGTTGGTCCCCAGGCCGCGCCGCCCGCGGCGCAGACCGTTCCCACGCCGCAGGCGACGGTCGGCGATGCGCAGGCCGCAAAACCGGATATCGCGGACAAGACGCAAGCCGTTCCGCAAGGTCAGGGCGTTCTGACCCCAGCGGGGCGCACAACGCTGCAGGCATCGCTCACCTATATCCGTTCGGCGAACGACCGGCTCGTGTTCGCCGGTATCGAACTGGTGCCCGGTCTCCAGATCGGATCGATCCAGGCCTCTACCGCCGGTCGCAATACGACGATCGATGCGCTTACCATCTGGCATGGTTTCACCGGCCGGCTCGAGGGTGAGCTGATGATCCCCGCGATGATCCGGACCGACAGCATCCATTTGTCGCAGGTTCGCGACGGCACCGTGACGGAAGGCTTTGATCTCCATCAAACCGGAATCGGCGATATCGAAGGTGCGCTGCGCTGGCAGATCAATGCGCCGCTCAATCCAGAGGCTCCGATCATCATCGCGGGCCTGCGCGTGAAGAGTGATACTGGAAAGAGCCCCTTTTCAATTACCTACGATGAATTCGGAATCGCGCACGGGCTGGCGACGGGATCCGGTTTCTGGGGTGTTCAGCCGGGCATTACCGTGCTGCTACCGTCCGATCCGGCGGTGATTTATGGCGGCGTCTCATATCTTTATCAGTTCCCGCGCAACATCAACCGGAACGTTGGCGGCACGCTGATCGGCCATGTTCATCCCGGCGGAGCAATCACCGCGAACGTCGGCTTCGGGTTCGCGATCAACCCGCGCTTCTCCTTCTCGCTCGGGTACAGCCACACCTATATCCTGCCGACGCGCACCGAACTCAACGGCAGCTTCCAGGATTCTTCGACCTTGCAGGTCGGGACGCTTGATCTTGGCATGTCCTATCGCCTGAACCGGCATCAACTGGTTACGCTCGCGT
>NZ_MKRR01000039.1:12330-13295 GCF_001897045.1 Sphingomonas sp. 66-10
GCTGCGCCTGCCATTTACCTTCTAGAGCCAAAACCCGATCAGCTGCTTGAGGCAGCAGCGCCTTCCTGCTCCAACGGGCCCGTTGATGAGGAAGATGGGCGATGGTGCTGTTCTGGCTTTTGGGCGGAGCGTGGACGGCGATCGGACCGCCCTTTCCCATGAACCAGCCGAACGCCAGCGGGCAGATGATCGCAGCCGTAATCTCGGGCATCCTGCACGCGCTCCGGGTTGGACGTCGCACGCGGGACTGTCTGGCCGAGCATGGGCCGTTTACGAGGGTCTGCAACCGCGTCGACCGATGGTCGCGACGGGGAAGCTGCTTGACGCGCTGGTCGAGCGCGCCGGACGGATGCGCTACCTGCTAGGCGACAACGGATACGATGGAAGCCAGCCGGCTGCGCCGCATGCTGCACGAGAGGCACGAATTGCACCCTTCTTCCCAGCTGCCACAATCGCAAGTGCGCCATCCGCGACGATCAGCAACAGTACCGCGGCCGCCACTTGATCGAGAACCCCATCTGCCAATTGAAGGCCTTCCGCCGCGTCGCCAGCCGCTACGCCAAGTTCGCGACCAACTTCCTTTCAGACGTCGCGCTCGCCATCGCTGTGGGCGTTCTGACTCCTGAACGAATCCGGGCTCTAAGACGGACCGTCGCCACTGAGGGTCAATGTGTGAAGTTCGCGATTTCACGGCCCAGCCCCATGTTGAGCGCGCCGTTGCGAAGCGCGGCGGCAAAAGCGGTGTAATTGCTGAGCGTTACCGTGGCATTGGTCTGCTGCACAGCGTTAAGATTGGCCATGGCGTTGACCAGCACATTCTGCAACGCACCATTAGTGTTCTGGACGAGTGCGGTGCGGCCGGCATTGGCGAAATAGACCTGGCTTCCGGAAAGCATCTGCGGGATCGCGATACCACCGCCTCCCCCCGTCGCCGAGGCCATGTCGGCGGGCGATAACTGGGTTCC
>NZ_MKRR01000039.1:13303-22385 GCF_001897045.1 Sphingomonas sp. 66-10
ACATCCGCACCAAAACTGATGCTCATGCCGCCCCAGTTGAACCCGCCGCGCGCCTCGGCCATCTCGCTATCGCTCAATGCTTTCATGTGCGAAAGGAGCCCAGCCGTTGCAGTCGCGCTCATCGGCGCATCGGCTCTCGCCGCAGTCTCGTCCGATATCCCCACGTCGGCATGAGCGGCCGCGGTTCCGCCAGGCGAAAGCGCCGCCACGAGCAGCGTCCGGCATATCGCTGCGCATACGGACCTGCTCATCATGGAATCCCTCCTACGCGGATATTGGGCAGGATCTGCACCTGAATCTGATAGATCGGCGGCAGATTGTCGGTTGTCGCGGTGATCGTACGTTCGCCCTGGAAAACCCGGGTCGGCGCGGTGGACCAGGGGTCCCAATCCCGCGCGAGGTTGAACGCCCCGTCCAATCCGGCCGGCGGCGCGACGACCACCAGCGCGATCCCGCTCCACATCCTGGCAAAATCGGCATCTGAAACCTTGATCAACCCGCGCGCCGGGTCGCCGATCAGCACGCGGCCATCGCGCGCGCCTTTGATCACCACGAAATGCGTGTATCCGCGGACATTGATCAGCGCGATCATCGGTTTCGCGAGTGCACGCACGTCCTCGATTCCCAGGCGATAGCCTTGCGCTTCAAATCCCCGTGCGATGAGGTAATTCTTCATGTCGAGCAGCGAGAAACCCTTTTGCCGGATCTTAGGCTGGTCTCCCTCGTCGTACATCGCCCGGAACGGCGTCGTCTCGTCAGTCGGCGTATTATACTGATAGGTGAGCAAGGTTGCGACCGCCGCCGATCCACAGCTGAAGTCGAATCGCTGTCGCACGATCGTGCGAAACGGGATCTCGGCCCAGCTTCTGACGCGCACCGTATAGCCCGGCGCGCGGCCGGGTGCGGCCACCGTCATCTGCGCGACTGGCCTGGTCTGCGCGGCGCCCGGCGATGCGACGGACGCGGCAAGGATCAGCCCGGCGAAAAGCCCGCATCGCCGTAGGGCAGGCCGGCTGGCCACGCTCAGTTCCCCAGATTGACAGTTAGATTCATTGCGCTCTGCAGATTTGCCTGCGCGCCGGAATTGATCACGACATTGCCCATGCCGTTAAAGTTGGCGAAGGCATTGTCCGAAAGGCTTATCGCGCCAGCGATGTAATTTCCTGCGATCGTATTTCCGCTAAGGCTGCTTTGCAACGCCTGGTTACCAATCACGATCGCCTGCCCGCCACGCTCTTCGCCGAGCGTTGCATCGTTGAGCGTAACGGCATGGTCGAGCGGAGTAGCGGTAGCCGGGGGGGTGGTTTGCGCCTGCACCGGCGGGACCGCGAGCGAGCCGATGGTCAAGGCCGTTCCAATCGCGATAGGGCAGGTAAAGGAAAAACGCGACATCTTGCGCCTCCTGCTACTCCGGAGAAGAGAAAAAGAGCCGGGCAGGACGAACCCGCCCGGCAGGCGGGGATCAATGGGTGGTAAAGCTGGTCGTCCCTTGCGCGGCGATGTTGGTCGCTGCCTGCGAATTGGCGTTGATGCCGGTATTCCAGCCCTGGTTCAGGATGCCGGAATAGGCAGCGAACGCACTTCCGCCGATGCTGTTCGCGCCGCTGCCATAGCTCGAATGCATACCGTTGAAATTCATCGGGCCGGCATTGCTGACCGACGAATCGAGCGTCTGGTCGGCAATCAGACGGATGTTGCCATTACGCTGCGAATTGTTGGTGTTGTTCCAGGTCAGCGTCTTATTGTGTTGCGAGCTGTCCGAATTGTTGCTGTCGAGCGTGAGCACCTTGTTCCGCTGGGAATTGTTGGTGTTGTAGCTGCCGACCGCGACCGTTTTGGTCCGCTGCGAATTATCGGTATTGTTGCTGTCCGCGGTCACCGTTTTGGTGCGCTGGGAATTGTCCGTGTTGTAGCTACCGAGCGCGAGCGTCTTGCTGTGCTGGGAGCTGTCGCTCTGGCTGCTGGTCAGCGAGACGTTCTTAGTGACCGTCGTGCTGGTGGTGTCGACCGATGTATCGCTGTGAGCGCCGGACGCACCCGTCACGGTCGATCCCCCGGCACTGGTTTGCGCAAAGACGGGAACGGCTGCGCCGAACGCCACAGCCGCGGCCGCGCCAATAAGCAGCTTGGATTTGCTCATTTCGATATTCCTTTCCTGTTATCCGCGCGATCGCGGCACAGACAAGAATATCGAACACTGTCGGCTGAGGTTTTGCGCTCGCGACATGTTTTGACCGAGATAATCCGTGCGTAAGAACCGACACTGCCCTGCACGGCAGGTGAGATCGCGCTACCCTGGCGCCCTAACCGCCGGTAAACGCAGCGATTCACGCGTTACACCGATCCAGCTGCCTGACGCTATTGCAGCATGCTTTTGTGATCATTGTCATGACATGACAAACGACAATGGCCTGATCCTATGCTCGCAACTATTGCTCATACGTATTGCCACGTATTCGTCTATGCCGGCGCGACAGTTATTCTCCCGTAATATGACGCTGGAGAGAATGATGGCGGTCCGCGATATTCTTCTGCAAATGGCGAGCTATCCTGTTCCTACGCCGCATTGGGCGATCGATGCCGCGGGAACACTGGCCGAAACCCTGGGCGCACGGGTATCGGCTGGCCTATGCCAGATTTACCTTCCCGATGTTTCGAGCTGGCTCGCCAACAAGCTCACCCATGCCGACGACGCGATTGCGATCGAAAACCGCAAAAGCAAGGAGTGGACGAACGAGCTTCTCGCAGCTTTTGCAGCTCGCATCCCCGAGGCCCGCCGAGGCGCTGAGATATTGGTCGAATGCAGCTCGTTGATCTCCCCGCGCGACCTCGCTCAATGGGCGCGCACGCGCGATCTCACGGTGGTTCCGGCCAGCGACGGACTGGACTGGAGTTATATGGCGGAGGGGCTCGTCTTTGGGTCCGGCCGGCCCGTGCTGCTACTGCCCCGGCCAGATGGTCCTGCGCATCGCTATCGCTCGATCGCGATCGGCTGGGATGGCAGCAGGGCAGCGGCGCGGGCGCTGGCGGACGCCCTTCCCTTACTCTCGGCGGCTGATGCGATCGAACTCCTTGTGGTGACAGGCGACAAGGAGCTTCCCACTGCGGCTGACCCTACGGAAGCGCAACGGCATCTTGCGACTCACGGCATTTCCACAGGCATCCGGACAATCGAAGCGCGGCGTCGCGACGCGGGCACCGCGCTGTGCGAAGAGGCGCTCGCATTGGGAGGTGATCTTCTTGTGATGGGTGCCTTTGGCCACTCGCGCGTACGCGAATTCGTTCTGGGTGGCGCCACGCAGTCAGTGCTGGACGACGTCCGCCTGCCCGTTTTGCTGTCGCATTGAAACGGAAGCAGGGTGATGCGTCTGTTCGATCAGATTTTCTCGAAGCCACATCAAAGTGCGGATCGGCCACATTTCCCCACCAACTATGACGGGCTGGGCTGCTGGTGGAATGAGCGAGGTGTTCTCCCGCTCGCCGCAGGACGCGGCTTCAACGTTTCGCTCGTCGGCGAATCGCAATGGCAGCAGGAGATCGGTGCGATCGTCGACGGTCGATGCGCCGAAGGGCATAATTGTCATTTCCCAGCGCAACTTGTGTTTGACGACAGTCAGCAGGATTCCAACGCAGTGGGGGTCATGATCGATGGCCGGGCGGTTGGATGGCTTCCACACGACCTTGCGCCGCAGGTCCGCCTCGCGCTCGGCCAGATGAACCCGGAAGCCAGACCCGTCACCTGTAAGGCAAAAATAGTGGGAGGCTGGGACTGCGGCAGGCATGACCGCGGCTATTTCGGCGTGAAGCTCAGTCTTGCGCTTCCATTGAAGGTGGCAAAAGCGACCCGCGCGCCGGAGGGCTCGGCCGGCGAGCAACCGGCTCGGCTGAAGCGGCCTTTGGATGTATCGGGCTCGAACAGCCGCGGTGTAAGCAGCAGCGTATTTCGGCCTCGATAAGCCGGATGCGGATAGCACGATTGCCGTGCCCGGCGCACCTCGAATTACCGAAACACGGAGACCGACATGCTATCCCGGGCCCTCAAATTTGCTGCGCCAGCCATTGCACTGGCAGTAATCACCCTTCCCGCGCTCGCGAAGGATCACTTGCCAGTGGCAGGACAGCGAGTGACTGTAGCCGAAGCAGCACCTGCGAAGAAACCCGAGGCAAAGCGGTGCAACGGGGAGCGTCACGAGCCTATCAAGCACAAGGAAGAGACCCATGACCGCGACGACGATTGAAGCGCGACCGCCACGCCGCTGGGACACCGTGGTCCGCTTCACCCATTGGGCGATCGTCGCAGCGGTCATGACCAACGCAATCTTTACCGAGGGCGGCTCGCGCGCGCACATCTGGATCGGCTATGCGCTAACGGCGATCCTCGGCTTGCGGCTGTTATGGGGGCTAATCGGCCCACCGGAAGCACGCTTCTCCGCGTTCCCGCCAAGTCCGTGTCGCGCATTTGTGCATATCCGCGAAATACTGGCCGGCGAGAAGCACCAGTATTCTTCGCACAATCCCCTTGGGGCGCTGATGGTCTATGCGATCTGGTCGTGTCTCGCCGTCATGATCGCGACCGGCATCGCAACGGCTGGTTTTCCTGGCGGCTTGCGCGCTGACGCCAGCCATCGGCAGGCGCGCGAAATCCAGATTGAGCGAGCCGGTGCCGCAGCCAGGGACCGGAAGAAGCGAGACGAGAAGCGTGAGGAAGGCGCGCTTAGCGAGGTCCACGAAATCACTGCCAACCTGATCTATGTGCTCATTGCACTGCATTTGGCGGGCGTGCTGTTCGAGACTCGCCGGAATGGCCGGCAAATCGTTGTCGCGATGTTGCCTGGCCGACGATAGGCACGCTTGATGCTCGACCGCGCCAAGGCCCTCGAACGCAAGACCATTATCCAGACCTGCGATCCGGCAACAGACGAAGCGACGGTCTACAATTCTCGCCGCTCGCGCACGTTGTATGCAACGGCGCGTCGAAAATTCCAATGAGCTGCAGATCGTCCTTTCACCATGATGGGGAGTGCGGCTGTTCGTCCGCGCGCATGTGTCCGGCGCTCCTTGTTCACCTGCAACCGAGGATAATTGCGAATAGCCCGCGCGTTCTCTCCGGGGGCAGGCTGGTGCAGGTTTCAACGCGACGGATGGAAGCCATGCGTGAGGTTAATCTGGCCGAACGAGCCGAAGTGAATTTGCAGCAATTGGTTCCGGCGCTGCGTCGTCATGCCGAGCCGTTGCCGGATCCCGATCGCCCCGAAGAATTCGGCGCCTGTTTCGATCGCTTCGCCGATGCCCGCATCGTACTGCTTGGCGAGGCAACCCACGGCAGCTCGGAATTCTACCGCGCGCGCGCTGCTATCACCCGCCGGCTGATCGAGCATCATGGATTTTCGATCGTCGCGGTCGAGGGGGACTGGCCGGATGCCGCGCGCATCGACGATTACGCACGCCATCGCGCGCCACGCCCGCGCCTAGGCGACCCGTTCATCCGCTTCCCCGCCTGGATGTGGCGGAACGCTGAGGTCCTGGCATTTGCGGACTGGCTGCGTGGATATAACGCCGGGCGCGAGCCACATGATCAGGCCTCGTTCCACGGCCTCGATATCTACAGCCTCGGCGAATCAATCCACGCGGTTCTGAGCTATCTTGAGCGCACCGCACCCGCGATGGTGCCGCCGGCACGCGCGCGCTACGCCTGCCTCACCCCTTGGCAGCAAGATCCCGCCGGCTATGGGAGAGCAGCGCTCCACGGACGCGACAATTGCGAGGATGGGGCGGTCGCACAATTGCGCGAGCTTTTCGAACATCGGGTGGAACTGCTGCGCGCGCCCGACGGCGAGGCCTGGTTCGACGCGGTACAGAATGCCCGCATCGTCCGTGCTGCGGAGCGCTATTATCGCGCGATGTATCGCGGCGCGACGGAGAGCTGGAACCTGCGCGACCGGCACATGTTCGGAACGCTTCAGGCGTTGCTCGCGCATCGCGGAGATGGCGCCAAAGCCGTCGTGTGGGCGCATAACAGCCATGTCGGCAATGCAGCGGCGACCGCAATGGGCTGGCAGGGCGAATTCAACATCGGAGAGCTGTGCCGGATGGCGCATGGCGATGAGGCAATTCTGATCGGCTTCGGCACCGATCGCGGCACCGTCGCCGCGGCAAGCGACTGGGACGGCATGATGGAAATCAAATCGGTTCGCCCCGCGCGGCCCGGCAGCTATGAGCATGCCTTTCGGCTGACCGGGCTGTCCCGAACGCTCACCGAATGGCGCTCCAAGGGTCACGAGCACCTCGTTACACTGTTGCGCGAACCGCTGCTCGAACGCGCGATCGGGGTGATTTATCGTCCCGAAAGTGAGCTTGCGAGCCACTATTTCCAGGCGGTGCTGGCCGAGCAGTTCGATGCCTGGGTCTGGTTCGAGGAGACCCGAAATGTCATGCCGATCGGCCCGGAGCGGCCGGCGGGCGCACCTGAAACTTATCCGTTCGGCCTCTGATCGATCGAAGCCTTCAAGGCGGGAGCCAAAAGGGTAATCACTTCCCGAGCGATTGGTGAGCCACCGGTGCCGCATGCGCATCTCTAAGGAACTAACCGGATGTTCCGGCTCCTACAGTCGGGGAATGCTCTTGGCTCCAACCGGATGATTCGATCCCTAAGCAACGGAGTGGACAATGGCGGCATGCAATTACCTGAGACACAATGATGCTGTGGCCCGACCGATCTTCCGCAAAGGGCAATCACCATGGAACTGATGGATGCGATCAGAAACCGTCGTGCTGTTCGGGACTATGCGCCCGAGCCGCTTGACCAGGTGCAGCTGCGCGCGTTGGTCGATGCCGCGATCCAGGCACCAAGTGCCGTCAATCGCCAGCCTTGGTCTTTCTGCATCGTCACCGACCAAGCGCTACTGCAGCGCATCTCCGATAAGGCGAAGGCACATATGCTGCACAGCCCATCGGTCGGGCTCCTCGCGCATCATTTCGAGACTCTGCTCAGCGATCCTGGATTCCACATCTTCTATCATGCGCCGGCATTGGTGCTGATATCGGCGAAGGAGGCCGGTCCGTGAGCGAGGTTGATTGCGCTCTTGCAGCTGAGAATCTGATGCTGGCCGCGCGCGCCGCAGGGCTCGGAAGCTGCTGGATCGGCTTTGCCCAGGGCTGGCTTGGAACGACCGACGGCAAGGCAATGCTTGGCCTCTCGGTGTCATCGCAACCAGTCGCCCCGATCATCATCGGACAGGTACGGTCCTGGCCGCCGCCCGTGACCCGTAATGATCCCGATATCCGCTGGCTTGAGGCGAGCACGGCTTAGCCTGCCGGAAGCGCCAAGGCCCTTCGCCGGAGACAATTCGGCCCGACGCGCTGCCGCAAGTGAATTGGACCTGAGGCATGGACCACACTGCACTCACGCAATTTTCCGTCTCGATCCGTCCCGACGGTATCGTCGGGATCATCGGCATCCCTCCCTCGCCTGCCGGCTTGGTGATATTTGCACACGGCAGCGGAAGCGGCCGGCTCAGTCCGCGCAACAACCATGTCGCACTTGGCCTGCGTCAGGCAGGCTTTGCCACGCTGTTGCTGGACCTGTTGACCCCTTCCGAGGAAAAGGATCGCGCCAAGGTTTTCGACATCGGCCTTCTGGCAAGACGGCTGCTGCACGCAACCGATTGGGCGGCAACGGTGGGCGAGCTTGCCCGGCTGCCGATCGGTTATTTTGGCGCGAGCACGGGCGCCGGAGCGGCGTTGCTCGCCGCAGCTACCGCCCCGGATCGGGTCAAGGCGATTATCTCGCGCGGCGGCCGTCCGGACCTCGCGGGCGAGGCGATGCTCGAGCGCGTACGCGCCCCAACCCTGTTGATCGTCGGTAGTCTCGATGGTCCGGTCATCACGCTCAATCGTGAAGCGATGCGGCATTTACGGTGTCCATGCGACCTCGTGATCGTGCCCGGCGCGGGGCATCTGTTCGAGGAGCCCGGAACGCTCGATGAGGTGATCGGGCACGCGCAGAACTGGTTTCGGATATATTTGCCGGAAGGAGCAAGAACATGATCTTCCGTCCAATCTTCGCCGATCGTGCGGATGCGGGCCGCCGCCTCGCGGCAGCCCTGTCTCACCTCGCGATCACCCACCCTCTGGTGCTGGCCTTGCCACGCGGCGGCGTCCCTGTCGCTTTTGAGGTCGCGCGTGCGCTCGGTGCAGACCTCGATCTCTTGCTGGTGCGCAAGTTGGGCGTGCCCGGTCATCCAGAACTCGGGCTCGGCGCGGTGGTTGACGGCGCCGAGCCACAGCTCGTCCTCAACGATATCTTGATCCGGACACTTGCGCTGACGCCAGATTATATCGAGGCAGAACTCCGTCGCCAGCTGATCGAGATCAATCGCAGGCGCAGCGCTTATCTAGGCGATCGCGTCCCTCCGCCAATGACGGGACGCACCGTCATCATCGTCGACGATGGCATCGCGACAGGCGGCACGATGAAAGCGGCACTGCGCGGCGCCCGCAAGAACCGGCCCGCGCGGCTTGTGCTCGCGGTGCCGGTTGCGCCGCGCGAGGCGCTGACCGAACTCGAAAGCGAATGCGACGAACTTGTCTGCCTAGCCGCACCTGACCCTTTTTACGCAGTCGGCGCGCATTATGGGAATTTCGATCAGACCAGCGACGCGGAAGTTATGTCACTGCTCGCTAAGGCGCGCATAGATGGTCGGGCAACGCTGACCGACTGACGAGCCTTACCCGGCATTAAAAACCTGGCGTCGCTGACCAACGTCAATGGTTTCAGGCTCGCAGATAACGCCGATGACCATATGCTCGCGCTGCTTGGAGGATACGTGACGATGGAAAATCCGGGTTCTCCATCACGGAAAACTCGGATCGCCCGCGCCAACCTAGCGAAGAGGCCGCAGCGTCAGGCTGATCAGCATCAGCATGGCTCCCTGGATCAGCAGGTCTACAGCGACGATTACGCCAAGCACCCATATCGCATCGCCGGGCCAGCCGGCTCCGATAAGGAAGGCCGCGGCTATGCTGAACAGTCCTGAAACCAGAAGCCCCCCCCGGCCATGCGCGCGCTGCGCGAGAGCTGCGA
>NZ_MKRR01000039.1:22418-24648 GCF_001897045.1 Sphingomonas sp. 66-10
ATAATTTGCCGCGCGCAAGGGATAATAGAGGATGGCGATGGCGGCCCCCGCGTAGAGCACACCGCACAAGACCCATGGAATTGCCCAGTCCCAGTGCCTCATGCCAAAGCCATGAAGAAACATGAGGAGACCGCCGGCGAACATCGCGGCTGCCACGATATAGATTGCCGCGATCGCGGCGAGCATGAGGTTTGCCGAGGCGATAAATCCCAGCATCGCAAGCGCGGCACCGACGCCGAAAAACCACCTCCTGGTTCGATCAACGGATCTTTGAGTTTCTCCCGCGAATATATCGGCGCCCATCACATTTCCTCCGATTGCAATGCGTGAAATCATAGCCATTCGGCAGGGTGGCCGCTGTGCGTAAATCTCCTGATCGACGACAAAAGAATGTTCCTCGGGATGCCGTCAGTGAAAGTCGCACAATAGTTCCGCGTCTCTCCGTATGAATCCTGATGTTCCAATCTTCGTCGCGCGCACATCATCTGCGTCTCGCCACCGCCGCGCGGAGGAATGAACATGCAGCATTGTCTCGCCTGTCTTTTGTCGAGCGCAGGCAGCGCGTTGCTGGTAACCGCATGCGCCACAAGCGACGTCGGATTCGACGACCCGATCCCGGCTCCCATTCAGGCAAGTTTCTCCTGGCGTGCGGAAGGCAGGATGCACGGCATGTTGACGGCAACGTTGCTCAACGGCGATGTCTACGAGGGCCCGTATTTTCAGGTCACACGTCGAACCAAGCTCGACCAGCTGATGCCGCTTTGGATCGGCTGGGAGGGCAAAAGCCGGTGGTACGGATGGGATGGCTGGGGGCCGGTCATCTCGACCACGGTCACTTATCCACCACATGCCCTCGCCAATCTCGTCAAGACGACGGGCCAGCGGATGCGGTGCCGGTTCACGCTCTCCCAACCTTCAGCCGGGATGGCAGGCGGCGGTCTCGGACGGTGTCAACTCTCGGACAGAATGGTCATTCACGCCGGCTTCCTGCACGGCATGTCGTGCCATTGCGCGAGATCGAGCTGGAGTTGCACGAGGGATCGGCCCGAATCCCGTTCGACACCGCGCGCGAGATCGCGAGCCGGGTGCCGGTCCGCATTGCAGTGCTCTCAAAGTCTGAGCGCGGGTATCGGCTACTCGGCGGAGGGATGACAACCCCCGCTCGTGCCGAGCCGATCCAGCTTGAACGCAACGCGAATGCGAGTGAGGCATTTGCCGCTATTACCCATTCCTGCCTGCTTCAGTTTCGGCTCAATGAAATGCTGCTGGTCAAGAACGCTGAAGTTGAAGCGGTGCATCAGGCGCGGGTCGCGCTCCGGCGCCTGCGCACGGCATTCTGGCTTTACGGGCCATTGCTGGCTCACGATTCAGAGGCACCACTGCTCGAGATCGAACTGCGCTGGCTTACGGGACGGCTGGGCGAGGTGCGCAATTTAGATGTGCTTATCCCGCATGCGGATGAACAGGCCGGGCTCGGGCTCCGCGAAGCTCGGGAGCGTGCGATGGCTGCACTTCGGGTCGACCTCGCCTCATCGCGTGTCCGGGGACTGATGCTCGATCTCGCCGAATGGCTCGCGGTTGGTGCCTGGCGGGTTCGGTCAACGGTCGCTGGCGATCCGGACGATGCAACGTCGTTCGCCGGTAATGCGTTGCGCAAGCTCCGCAAACGGCTCAAGCGTTGCGGCAAAGGCCTGGCCAAACTCGGCCCCAGGCGACGCCACAAGGTGCGCATGACAGCCAAGAAGCTGCGCTACGCGTCGGAGTTTTTCGTGTCGTTGTTCCCGGCGGCGGAAGCGGCGCGGCGCTATTCGACGTTTGCCGCCGCGTTAAGCGTGCTGCAGGACAGCCTCGGCGAGCTCAACGACCTCGATCTCGAGTGGCGAGTGCTCAAATCCGATGCCGGCGCTCGCAAGAGGCGCCACCAGCATCGCAGGCACAACAGGAAATTGCTGCGGCGCGCGGCGCGTGGTTATGACCGGCTGATCGAGGCCGGAAGGTTTTGGTGCGTGGATCCGTTGCCGGCGGCATAATTGACGCTCTCGCCTGTCGCCCGGGCTTTCGCCATCATCCAATGTTACCGATATGTCGGCCAGCGATGACGTTCCGGGGTACGGCATCGATGATCGTGGCGACCGAGGCGATCCCCATCACGGCGGCGGCGGCAATGGTCAGCCAGATCAGTGTCCGCGACGGGACGAAGTCGCCCATCACCGATTTGCGGGTGACAAGC
>NZ_MKRR01000040.1:0-11840 GCF_001897045.1 Sphingomonas sp. 66-10
CGGAACGCGCGGCGCGCGTCCTGCTCGGTCTTGGTGACGAAGGCGATGGCTTCGGGCGACAGGCCGGGTTGTTCGGACATGACGATCTCCTCTCAGGCGAGTTCGGGGGTGGTGGCGCGGGCATTGATCGCGCGCGCGGCGTCGAGCGGGCGTGGATCGACCCACGCGTCGAGCTCGAAATCGGCGTCGAGAAAGCCGTGGGTGAAGAGGAATTTCTTCTGCTGCTCGAACAAGGCGAGCCGATCGGCGTCGAGCGTCGGATGCAGCCCCTCGTGGAGCCGGGCATAGGCCTGATCGACCGCACCCGCGCTGCCGGCGGTCTCGAATTCCAATATCTCGCGCAGGCGGTTGGGCTGCGCCGCCACCCAGTCGGCGGCGCGCAGCGTCACCGCGAGGAAGCGCGCGACGAGATCGAAATGCTCGTCGAGCAACTGCTGGTGGACGGTGATCGGGCGCGGGGTCCCGTTGTTGACCCGAAAGCGACGGTCCGGGAGCGCGTCGAGGTCGATCGCGATCACCAGCCCCGCCTCGCGCGCCTGATCGAGCGCCGAGGCGCCCTTGACATAGATGGCGTCCACCTTGCCCGCGACGAGCGCCTCGATCGGCCACAACCGGCCGACGCCCGAGCGGCGCGGTTCGAGATCGCGGCCCGCGCCGCCGATGTTGCGCAGCCGGTCCTCGGTCTCGACCAGCTCGACATCGTCAAAGGTCAGCCCAGCCGAGGCGAGCACGCCCTTATAGCCGGCGAGCGACATGCCGCGCGCGATGCTGGTGCCGCGCACATGGCTCGGGATGTCGTTGCGGCTCCAGCCGGGCAGCGCGAGGCGGCGGCCCTTGAGATCGGCCGCGTGCGCGATCCCGGTATCGGGGCGGGTGAGGATCAGTTGGCTTTCCTCGATCCAGGTGAGGCCGACGAGGCGGGTCGGCTCGTGCTGCGCCCGCGCGGCGATCGCGAGCATGTTGCCGCCCTCGCGGATCAATGTCGGCAGGCGATGATCATAATGATGCCGCGCGAGTTCGGACCCCGATTCCTGCAGCGTGCGCAGGGCGATCCCGTCGCGCGCGAATTCGTCGCCGAGCCAGCCGAGCTTATAGGCGATCCCCGTCGCGGTCGGCACCGGGCAGCGCGTGAACCACAATTCGGTGAGTTTCTCCCGCGTCGGGGCCAAGCGATCGAGCGTCGTTGCCATTCTGAGCTCCTTGGCCAGCGTGTGACGGGAAGGGAGCAAGGCTCATGCCAAGCCGTGATTTCGGCGGAGTCGCGAAGGATGGGGGCCGCGCTGCGTTGATCGATGCGCGATATTCAGCAGCAATATTGGTGAGTTTTCACCGCTATTGCTGCGGCAACGGATCAGATCAGCCCGAAATTCTTGAGATGGGTCCGCACGACGTTGCGGGTGACGCCGAGCGCGCTCGCCGTCTTGATCTGGTTCGCGCCCGACATCTGAAAGGCTTCGCGCACCGCGATGTTGACGAGCCGATCGAGCAGTTCGGGATGCCCCTCGTCGATCAGGCGCGCGACGACCGGCCGGAGAATATCCTCGATCGACGTGGGCGCGGTCGCCGGGGGCGCGGCGTGCGGCTCGCCCGGCGGGGCGAAATCCTCGATCGCGATCGGCGGCGACAGCCCGAGATCGGCGACCTGGATCACGCCGTCCTGGTTGATCAGCGTCGCGCGGTAGATGGCATTCTCAAGCTCGCGGATATTCCCCGGCCAGTCATGCCGGTACAGCGCCTCCTCCGCCCGCGGCCCGAGGTCGAGCCGCCGGGGCGGGAGCTTGTCGCCATAGACCTGCAGGAAGTGCCGGGCGAGCGGCAGGATGTCGGCGCGCCGCTCTCGTAAAGGCAGGAGCGGCACCGTCACGACTTGCAGCCGATAGAAGAGGTCGGCGCGGAAGACGCCCTTTGCCACCGCCTGCGCCAGATCGACGTTGGTCGCGGCGATCAGGCGAACGTTGAGCGGGGTCGCGGAGCGCGAGCCGATCCGCACGACTTCGCGCTCCTGCAGGATGCGGAGCAACTTCACCTGCAGCGAGAGCGGAAGATCGCCGATCTCGTCGAGGAACAGCGTGCCGCCGTTGGCCGCCTCGAACCAGCCCGGCCGCGCGGCATGCGCGCCGGTGAAGGCGCCGCGCTCGTAACCGAACAATTCGCCCTCGATCAGCGTCTCGGAAAAAGCGCCGCAATTGACCGCGAGGAACGGGCCGGGCGCGCGGTCGCTCATCGCGTGGACATAGCGTGCGACCAGTTCCTTGCCGGTTCCCGTCTCGCCGATCACCAGGATATTGGCGTCGCTCGGCGCGGTGCGCTCGATTAGCGGCATCAGTGCGCGCGAGCGCGGATCGGAAAAGATGAACGCGCGCGCGCGGGCGCCGACCGAATGATGTTTGTCGCAGTCGAACGCCAGCACGGCGCGCCCGCCGGCATGATGCGCGGTCGTCACACCGACATCGGGACGCGTTGCGCGATCGGCTTGCGGGTTTGAGGCCATGATCTCCTCCGGGTCGTCGCGGAGGATAGCGTAGATTCATCCACTAAATAAGTAGGAATTAAAGCAGGCTCGATAGCTCAGCTTTCAGCGGGCGGCCGCGCGATACCGTTCCAGGCCGGCGCGTCGCGCCAGCGCGGCATCGAGCGGACGCGGATCGATCCAGCGCGCGACATCGACACGATGTTCGAGAAATCCGTGTAGCCACAAGAAGTTGGCTTGCTTCTCCAGCATGTCGACGCGATCAGGCGAGAGATCGGGGTGCAGCGAGCGATGGAAATCGCCGCGATACGCGGCCTCGACGCCGGATATGCCGGCGAGCGTCTCGCGCGCCAGGATGTGCTTGAGCTCGGCCGGATTGCCGGCCGCCCAGTCCGCGGCGCGCAGTGTCTGTTCGAGGAAGCGCACCACGATGTCGAAATGATCGTCGATCATATCGGCATGCACCGTGATCGGGCGCGGCGTGCCATTGTTCACCCGGGCGAGCCGGCTGGGATAGGAATCAAGATCGATCCCCACGACGAGGCCGAGCCGCGCCGCCGCTTCGGCCGCCGCCGCGCCTTTGATATAGACCGCGTCGACGCGTCCGGCGGCGAGCCAGTCGAGCCCCAGCCATAACCGGCGCATCCCGGCGGCGCTGGGCTGCTCGATCGGCGGGGCGGGGACCTCGACCAGCCGCGCCTCGCCGAGCGTCAGTCCACCGAGCGCCAGCGCGCTTTGAATGCCGTGGAGCGCCATGCCGCGCGCGATGCTCTCCCCGCGCGTGCGCGCGAAGCCCGGCAGCGCGAAGCGCAGGTTCCTGAGGTCGGCCGGCTCCAGGACCCGAGTGTCGGGGCGCACGACGATCGCCTGGCCCTCGTCGATCCAGGTCAATCCGATCACCCGCGTCGGGGCGCCGAGCGATCGCGCCGCGAGTGCCTGGATGTTCCCCGCCTCGCGGAAATGATGACGCGCCTGTCGTTCGGGGTCCGGCGCGACCAGCCTGAGGCCGCTCTCGGCGACGCGCTTGATCGCGATCCCGTCACCGGCGAATTCCTCCGCCATCCACCCCAACGCCCAGGCGATGCCCGAGGCCGCCGGGATCGGGCTTTGCGACATCCAGATCGAATCCAAAGCTTCCGGGCCACCCGCTGCGCGACAGTCAATTTCCATCTTCTTCTCCGCCGCCAGGCCGTGCCCTGTCACGACTCCGCGGTTGACGGGCTGATCGCAAGGCGCGTGCCAAGCGGCACCTTCGGCCCAGCCGGCGTATCGATCGACGCTTATCGGTGGAATTCGCGCAGCCGATGCCCGCGCGCTGCTTCATTTTGCGCAATTCGGGCTGCCGCCCCGGGCGCGCGGCGCGCGCATCCGCGGAAACGCGCGCTTGGCACGCGAACTGCATCGTCGGCAGCGAAAGGAATTGCGTGTGGCGACTGAAGGTAAATCATCGCGGCCGTGGGCGATCCTCGTCGCGGTGCTGGCGTTGCTCGGCGGTGCGCTCGCGTTCCAGTTGCACCGCGCCAGCGGCTCGGCCGCGCCGGTGCGAACCGTCAACATCGCCGGCATCGCTTATCCCTATGAGGGGCGGCAGGTCTATAACGGCCTGACCGGCATCATCATCCAGCAGGGCTGGCTCAAGCAGGAGCTGGCGAAGCGCGGCGTGGAGCTCGCCTTCACCCCGATCCCCACCGCGGTGGGCGGCCCGCTGATCAACGAGGGCTTCTCGGGCAAGCGCATCGACTTCGCCTCATATGGCGATTTTCCCGCGATCATCGCGGTCTCGGGCGGGGTGCCGCTCAAGCTCGTCGCGCCGGTCGGGCAGGGGCAGAATTCCTATCTGGTGGTGCGCAACGGGCTGCCGGCAAAGACGATCGCCGATCTCAAGGGCAAGCGCATCGCCTTGCATCGCGGGCGTCCGTGGGAATTGCCTTTCTCCAAATTGCTCGACGCCAACGGGCTGAAGCTCAGCGACTTCACGATCGTCAATATCAATCCCTCGGCGACGCCCGCCGCACTCGCGTCGGGCAATGTCGACGCGACCTTCCTGCTCTCGGACGGCCTGCTGCTGGAGCAGCGCGGTGTCGGCCGCGTCATCTGGTCGACCAAGCAGGCGCCGGCGGACTGGCGGATGCGCGCCGAACTGTTCGGCCGCGGCGATTTCGTCGACCGTAATCCGGAGCTGACGCAGATCGTCGTCAATGCCTTCGTGCGCGCCGCCGCCTGGTCGGCGCTGGAGGAGCATCGCGCCGAGGTGATCCACCAGGCCTCGCGCGGTGCCTTGCCCGAAGCGATCGTGGCCAAGGATTATGCCGAATCGGGCATTGCCTGGCGCGACCGCTTCTCGCCGATCTTCACCCCCGATATCGCGGGCCATTACCGGTCGGTCGCCGATTACACCTATGCGCGCGGCCTTGTCCGCAACAAGGTCGACGTCGATGCGCTGATCGACCAACGGTTCGTCCCGAACGCGTTGCGCGATCTGAAGCTTGACCGCTTCTGGCCGGCGGGGAGCGCGGCGGCAGCGGCGCCCGCGCCGGTTTCGACGGGCAAGAATTCGTGACCGCGCGCGCGCCGCTCGCGGCGCTGACCGCTCCTTTGGCGCTGCTCGCGCTATGGCAGCTCGCCGCGCTCTCCGGCGTGTTTCCGACACAGGTGCTGGTGCCGCCGGCGGATGTCGCGGAAACCCTGTGGTCGCTGGCGCGAAGCGGTGAGCTGGAGCGGCATATCGGCGAAGGCCTGTTCCGGCTCGGTCTGGGCTATCTGATCGGGGCGGTCGCCGGGCTGGCGTTCGGCGCCTGTATCGCGCTGTCGCGCCTCGCAGAAGCCGCGCTGGCGCCCGCCTTCCTCGCCGTCTGGCAGGTGCCGGTCATCGCCTTCGTGCCGGTTCTGGTGATCTTTCTCGGCATCGACGAGCCGTTCAAGATCGCGATCGTCGCGCTGGCGACCTTCTTTCCCGTCGCGCTGGCGACGTTCGACGGTATCCGGGGCGTTCCGAAAGCGTGGTTCGATGTCGCCCGGGTCTATCGCACCCGGATTCCCGACCTGATCCTGCGCATCCTCGTTCCGGCGACGGTTCCGGCGGTGCTGACGGGCATGAGGGTGGCGCTGACCCGCTCCTGGGTGGTGCTCGTCGCCGCCGAGCTGCTCGCCGCCGACAGCGGGATCGGACAGATGATGGAGATGGGCCGCCAGATGTTCCGCATCGACGTGGTGCTCGCCGGGGTGGTGGTGAGCGGTGTGATCGGCTTCGCGCTCGATCGCGGCGCCAAAGCGATCGAGCACCGCGCGACACGGTGGAAATACGCATGAAGCAAGTGCTCGCCCGCCCCGCCGCGCGGTTTGCGATCGGGCTTGTCGCGCCGTTGCTGTTCCTCGCCTGGTGGCAATGGCAGGCAAGCAGCGGCGGCGCGCGCGCGCTGACCTTCGCCCCGCTTCAATCGATCGGTGCGGCTCTTGTCGAGCTGGTCGCGGACGGCGCGCTGGCGCGCGACATGTTCGCCACCGTGTCGCGCAGCCTTGCCGGGCTGGCGATCGGGGGATCGCTGGGGATCGCGATGGGGGTGTCGATGGCGATCTGGCGACCGCTCGACCGCGTGCTCGGGCCGTTGCTCCACGCCATCCGGCAGGTGCCGCTGATCGGCTGGCTGCCGCTATTCGGTTTGTGGTTCGGCACCGGGCAGGGCACCGAGCTCATCGTCGTCTGCCTGTCCGCCTTCTTTCCCGCGATGCTCAACAGCTATGAGGGCGTCGCGCATGTCGAGCAGCGCTATCTTGATGTCGGGCGGCTCTACGGCTTCACCCCGTTCCAGCGGTTCCGCCTGTTGTTATTGCCCGCGGCGATGCCGCTGATTCTGACCGGCCTTACCCAGGCACTCGCCTTCGCGTGGATCGCATCGATCGCCACCGAGATCCTGCTCGGCGCAGGAAGCGGGCTCGGCGTCACGATGCAGCTCGCCCAGACCCAGCAGCGGCTCGACGTCATCCTCGTGGCGATCATCGCCACCGCCCTGTTGGGCTTCGTGATCAACACCCTGTTCCAGCGCCTGCGCCGCCATTTGCTGCGCTGGCAAGCCGCGCCGCTTTGAGGAGTTAGTATGTTCGTCGATCCCCGGCCGCCTTCCGTCGCTTCCACCGATCATGCCGCGCGCGGCGCGCTGACGATCGCCGATCTCGACAAGAGCTTCGCGATCGGGGGCGAGCCGCGGCGCGTGCTCGACAACATCAATCTCTCGGTAAAGGCCGGCGAATTCGTCAGCATCGTCGGCGCCTCCGGGTGCGGCAAATCGACGCTGCTGCGGCTGATCGTCGGGCTCGATGCCGATTATAGCGGCGAGATCCGGCTCGATGGGAACCGCATCGCCAGCACCAGCCTCGATCGCGGGATCGTCTTTCAGGATCACCGCCTGTTTCCGTGGATGACGCTGGCGCAGAATATCGAGCTGGCGCTGCTCAACACCGACACTCCCAAGGAGCGGCGCGCGCAGATCGTCGCCGATCATATCGCGCTGGTGAATTTGAAGGGCTTCGAACAGGCCTATCCGCATCAATTGTCCGGCGGGATGGCGCAGCGCGCGGCGATCGCGCGCGCGCTCGTCACCGAGCCCAAATTGCTGTTGCTCGACGAGCCGCTCGGCGCGCTCGATGCGCTGACGCGGGTGCACGTCCAGAACGAGCTGCAACGCATCTGGATGACGCAGCGCTCGACCGTGTTGATGGTCACCCACGATGTCGAGGAGGCGCTCTATCTCGGCGACCGGGTGGTGATCATGGCGCCCGATCCGGGGCGTATCCGGCGCATCGTCGACGTCGATCTGCCGCACCCGCGCGATCGCGGTGCCCCGCTGCTTCACCGGCTCAAGGACGAGATCCTCGCCGAGCTGACCGCGGCGCCGGCCGATCCCGCCAATCTCGTGCGCCTGCCGGGCCGGGAGGACCGCCGATGACCCGCAACGCCGCGCATCCGATCGAGCCCCTGTTCGTCGATCGCTGGTCGCCGCGCAGCTTCACCGGCGAGCCGGTGCCCGATGCGGTGCTGCTGAGCGCGTTCGAAGCGGCGCGCTGGGCGCCGTCCGCGTCGAATGTCCAGCCGTGGCGGTTCCTGCTCGCGCGGCCGGGCGATGCCGATTGGGAGACGTTCGTCGGGCTGCTGATGCCGCGCAACGCGCTATGGGCAAGCCGCGCGTCGGCGCTGGTGGTGATCCTGTCCGAATTGCGGCTCGAGCGGCGCGGCGTGGTGGTCGACAATGTCTCGCACAGTTTCGATGCCGGGGCGGCCTGGACCAATTTCGCACATCAGGCGCTGCTGCTCGGCTGGCATACCCACGGGATCGGCGGGTTCGATCGCGAGGCCGCGCGAACGCGGCTCGCGGTGCCGGACGATTTCGCGATCGAGGCGATGGTCGCGATCGGGCGGCTCGCCGGGCTCGATACGCTCGACCCCGAATTCCACGCCGCCGAAGCCCCCAACGGGCGGCGCCCGCTCGATGAGACGGTGTTCGCCGGGCGGCTTGGGGCACCGGCCTTTGCCAAGGAAAGGAATGCTGCATGACCGTGCGGATCTATTGGCAGCTCGATGTGGCGCAGCAGCCCGCGCGTGGCGAGATCGCCGCGCGCCCGGCCCCCACCGGGATCGCGCGCGACGTGCGCACGCGCGCGATCACCCGCTACGATCATTATGCGCAGATCGCGCAGGCCGCGGCGCAGACCGCGTTCGACGGCCTGTTCATCGTGCATCGGCCGCAATCGGACGATGCCGCGATCGTCGCCGCGGCGATCGCGCGTGAGGTGCCGCGGATCGAGTTCGTCGCGGAATTTCCGGCGTCGGCCGGGTCCGCGGTCTATGCCGCCAAGCAGGCGGTGACCTTCCAACGGGCGACGCGCGAGCGGCTTGGCTGGGCGATCGCGCCGTCGCGCCCCGCGGTGGAACGGGCGCATGACGGCGATCGCGTTCCCGACGAGGCGCTGGCCGCGCGGACCGAGGAATTCCTCACCGTCGCGCGCGGCGTCCACGGCCAGCATCCCTATTCCTTCGCGGGCCGCTTCTTCGAGGTCGAGGATGGCGGGTTCGATGCGCCGCTCAACCGCGTGCGCTTCCCGCGCGTGTTCCTGCAGGGCGAGAGCAAGGAGGAACTGGCGCTGTCGGCGCGCATCGCCGACGTCCATCTGTTCCGCGCGACCGGCTTTGCGACGCTCAGCCGCCAGATCGAGGCGCTCGACATGCTCGCGCTGCAGGCGCGGCGGTCGATCGGTTTCGGGCTGATCCAGCCGGTGCTCGCGCGCGACACCGGCGAGGAAGCGCATCGCGATGCGGCGCGCGCGGGTCTTCCCGAACAGGCGATCGTCGGCGATTATGCCGAGGTCGCCGATCGATTGGCCGCGCTCGCCCGGCTTGGTGTCGATCATTTCGTCCTGACCGGCGGTTCCTCGCTCGAGGAAAGCTATGTCGTCGGCCAGCACGTCCTTCCCCGCTTGCGCGCGCTGCTCGACGCGTCGCGCGCCGCCGCCTGAACCGAGGTGACCCCATGACGATCGATTTCTATTGGCGATTGCCGACCCACGGCTGCCACAGCAGCATCCGTTACGGGGCTTATGATCGCGGCGACTGGTCGCCGCTCGCCGCCGGCAACATCGCGCCGGGGATCGACGCATCCGGCGCGGACGACGGGTTTCGCTATATCGACCATCTCGCCGAGATCGCGCGCGCCGCGGAGGGCGCGGGGTTCACCGGCGGGCTGATCCCGTCCTTTCCCAATACCGACGATCCCTGGGTGATCTCGCCGCTGCTGGCGCGCGCCACGCGGACGTTCCGCTTCATGATCGCGTTCCAGCCGGGTTTCCTCAACCCGGTCCACGCCGCGCGGCTCTCGGCCAGTCTGCAACGCGCGACCGGCGGACGGACGGTGTTCAACATCATCACCGGCGGCGGCGGGCCGGCGCAAACCTGGTGGGGCGACAGCTTCAGCCACGACGACCGCTATGGCCGCACCACCGAATTTCTCGACGTGTTCAAGGGCGTGTGGACGCAGAAGGATTTCTCGTATCGTGGCCGTTTCTACGAGGTCGAGCACGGCGGTCTCGCGCCGCTCTTGGCGCATGAGGACATCCCCGAGATCTGGTTCTCCGGCTCGTCCGACGCGGCGCTGCAATCGGCCGCGAAACACGCCGATTACTATCTTTCCTGGCTCGAACCGTTCGACCAGCTCGCCGACAAATTCGCGCGCGTGAAGGAACGGACCGCGGCATTGGGCGGCGAGCAGAAATGCGCGGTGCGCGTCGACCTCGTCGCGCGGCCGACCGAGGAGGAAGCGTGGCGCGACATCCGCATCGGCTTCGAGCATGTCGGCGAGGAGCGTCGCCGGCAGGGCCGCGGCGGGCCGACCGATTCGGTCGGCGCCGCGCGCCAGCAGGCGCTCCGCCCGAGCGAGGCGAAGCGGTACGAGGATCTGATCGTCGCGCCCAACCTGTGGGGCGGTTTCAACCTGCTGCGCGGTGGCCCGGCGCTCGGCATCGTCGGCAGCTATGAACAATGCGCCGCACGGCTCGACGACCTTATCGCGCGCGGCGCGAACGCCTTCATCCTCGCCGGTACGCCGCATCTCGAGGAGGCGTGGCGCGTCGGGGAGGAAGTGCTTCCCTTGCTTGGCCGCAACCGGGATCTGTTGCTCGCCGCCGCCGAATAGCGATCATCAAACGCCTAAAAGGGGGAAGGGCGCCGGCGGTCATCCACCGGCGCCCTTTTATTTTGCGCGACGACGCGAGCGGGGCGTCAGAAGCGGAAGATCACCGATCCGCCATAAGTGCGCGGGTCGCCCCATTCGACGGTGTCGCCGGTGATCCCTTGCACCGGATTGGCCTGCGGCAGCGCGTGATTGCGGAAATCGACGTCGAACAGATTGTCGATATAGGCCGAAATGGTCACGCGATTGTCGGCCGAGGTGAAACTGATCCGCGCATTGGCGATCGTATAGCCGGGCTGGGTCAGCAGATAGCGGTTCACCCGATCCTGCGGGGTGATGTAATAATATTGCAGCGACGTATAGCGCGCATCGGCCTGGAGCTCGACGTTGCCGCTCCGCCCCGCCGGGATGGTATAGCTTGCCGCGCCGTTGAGCGTCAGCTTGGGCGCGCGCACGAACCGCGCGCCCGACAGATTGGCGCCGCCGTTCACGACATTGAGCTCGTCATATTTAGTATCGAGGATACCGACCGCGCCGTTGAGCCGCAGCCGCGCAAGCGGTTTCGCCTCGATCTCGAATTCGGCGCCGTTGACATGCGCCTTCCTGGCATTCTGGAGATAGGATACCGTCGCGCCGCCGACCGCGCCGGGATTGGGCCCGACCACGTTGATCTGCACATTGTCATAATCATAGTGGAAGGCGGTCGCGTTGAAGGTCAGCCGGCGATCGAACCATTGCGACTTATAGCCGAGTTCATAGGCGTTGAGCTTTTCCGGCGCGACCACCAGCAGCGCGGCGGGCAGCGTCGCCGCGGTATTGAACCCGCCCGATTTCACGCCGTGCGAGAATTTGAAATAGATCAGATTGTCGCGATCGACCTGCCACGAGGGCGTCACGTCATAAGTGAATGCGTCCCAGGTCTTGCGCAAATCGCCCGAAAAGGTGCCGGGGCCGCCGAACCTTCCGGTATAGCTGTTCCACCAATGCGCATAATTGCTCCAGCTCGTCGCCGCGGCATTGGGCGCGGCCAGCCGGTCGAAATCGAGCGTCTTGGTCTCGCGCGTCCAGCGGCCGCCGAGCGTCAGTTTCAGCGCGTCGGTGAAATTGAACGTGCCGCTACCGAACGCCGCGCCGCTTTCCGCCTTGTGGTGATAAGCGGTCAACGCATAAGCGGCGGGCGCGGTGCTGCCGGGAAGCGCGGGCACCGCCCCGGCCGGCAAGGTCGCCGAATAAGCGTTCGAGACGATCTTCTCGTTGAAATAATAGAGCCCCGCGATCCAGCTCAGGCGATCGTCCTGCCGCGAAGCGAGGCGCAGTTCCTGCGTCCATTGCGCGCTGCGCGCGGTCGTATAGCCGCGTGAGATTTCGAGCGGGGTATAGTCGCTGTCGTTGGCGCCGCGCGTCTTGAACCGCTCATAGCCGGTGATCGCGGTGAGCGTGACCCCGCCAAGCGTCCAGTCGAGGTGCAACGACCCGCCGAGCTGCTTGTTGCGGCTATATTCGGGGGCGTTGTAATTGACCGTATCCTTGTCGGTCGGCGGCGCATAGCCGTTGCGCAATATGCCGCTCGCGGCATAGCTGGCGGTGGTCCAATAGCTGCCGTCGGTGCTGTAATCGCGATAATGGACGCTCAGCAGCGCCTGGAAATTGGCGGTCGGCGCGAACAGCACCTGCCCGCGCAGCACTTCGTCGCG
>NZ_MKRR01000040.1:11873-13109 GCF_001897045.1 Sphingomonas sp. 66-10
GAAATGGCCCGAGACGCGCACCGCCAGAATATCCGGCACGACGACCAGCCCGACCCCGCCCTCGATGATCTTCTCGTTATAGCTGCCATAGTCGAAACGAACATAATTGTCGTTGTCGCGCGGCGTGAGCGACGGCTTCTTCGATATCACGTTGATCGCGCCGCCGGTCGTATTCTTGCCCCACAAGGTTCCTTGCGGGCCGCGCAGCACCTCGACCTGCTCGATATCGAACAGCGGCAGGCCGGTCGCGCTGGCGTTGGAGATGTAAACGTCGTCGAGGTAGAAGCCGACCGGATTGGCGAGGTCGAGCTGCTGCTGGCCTGCGCCGACTCCGCGGATCCACCAGCGCGGACGCCCGTGCTGCTGCGTGCCGGCGGTCGCATTAGGGACGAGGTTGAGCACTTCGTTCGCCGACTTGCCGAGGCCGCTGCTGAACAGGTCGCCGCCGAGCGCGGTCACCGCGGTCGGGACATCCTGAAGGCGCTGCTCGCGGCGTTGCGCGGTGACGAGAACGTCGCTCGTGCGCCCGTCGGCATTGGCGTCGGCATCGGGTTCCGGCGCCGGGTCCGCCGCGGTCGATGCGGGCCGATTGTCCGCCGTCGCGGGCGTCGCCGCCAGCCCCGGCCCGGCGACGAGCATGAAGGCCAGCACATTCGATGAGGCAACGACGTCGAAAACTCGCTTTGCAACTCGCGACAACGCAATTCTCCCTGCTGATTTTGGGCACGCGCGGAGGTGCCGTTGCCGGGGGCGTCGCAAGCGATGTGCCAGACGAGCTAACCTTCTGATATTATGAGGCTGTCTCGGCGAGTTGTGGAAAAAGGGGCGGTGCTCGCCGCGGCATCTGGTGCGATCGCAGCAACCGAGTTGAGCAATTTGCCGCATCCGCGCCCGGTGGTCGGACGCGATCAGAAATGGGCGAGATAGCCGCCGTCGACGGCCAGCACCTGCCCGGTCACATAGGATGAGGCAGGCGAGGCGAAGAACAGGACCGCCGCGACGATCTCGTCGGGGCGTCCCCAGCGCCCGAGCGAGGTGCGGCGGGCGAGATGCTCGGCGATCGCGGGATCGGCAGTCATCTCGGCATTCGCCTCGGTCGCGAAGAAGCCGGGCGCGACCGCGTTGACGGTTATCTGCCGGGGGCCGAGCTCGGCGGCGAGCGCCCGGGTGAGGGCGTCGAGGCCACCCTTCGTCATCGTGTAGGCGGCGTCTCCCGCGCGAGCGATCTGGCCGGCG
>NZ_MKRR01000040.1:13124-20759 GCF_001897045.1 Sphingomonas sp. 66-10
CGCGCCGATCAGCCGCGTCAGATCGAACGGCGCGATGAGGTTGATTTCGACCAGTTTCCGCGCCGCGTCGCGATCGAGTTCGGCGAGGGGCCGTCGATCACGATCCCCCGCATTGTTGACCAATATATCGATGCGGTCGCGACCGGACAGCAATTCGGCCGCGGCTTCTTCCCGAGAAAGATCGGCAACGACGATCTCCGAGGAACCGCCGGCCGCGGCAATCGCCTGTTGCACGGCAAGAAGCCGCTCGGCGTCGCGGCCGTGCAGCAGGACATGCGCGCCGGCCGCCGCCAGACCCTTGGCCATTTCGCGCCCGAGGCCGCCGCCGGCGCCGGTGATGAGTGCGATCTTGCCGTGAAGTTGGATTGCCGCCACTCCGTCCAAGCCCGTCCGCCCGAACGGGTCTATCGGACGGACGGCCGGTTTGGCGCGCGCGCCGCGTAAAATCAATAAGCCGCCGTGAACCGCTCGCGGCTGTGCGCCTTGCGCTCGAGTTCGTCGACCATCGCGATGGCATAATCGGCAAAGCTGATTTTGCTTTCGCCATTCTCGTCGGTCACCAGTCGATCGCCGCCGAGCCGATAATGGCCGAGCCGCGGCCCTTCGAACAGCAAGGCGGCGGGCGAGAAGAACACCCAGTCGATGTCGCGTTCCGAACGGATGTCGTCGAGAAAGGCGATCCCGCCCTCGGCGATCGGCTTCCACTCGGCAGGAAAGCTCGGGGTGTCGATCACCCGCTGCCCCGGAGCGATTTCGAGGCTCGCGGCGCCCCCGGTGACCAGCAGCCGGTGGACACCCGCAGCGCGCAGCGCGCCGAGCAATGTCGCGGCGGGCACGTCGAAGTGCAGCGCGCTGATCACCGCGTCGCTGCCGCGGATCAGATCGGCAAGCTCGTCAGGCTTCGACGCGTCGCCGGCCCGCACCGTCACCCCCGATTGCGGCGGGATCGCATCCGGGTTGCGCGCGATCGCGAGCACCTCATGCCCGCGCGACGCGAGTTCCTTCGTGATCTCGGACCCCGCCCGCCCGCTTGCGCCCAGCACTGCAACCTTCATTTTCGCCTCCTTCGGTTTCCAACGGGAACCAAGTTGTCTAGGGTAACCCGCAATGCAAGACGGCACCTTTTCGACACTTGGTCACTTCGGGGAAACCGCGGGCGGGCGCGGCGACGTGTTCAATGCGAACTGCCCGACACGGCGGCTGCTCGATCGCGTCGGCGACAAATGGAGCGTCCTGATCCTCAGCCTCCTCGGCGACGGCGAAAGGCGCTTCAGCGCGCTGAAGCGCGAGATCGGCGGGGTATCGCAAAAGATGCTCAGCCAGACATTGCGGTCGCTCGAACGCGATGGGCTGGTGACCCGCACCGTCGCGCCGACCGTGCCGGTGACCGTCGTTTACGCGATCACCCCGCTGGGGGCCGAGTTGCTGGCGGCTTTGAGCATGATGATCGATTGGGCGGAGGCGCGCATCGATGCGGTCACCGAGGCGCAGCGCCGCTTCGACCGGCGCGATCGTCTTTGAGGGATTCGCCCAGCGGCAATAAATCTCGCAGTCTCAATAAGACAGGCTGAGCGTGCCGCGGATGCTGCGGCCGAATTCCGGCCGGGCCAGGAAATAGCCGTTGCTCATGCCGCCCGCATCGAACGACCCCACGCGTGGATTGCCCTCGGTGAGGCCGAGCGCATTGGTGAGGTTGGTCGCATTGAGCGCAAAGCCGACCCGATCGTTGAGCTTCGCATTCAGGCTGGCGTTGAGCAGCGAAAAGGCCGGCAGGCGCTGCGTATTGGCGATATCCGCAAACCGGCTGGAATAATGCATCAGTTCGCCACTGATGCGCAGCTTTCCGCGGAACAGGTTGAGGCTCGGCGCGAGGCGGAGCGAAAGGCGCGGCACGCGGACGAGCTGGTTGCCGGTGACATTGCGTGTCACCGACTGGCCGGACGACAGCTCGACATAGCTGAAGTTGCGATAGCGCGGATCCTGCAGCGTCGCCTGCATGTCGAGCTGCAACGGGCCGATCAGCTCGGCATGGCCGGCCAGTTCCAGCCCGATGGTCGATGTATCCGCGATCGACGTCCGCTCGACATAGCTGTTCGACACGGTGTCGAAACGATAGTCGGTAAAGGGCAATCGCGCGAAATGCGTCGCGAAGCCGACGGCGGACAGGTTCCAGCGTGGTCGCGTTGCGATAAGGCCGGCTTCCGCCATCGTGATCGGGACGATGGCTTCGTCGGTCCGGTTCGGCGATGCATAGAATTCGCTCGCGCTCGGCAGCCTCGCGATGCGGGTCAACCGCGCGAACAGGCCCAGGCTTGGAAACGGATTGAAATTGATCGCGGCCGTCCAGTTGAGTCCGGCGAACCGACGGTCGATGGGCCGCGTGACGCCGGTGCCGCCGATCACGGCATCGTCGGCGAGCGTCGTCGGGTCGCCGAGATCGAACGGCCTGGAGGTCATCATGTCGCCGCCGATCCGGGTACGCTCCCAGCGCAGCCCGAGATCGACGCGCCAATGCGGGGCGATCGCCCATTCGTCCGCCAGATATAGCGCGACGTTGGCGGTTTTCATCGCGACCGAATCGAACAGCGATCCGTAGCGGATGAAACCATTGTCGGTCAGCCGTCCAACGTCCCGGCCGGCCGGATCGATCGCCACCACGTCGAGCCGTCTGGCCCGGCCGCTGACCTCGAGAAGCGCCGTCGCCATCTGGCGGTCATAGTGCCAGCGGCTGTCGCCGTAGGTGAGGCCGACCGCTGCGTCATGATGTCCGAGAAGATCGAAGACGCTCTTCAATCGCGCGTCGCCGATGAACTCGTCCATCGGCAGCGCGACCGAGAGCAGATTGGCGCCAAGCACGAGCCCGTTGCCATTGTTGTTCGGCGCAAAGGGTTGCGCGGTGCCGGCGAAGCGGATCTGCACCGCCGAACTGTTCGGGAAGGCCGCGGCAAGCTGGGTGCGCACGCTGTCGAGATAGGCGCTCGCGGGCATCGGCCGCCCGGTGGGGAAAAGACCGTTACGCAGCGTGGTGCCGGTGCGCAGCCGCGTCCTCACCTCCAGCAATGTCCGCTCGCCGAGCGCAAGCCGCCCGGCGAGGCTATAGAAAGTGACATGGCTGCGGGTGCCCTGCGTCAGATCGAAATCATAGGGCCCGTTCGGGGTCTTGAGCAGGACATGTGCATTATCCGGCCCGGCCAAGGTGTCGCGCAACGGATCGAAGCCGGGAATGGCGCGGACCTGGCCCCGCGCATCGAATTCGAGCGGCACGGGCAGGTAGAGGATGACACGATCGTCGAGCCGCTTGACGTTGAATGACAGGCGGAGCCGGCCGTCGTCATAGTCGATGCCGGCGCGGATCTGCCCGCCTCGGTCGGCCGGATAGCCCGGATCACGCAACCCGTTGTCGGCGCGATAGAAACCGCCGATCGAGACGCCGAGTGTCGGTGCGAGCTGCAGGCCGGCGAACCCGTCGATCCGCGCATAGCCAAAGCTGCCGAGCGTGCCGGAAAGCGTATAACCCGGGTTTTTGAGGCCGTTGCGGGTGATGAAATCGACGCTGCCGCCAGGAGCGTTGGGCGCGAAGATCGCCGAAGGACCGCCGCGCACCGCCTCCACCCGGTCGATCGTCGCGTCGATGCGGAATATCTGATCGGTGTTGAGATAGCCGAGGCCGCCGTCATATTGCACCGGCAGGCCATCCTCGAGCAGCGCGACGGTCGAATAGCCGTCGGTCGGGATGCCGCGCGCGCGGACGTTGTTGCTCGCCTCGCCGCCGGTCGCCTCGACCCAGAAACCGGGGATCTGCTTGAACAGATCGGCGGTCGATATCGCTTTCTGGCGCGACAGCGCGGCCGCGTCGATCCGGGTGATCGCATAGCTGAGTTCGGTCTCGCGGAGCGGCGCTTCCGCCGCACGGCCGGTGACGACGATGTCGCGCGGCGGCTCCGCGGCCGGCACGGGGAGAGGAATCTGTCGTGGCGGCGTCGCGCGCGGCGCGGGCGAGTGCGGCACCATAGCCGGGCGAGCCACGCGCAGACTGATGACCTTGCCCCCGAAGGTCGCGATTTCGAGCCCGCTGCGCCGGAGCAGCCGATCGAGCGCCCGGCGCGCGGGCATCCGGCCGTTTATGCCACCGCTCCGGCGCGCTGCCGCGATGTCATAGGGATAGAGGATCTGCACCCCGATCTGGCGCGCGAGCTGGTCGAGCGCGCCGGCGAGCGTCTGCGCCGGAATAGCGAAGCGGACCGGCGCCTCGCCCGTCGCCGCATGCGCGGGTGCGGCGACGAGCATCGCCATGCCAATCAGGACCCCGCGCGTTACGTGCATGATTCGCCAATGCCGCCTGCCCGCGTCAGCTTCGTGTCACCTTGCGGCTGGCGCGATCACATCGGTTCGACGTTTAAGCGGCGCGACGTCGAAACAGCCGGATTTGATTGCCCTGCTGGCGATGGCCGATATCGAATCCCTGCTGCAGCGCCTGAAGGAAGCCGTCGGGATCGGCGATCCTGAACGAGCCGCCAAGCCGCGTCGGCGCCAGATCGGCATCCTGCAGCACGATCTTCTCGGGCAGATAGCGATTGAACTCGGCAAGCGCGCGGTCCAGCCGCATCCCGTTGAACACGATCTCCCCGCGTTCCCACGCCGTCGCGGCGGCAATAGCGGCGGGCGAGAAGTGGGAGACCTGCGCCCCCGCGCCGCCGACGACCAGCGCATTGCCCGCCGCCAACGTCCGCGCCAGCGTGCCGCGATAGACCGCCGCCGCCCGCCCTGCGAGGACGAGGAGCTGCGCGCTTTCTTGCTCCAGCCGCAAGTTGAACTTGCCCGCGCCAAGCCGCGCGTCGATCGGATCGCTGTTGAGACGAAACGGCTTCGCGGCCTCGCGCACGAGGAGCGTCGCCTCGCCGCGCTCGATCCAGAAATCGCGCTCGTCGTCAAACCGCCAGCCGACCCGCGTATCGGTATTGAGCAGCGCGTGGCTGCCGTCCGGGAGGATGAGGGTGCGCCGTTCGCCGACGGCGGTCGCGGCATAGGCGCGGCGCGGCCAGGCCAGGAACGCGCCGGCGCCGGCCGTCGCGACCAGCGCCGCCAGCGCCCCGCCGGCCACGGCCCGTCGCGAGAGCATCGCCGGCGGGGGCGGCGTCGGCTCGGTCGCCGGCGGCTGCGCCTCGGCCGGCTGATCGAGCAGGACCGACAGGCGCGGATCGGCGGTGCGTCGCCAGGTCGCGGCGGCCTGGGCGAATGCGGCGGCGTGGCGTTGATCGGCGGTGCGCCAGGCTTCGAACGCGGCACGGTCGGCGGTGCCGCAGTCGAGCGCCACCAGCCAGTCGACGGCCCGGTCGCTCAGACTTGCCCCTGCCTTTCCTTCTTCTCCCATGAAGTTGCGTGCTCCGCCTTCGCCCCGGTTTCCCGGCGATCCAACCGTTTTACTAAGAGGCGCAGGGCCTTGACCAGATGTGTTTCCACGGTGGAGACGGAGATGTTCATCCTTTCCGCTACCTGGGCAGGCGGCAAACCCTCGATTCGGCGGAGATACAGCGCCTCGCGCATCCGCGGCGGCATATCCTGCATCACCGTGGCGACCTGCCGAAGCTCGGCGCGATCCATCGCCACCACATCGGGGGTAGGGTCGTCGTCTGCGATATCGACCGCGCGGAGCAGCGCGCTCTGATCGAGCCGGACGATATCGGCGCGGCGGAAGCGCTCGATCGCAAGGTTGCGGATGATGCGCATCGTGAAGGCATGCGGATTGGCGATCGACGACCAGTCGTCGAGCGCGAACAGGCGCGCATAGGCTTCCTGCACCAGCTCCTCGGCTTCCTCGGGCTGCCGCGCCAGCTTGATGGCGTAGCGGCGATGCTGATCGCTGAAGACGAAGATCCGATCGGCAAACCAGATATCGATGTCACGCAGCCAGGCCATGTCTCGGCGCTCCATCGCGATTGCGGAATGGACCTCGCCTAGAACTGGCTTGTTACAGATGATTGACAGTCGCGCGGCGGGCAAAGCGCTCGTGCCGACGTCCCGATCCCCTGCCCGAAAATATTTTTGCGCGCAGTAGCGGGATCGCGCGCGCGCCCCGTCTCCGCGACGACAGCTCGGATCACGGCAACGCGGCCTGTGTCCGGACGCATCTCGCGCGTCCGGCAACGGGACGCGATGCGCCCGCGAGAGGGGCTTGAAGACAAGGTTGGAAAACGGGGTAGCTCCATGAAATCGTTGCAGATGACATCGTCGATCTTCGCCTTGCTATGCGCCGTTTCGACACCGGCCTGGGCCGAGGACGCCAAGCCCGCCGACACCGCGGAGGCTCAGCCGGGCCAGAACGGCGGCGACATCGTCGTCACCGGCCGCGCGGGGACGGGTGCGCGCACCAAATCCGAAACCAGCTATTCGATCACCAGCATCGGCGAGGAAGCGCTCCGCCTGCAGGCGCCGACCAGCGTGACCGAAGCGCTGAAATCGGTCCCCGGTTTCTGGGTCGAGGCGTCGGGGGGCGAAGCGAGCGGCAACATCCGCGCACGCGGCGTGCCGGTCGACGGCTTCGGTTCGGTCCAGTTGCTCGAAGACGGTATTCCCGTCCAGCACGATCCGGCGCTCGGCTATCTGAACGCCGATCAGGTCTTCCGCCTTGACGAGACGATCGACCGCATCGAGGTGGTGCGCGGCGGCCCGGCGTCGCTCTTTTATTCGAACGCCCCGGCCGGTGCGATCAACTTCATTCCCCGTCAGGTCGGCGAGCGCGCCGAGGGGCTGATCAAGATGAGCGTCGGTGCCGACAACCTCTACCGCACCGACATCTGGGTCGGCGCGCCGATCGGCGACGGCTGGAAGGCGGCGGTGGGCGGCTTTTATCGCTCCGAGGGCGGCGTGCGCGATCCCGGCTTTACCGCCAATCGCGGCGGGCAGGTCCGTGCCACGATCTCGAAGGATTGGGGCAACGCCAAGTTCAGTTTCGATGCGAAGCGCATGGACGACATCGTCGCGCTTTATCTCGGCATTCCGATGCGCACCTATCTCGACGGCAAGATCCGCGCGGTTCCCGGCTTCGACGGCCACGAGGGCACCGTCGCCGGCCCCGAGACGCAGCTCGTCAAGATGATCCAGGGCGACGGCAGCATCTATAAATTCGACAATAGCCTCGGCACCCAGGTCAAGCGTACCCAGCTCACCAGCAAGTTCGAGATCGAGCCGGTCGACGGCTGGAAGATCAGCAACACCTCGCGCTACACCGACACGCAGACGCAGCGGAACGGCGTTTTCCCCAACGCGCTGCAGAGCGCAGCCAGCCTTTTGAAGCAAAATGCCGGCCTGCTGGGCCAGGCGCCGGGCGCGACCGCGCTGCAATTGCGCTACGTGACCACGCCGAACCAGATCTACGATACGGCCAACCAGAACGGCAACGGGCTGGTGATCATCGGTGGCCTGCGCGGGCTCACCCTGCCAGTCAAGGAGTTCATGAGCGACACCCGCGTCGCGCATCGCTTCGAAATGGGCTCGACGACGCATGACATCACGCTCGGCTATTATTTCGCGCATATCGACGAGGATTTCAGCCGCTATTCCTCGACGGCGCTGCTCGACGTGCAGAACAATTCCCGCCTGCTGAATCTCGTGGCGGTCGATGCCGCGGGCAAAGTC
>NZ_MKRR01000041.1:0-2494 GCF_001897045.1 Sphingomonas sp. 66-10
CATAAGCAAACAGCGAGGCATTGGTGCTGCCGACGATCACATCCTCGACATCGTTCATTCGCCCGCCGAACGTCTCCCTGGCATAGATCGCGGGCCTGAGCGGGTTGGTGATATCGACGATCGCCAGCCCCTCGCCCTTCGCCGCGACATAGGCATAGGTCCGCGCGAGATAGACGCGCCGCGCATCGGCGAAGCGGACCGTCGCCGACGGGATCGCGACCGGATCGGTCAGCCGCGTCACGTCGAACAGCTTCAGCCCCTCGACATCGGTCACCCATAGATAGCGGAACTGGATCGCGCTCGCCCGCGCCTCCCTCAGCGGGCGCACCGCGGCGAGCCGCGGGTGGAGCGGGTCGGCGAGATCGACCACCACCAGCCCGGCATCGGCGGTGATGTACGCGATCTGCCCGGCAAGCTGGACATGCCGCGCGCCGTTGAGCACGCCATTGGGGTTCCACGTCACCGCGCGCTTGAGGAAATTGTTGCGGAACTCGCCGTCGGCCAGCGTCTCGATATTGACGAGGATCAGCCCTTCGACGCTGTCGGTCACCGCGGCATAGCTGTAGATCGGCAGGAATGGCTGTTCCTGATTGATCTTGCGGCGTTCGGGGGTGTTGCGCAGCGGATTGATCGGCTGGTTGGTCGGCAGCGCGACGCAGGTGGCGTTCTTCGACGCCACATTGGTATTCTGGCCAAGCTTCGAGAAGGGCGCGCTCAGGATCGGCGCCGACACGCCCTTGTTGGCAACCGACGCCACGTCATAGACGCGGAAGCCGCCCTTCCCTTCGGCGACATACATATATTCGCCGCGTAGTTGCAGGCAGCCGACGCGATCGGCGGTGCCCTTCATGACGTTGCGGAATTCCTCCAGCGGATGCGTCTCGCCCGAGGCCTTGCGATCGAAGGTCTTGCCGCGCACCCAATCCTTGAGCTCGCGGCCGTTGCGCTCGACATGCATCCGCCAATAATCGGGATAGGCATATTTCTGCAGATAGCTGCCGATCACCGCCTGCGGCTCGCCCCATTCGGTGACACGCATCGCCTCGAACCCGTTCTCGAGCCCGGTCCACGCGTTCAGCCCGACGAAATTGGCGGTATTGGTGCCGAGCAGCAGCAATTGCGCCATGATCGCATTATTGTCGTCCTTCGCCGACAGATGGCAATCGGAGCAGGTCTTGGTTTCGGTGCGGCGCACCGTATGCGGGAAATGCGGCGCGAACGCCTGCGAGGAAAAACCGATCCCCGAAACCGGGGGCTGCTGGATATAGATGCGCTCACGGTTGATGTTGGTCGAGGAGAGCACCAGCGCGGATGTCGATCGGACCGGGGCGGTTTCATTGCCCTTGGTCGTCATATGCTTGCCGAGCTGGAACATGTCGTCGCGCGCGACCTGCGGATTGTAGGTCGCGAAGTTGCGCGTCTCCTCGCCTTCATAATGGTGGCTGGTCGTCTTCCAGTTCGCCTCGATCGGCAGGTGACACCCGCCGCAGCTCGTCGTCCAGCTGAGGTGACAGGTGAAGCAGGCGACATCCTCGTCATTATGCGCGCGATCGCTTTTGGCCACGCCGAGCCCGAAGGCGAAGCTGCCGTCCTCCGCGCCCGATCGGCTCATCAATTTGGCGCGCGCCGCCTTGGCGTTGAAATGCGGATTGGCCGGATCGACCGAATCCTTGACCAGGCTGACTTCCCATTCGAGCTTCGGATCGACGATCGAGCGCTGCACCAGCCGGCGCCGCCCGCCCGCATCATAGAACCATTCGAAGCGGCGCTGGCCGTCGGGATTGCGCAGCAGCGCAAGGTCGGTGCCCTTGGGCGGCGCGGCCGGGCCCGAGGTCAGCAATGTCGGATAGGCGTCCGCGGTGCCGTGGCAATCCTTGCACCCGATCTCGATCGCATTCTCCACCTCGCCATAGATAAAGCCGTTGCCGTGGCTGTCCTGCGCGAAATGGCAATCGGCGCATTGCATCCCCTTTTCGGCGTGAATGTCCATCAGATGGACCGCCTTGCCGGGATTGACCCCGACGGGGACGAACTTGCCCTCGCCCTTGCGGCGGAATTTCTCGGGATCGTCGGGCCAGACGATCTTGCCCTCGGCATCGAGCAGATTGCCCGCGCGATCGCGCTTGAACACCGCGCGGAAATTCCAGCCGTGGCCGTGGTAATCGGCGAATTGCGTGTCCTTCGCCCTGGCGTTCAGATCATAGACGTTGCGCAGGAAATCCGGGTCCGACCAATTGCCGCGCGGGTTCGCGCCCTCGGGGTTGCGCTCCAATGCGGCATGGGTTTCGGCGGCGGTGGGATATTTCTGCTGCGCGGGCCACATCAGCGGCGCATCCGCCTCATAATCCCACATCGTATAGCCGAGATAGCTGTTCAGGAAGATGTTGGGCTGGTGCATGTGGCAGGTCATGCACTGTGACGTGGGGATCGCGCGGGTGAAGCTGTGGCGGATCGGGTGGCCGCTTTCCTTCGCCACCGACGCCGGATCGACCGG
>NZ_MKRR01000041.1:2515-4446 GCF_001897045.1 Sphingomonas sp. 66-10
GTCGCGGCCATAGGGGGCATAGATCAGGCTGTGGCGCGGCTCGCGATCATTGGCATAGACGACATGGCACCCCGAACAGCCCGAATGGCGATAATCGCCCGGCTGGTCGTTGGTCCCGATGAACCACATGTACGGATCGTTGAGCCGCGTCTTCTGCAGGTTGAGGACCGGGATCGCGACGCGCAGCCCGGTGCCGGGGCCGCGGCTCGATTGCTTGAGATCGGGGCGCCCGGGCTCCTCGAGCCGCTGGATCGAGCCGGTCGGATTGGGGAGGCCGATCTCGGGAAATTGCGTGCCGATATTGCGCCCGCCGCGCTCGAACACGCGGAACACGTCACCCGGCGGGGTCACCTGCCAGGTCGGCAAGGGATAGAGCGCAGCAAGCGCGCCGCGCGCCTGCTGCTCGGGCGTCAGCGTCCCCGGCGGATCGCCGGGCGAGACGATCTTCGCCGCCTGGCTGTCGCGGGTATAGGCCTCGCCGAAAATGTAATTCTTATAGGGGACGACGCCGTTGTTATATGCCGCTCCGCCCCACAACATCGCGCCGGTCGCCATCAGCGACCGCTCGGCGGCCTCGATCACCTGCAGATGGCAGGCGCCGCACGCCTCGCGCGCGACGCGATAGTCGCTCGGGTTGACGAAGCGGACGAATTCGGGCGCCTCGCGGTTGAGCAAGGCATAACTGCGCTGCGGATTGGCCGAAGAGGGATAATGCCACGCCTCGGGAAAACGCGGCAGGACATGCGCCCGCTCGCGCGCGGCGACATAATCGGGGTCGTCGAACCCGCGCGCGGGATCGCCGCGCACCGCGGCATTGCCGCCGTGGCAATCGACGCAGCCCAGCATCACCGCCGGCGTCGCGTGCATCGAAGGTTCGTCGGTTCTGGTGTGGCAGCTGTAACACCCGTCCGATTTGGCGGCGACCTGCGCCGCGGTCTGGCTCATCGGGGCGGGCGGCGAAGCGATATAGACGCGCGCCACCGGCTTCTCGCCGCCGGACGCGTGCAGCATCGCGACCGGCAGCGCCAGCGCGGAAAGGACGAGCAGCAGGAAGGGGAGAAAGCGGTGCATCAATAGGACAGGATCAAGTTCGCCAGCACCGAATAATAATTCCGATGCCGGTCGCTATTGGTGAACAGATCGCGGAAGCCCGCGCCGGGCAGCAACACCGCGCCCGACAGGCGGAAGACGATATTCTGCGTCGCCTTGGGCCGCCAGATCGCGGCGGTGGAGAGATCCCAGCCGATCGACTTGTCGATCCCGCCCTGGTTGCGCAGCGCCTCGAGCGTCGCGGTATTCTCGAACCACGGATGATTGGCGTTGCCCGACAGGCGCAACTGCGGGGTCAGATCGAAATCGGCGCCCGCGTCCGCCAGCATCGTCCCGGGGTTGTTGAAATTGGACTGGCCCTGCTCCTTCGACGAGCGCAGCGAATTGAGGATGCCGTTGCGCCCGGTGATCGCGATCGCGCGCCCGCCGCCGGCGAAGGGGATGCTCTGCCGGATCCAATAGCTCGTGTCCGCCCCGGCGAAGACCGGATTTTCGAAGATCGCGTCGAACCCGGTCTCGACCTTGTCATATGGCTTGCCGTCGCCGGTGGCGTAGAGCCCCGACAGGCGGAAGCGCATCCAATCCTTGTCGTAACTGATCTCGGTCGCCGCGAAGCCGGCGCGGATCCGCGCGGGGCGCGAGGTGAAGATGCTGTTCCGATCCTCGCCGAACGCGCCGTAGAGCGAGGCGGTGAGGTTGATCCGCCCGATTCGCCCGTCGGCATTATAGCCGAGATAGACCACGTCATAATCGCGCCCGCGCCCGTCGCCGATCAGCGCGGGGCGCACCGGAAAGCCGTTGTCGTCGATCTCGATCCGATTCTTCTCGCGGTTCATATTATAGACCGCGGTGATCTGGCTGGTGAGGCCAGGGATCAGGAA
>NZ_MKRR01000042.1:0-8699 GCF_001897045.1 Sphingomonas sp. 66-10
CTTTGCAACAGAGCCATTCTCACTAACCACGGCGGCGCTGGAATGCTTTGGTTCAGCGAATTTTGCCCTCACCCTCATTCACGGCCTAACAATCAGCGCGATCGATGCGATCGCTTCGCATGGTTCGGTCGATCAGCAAGCGCGCTGGCTGCCTCGCTTGATAACCGGCGAGTGGTCTGGAACAATGAATCTTACGGAGCCGCAGGCGGGATCCGACGTCGGCGCGCTTTCCACCACCGCTGAGCCGGTCGGCGATAATCAGTATCTGATTAAGGGAACCAAGATATTCATTTCATTTGGTGAGCACGATCTAGCAGACAACATTGTCCATCTCGTACTGGCTCGTATCAAAGGGGCACCCGGCGGCACCCGCGGTATCTCACTATTCCTTGTCCCGAAATATCGTCTGGATGCGCGAGGCCTTCCAGACGCGTTCAATGACGTGCGTTGCCTGTCAATCGAGAATAAACTCGGTCTGCATGCCTCGCCGACATGCGTTATGAGTTTCGGTGAGGAAGGTGGCTGTATCGGTGAACTTGTCGGTGCGGAAAATGCCGGCATGCAGGCAATGTTCACGATGATGAACAGCGCGAGGCTGAACGTCGGAAATCAAGGCGTTCAGATCGCAGAGGCAGCTACGCAGAAGGCGGTCGCTTTTGCGCGGGAGCGCATCCAGTCGGTTCGCGCTGATGGCTCTTCTGGCAAGCACCCCGTTCCTATCAGAGAACATCCGGATGTCGCCAGGATGCTGTTGCGCATGCGCGCGCTCACCGAAGCCGCGCGCGCGATCATTTACTACACGGCAGGGTGGGTTGATCGTCAGGCTGCTGAGGTTGAAGGCGCTGCCGCGCGGCTCGGCCTGCTCACCCCATTGGCCAAGGCTTGGTGCACTGACATAGGCTCCGAGGTCGCCTCCCTCGCTATCCAGGTCCATGGCGGTATGGGCTATGTCGAAGAAACCGGCATTGCCCAGTTCTATCGCGATGTGCGCATTACCTCCATTTATGAAGGCACGAATGGTATCCAGGCGGCAGATCTGGTCAGCCGTAAGCTCTGGGCAGATGGTGGTGCGGCCATGCGAGGTCTCCTTAACGAGGTCGCGGCAGATCTGCACGACGAGAAGGAAATGTTGAAGTTGCACAAGGCCGTGTCCGATGGCGCTGCTTGGCTGTTGACGGCCGACATCAATGATCGACTAGCAGGGAGCTACGCCTTTCTCACTATGACAGCAACTCTGGTGGCAGGTTGGCGGCTCTTAAGGCAAGCGCGTGCGGTTGATGCGGAAGGAGCGGCGTTCAGGGCAGCAAAAGTACAGGTTGTGGAATTCTTCTTAAGCCAGATTGTGCCTGCCGCAGCCGGTATCGCGCCCCAAGTCAAAGTGGGGGCAGCGTTGCTGCATGCAAACTGATGGACACGGCGGATTCCGACAATGGCGCGCAGGTGAACACCTGGACACCTCGAAAAACTCGTGGTGTTTGATGCGGTCGCGTGATTCACTGGCTTTGCGTTGCAGTGGAGGCGATGATGGCAGGGCAGCCGGGTTTCTTTGACCTGGGCGCCCGCCCTATGATCCGGTGGTGAATGACGTCACGTCAAGGTTTGTGCGCCAGACAACGATTTTTCGGACATATGTAGAACATTGACGTGCTCGACCGAGCCCGGGTCGCGTATCAGATCAGCGCGAGTTCGACTCTGCGTCCCACGACGGCCGCCGCGCGCTGCAGGGTTTCGATGGTGACATTACCATCGGTGGGATCAAGCACGCGGTCAACCTGGGTCCTGCTGGTATGCATCAAGAGCGCCAGTCGCTTTTTGCTGAGCTTGCGTTCGCGCATCGCCTCGGCAAGTTGCCAGGCGATGACTTCCTTGATGGCCTTGGCCTGGAATTCCGCGAGGACGCCTTCTTCCTCGAGAAAGCTGTCCAGCGTCGGGCCGCGATGTTTGTTCTCAGCCATTTCCAACCTCTTTCTGGCGCTTTCGGGCCAATTCAAAATCTGCCGCAGGCGTCTTCTGCGACTTCTTGATGAATCCATGCAGCGCGTAAAGCTCGCCTTGGTGGAAGCAGAACAACACGCGGGCGATCGTGCCGTCAGACAAGGACGTCCGCACTTCGAACAAACCCTTGCCCATCGGGCGGACCAACGGCATTCCGACCGGCCAACGAAACTGGACCCGCTGCAGGTCCTGGCCAATCTCGCGGCGATTGACTTCGGGGAGGCCGAGCAACCAGTCGCGAACGGGTACATTGCCTGCCTCGGTCTGGTAGAACACCAGCTCGATGCGTTGTGCAGTTCCCGATCCCATGCCATTCATATGCACTATATAAGGTGCATAGTCAAGCCGATTTCAACCCGGTGGCAATGCCCGTCGCTTGCCTGCCGAGAGTGCGATAGACGGTAGGGCGCGAAATCGCGAACAGTTCAGCGAGGTGGGCACCTCCAATTACCCGCGGATCTGAGCGGACATTGGGCAGGAGGACGGCGAGCGGCGCGAGTTCGGGGTGTTGGGTCATGATATTGCTGGATTTGTCGGCGGTGGCCTGCTGCTCCGGGGTTTTCCGATGATCGGAGGCGCAGCTATCCCGTGGTTGTCCGCGTCTCGTGGAAGATCAGGCGGTGCATGTTGAAGGCCAGGTTGGCGAGCGTGATCTTGGCCTCGGCGCGGGCAATGCCGATGGTGCGGACGAACAGGCCCATTTTCGCCTTCTGGTGCGCGAACACGTGCTCGACCCGCGCCCGGACCCTGGACTTGGTAGCGTTGCCGCGGCGGATGTTCTCCGGCATCGGCCGGCCCTTGGGCTTCCTGCGGTGGATACGACTGACCCGACCCTGGGCCTTCAACCAGCGCTCGTTGCTCTGGCTGCGGTAGGCGGTATCGGCCCAGACATCCGAGGCGGTGTTGTCGCCCGTCACCACGTCGCGCAGCATACGCCCGTCGTAGCGCGCACCATCGGTGACCTTGCCTTTGCGGATGAAGCCGAAGGCCCGGCAGATTGCGATGCTGCTTTTGTAGCCGAAGCTCGGGATCGCAATATCGGGTTGTGGCCTGCCATCGACGGTGGGCCGGGCCTTGGCGAACTTCAGCGTCCAGCGCGCGTCGGTGTCCTTCTGCCGCGCCTTGGCCGGTTCGTCCGGCCAGATCTCGGCGGCGCTCTTGCGCCAGAACCCGAGCATCTTGGCCCGATCGTCCAGATGGGCGTCGGCGACGATCGCGCGCGCGGCCTGGATGAACTGCCCATGCCAGAACACATAGACCAGCGATCGCTCTGGCATGGCGGCGAGGCGCGTCAGCGCCGCCTCGCAGCGCCGTAGCAGGGTGCCGAAGCTCTCCGCCCCCTCCCCGTCGCAATAATCCGGGTCCGCCTCGTTCCAATAGCGTTCGAGGTGCGGCATCCGTTCGGCGCTGCGCGTGCCGTTCCAGCGCGCCGGTTGGAGATAGGTGAACTCCTCGATCGGCCAGACTTCCACCGGCACGCCGGGAAAGCGCGCGATCGTCGGCGCGGCCGTCTGTCGGGTGCGGGTATAGGGCGAGGTGACGATGAGCGCGGGCGCTTCGGCCCAGCTCGCCGCGACGGCGCGCGCCTGTTCGTGGCCGCGCTCCGTCAGCTCGATCGTCGCCAGATCGGTGCAGGGCACGCCGGCGTTGCCGGTGCTTTCGCCGTGGGGGATGAATACGGCCCTCATGCCTGATTACTGGCGCAGGCGATCGGGCGTCCAGCCTTCCGGCAATTCGTCGCCTGGCTCGGGCGCACGATTGGGCACCTTCTCGAGAACGCGGTCGAGATCGTCCAGCGTGTAGCCCTTGGAGCGCCGCTTGAAGAACTCCGCAGCCGTTTCCACCACGCCGACTTTTTGCGCCACCGCAGTTGCGATCCACTGATTGAGGCTGACCCCATCCTCTTTCGCCAGTCGGGCCGCCGCCGTCTTGATCGAGGCGGGCAGCTTGAGCGGGTAAGTCGCCTTGCTCATTCGCTTAACTCCTTCAACATATCGGCCGGCCGAAGCAACCGGACCCCGAACCGGGGCGCGGCATCGCTGAAATCCCGGATATTGTAGGTCACGAGCGCATCAGCGCGTCCGTTGATTGCCGCTTCCAACACCATTTCATCATCAGGATCACGGAGCTGGGGACGCCAGCGCATATGAACCTCGACCGGCTCGACCAAGATAGCGAGCGCACCTAGCAGCCTGTCCACATCGTCCAGCGACAGACCGGAGGCTTCACGCTGCGCGTCACGTTTCAGCACGTCCTCATACTCGAAAAACAAGGCCGATGTGGCGAGCAGCGTGAACCGGCGATGCCGAGCGGCGCTCAACAACGCGAAGCCCGCACCTGTCCGGCTCCGCAGCGCCGCCACAATCACCGACGTATCCAACACGACCCGTTGCATCATCGCCTATATAACATCCTATAGGATGTTTTTCCAGAGGGCTTGGAGCGCCCTTCCCCCTTCCCCGTCATTCGGATTCTGCGCGGCGCGATCAGGGCTAAGCCAATAACCGACTAAGCGATTAAGCGCCTACCGCTTCGCGGCACCGTGGCTCTAGTCGCTCGCGCTCCCCAAGCCCGCAAGCGGTCTTAGCCCAAGGTGACGATCCACATGGCGGGGGCGAGATCGCTGCGCGGATCTCGCGTCATGGTGCCGGCCTGCGCCGGCGCGTCGTCCGTTTGCGTGGGGAGAGAGCGTTCCGCCCCCTCTCCCCAGCAACGGCAATAGACGGGCCGCGCCTCGCTGCGCTGCGGCCGCACCACCCCGTCGATTCCCGCTGCCCCCCTCTCCTGCCGGCGTTCTTGGGCGTCCGTGTCCGGCCGATGGCCTGGCCATCGCCGGTCAGGCGATTTGAAGGGAGTTATATATTAGGACGATGACGCAGGACAACCGGGAAAGCTGGCTCAATCGGGCGGCCGTGGGCATGGCCCCCTTGTTCGAGGTGCTGGAAAGCCCCCTGCCCGCGCGTATCCGCGTGGCGATCGGCTTCACCAGCGCGGGCCGCAAGGGCAAGGCGATCGGCGAGTGCTGGGATAATCGCTTGAGCGCGGACGGGCATTTTGAAATCTTCATTCGCCCGGACCTCGCCCATGCGCCCGACGCCATGCCGGCGCAGATCGCGGCCATTCTCGCGCATGAGCTGGTCCACGCCGCTGTCGGCATCCCGGCAGGCGTTTAAACGGGTCGCCCTTGGCCTTGGCCTTGTCGGGCCGATGCGCGCAACCACTCCCGGCGAGGCGTTCCTGTCGGCCATCGCGCCGATCTTGGAGGCCGTTGGTCCCCTCCCCCATGCCCGTCTCGATACGGACGGCGAATCCACCGCGCCCAAGAAGCAGAAAACCCGGATGCTCAAATGCGAGTGCGCGACGTGCGGCTATACCGTCAGGACCGCGCGTAAATGGCTTGAATTGGCCGGTGCCCCGCTTTGCCCGATCGAGGATCATGGCCGCATGGAACATGAGCCGCTGGACGACGAGGAAGGCGAAGGGGGAGGCTAAGCGACTAAGCGAATACCCGACTAAGCGGCGCGACTTGCCTGCTAAGCGACTAAGCGATATAAGCCGCTTAGTCGCTTAGCAGGAGCCGTCATGCAGACTTGGGCTATCATCTGTGTCCGAATAATGCACAGGGGCCTATAGGGCGACGTGACGATGAGCGCGGGCGCTTGCGTCCAGCTCGCCGCGACTTCGCGCGCCTGTTCCTGGCCCCGCTCCGTCAGCTCGACCGTCGCCAGATCGTGACATGGCACGCCGGCGTTGCCGGTGCTCATGCAAATCCGTCATAAGCGCATCGACGCTGGGGAAGCGTGCCCCCTTCCCCGCTTCCAGTTCCTCGATCGCCGCGTGCGTCGCGGCTTGGCCGGTCAGCTCGGCCTCGAACTGCGCCTTGCGCGCCTCATACTGGGCGCGGCGCTCCAGACTCCAATCCTTCATGCGATCAGCCACAAGATCGCGAAACGGGCGATGGCCTGCCATTTTGCCCGTCGCTCAGGCCGCTTCTTTCAGCGTCAACTCGACGTGTAGATGGGCCGACGCTGCAATGTTGACGAGCGCATCCAGGGAGAACTTGGCCAGCTTGCCGCGCAGCAGATCATTGGTCCGGGGCCGTGTCAGCCCAAGCCGCTTGCCCGCTTCGTCCTGTGAGACATTCCAGCCCTGCACCACCTTGCGGATTTCATACAGCAAGGACGAGCGCAGTTTCAGGTTCGCGGCCTCCTGCTCGGTATCGGCGAGCGCGTCCCACACGTTCTCATAGATTTCCGATGTCATTGCTCGCCTTCCATCGTTTCAACCTTTGCGCCGCGAGTTCGAGGTCTTTCTTTGCCGTTGCCTGCGTCTTTTTCTGGAACGCATGAAGCACCAAAACCCGGTCCTCCAACGTCGCCAGATAGATCACCCGGAACGCGCCCGATGCTTCCCGGATGCGAATTTCCCGAACGCCTTGCCCCACGGTTTTCATGGGCTTCCAGTCGTCGGGATCGTCGCCGCGTTGGACAAGCTCAAGCTGCCAACCGGCATCTGTTCGCGCATCTTCCGGGAAGGCGCGAACATCGGCCTTGCTACTTCCCAACCACTCTACCGGCTTCATGGGGCTGGGTGTATCAAAACGGAGACATTAATTCAAGCTCCTTCGCCTTGGGCGTTCGGAGGCTGGGATTTGCGCCTGCCGCTGCGCGGCACCGTGGCCCTACTCGCTTCGCTCCCCAAGCCCGCAAGCGGTCTTGGCCCAAGGTGACGACCCACATGGCGGGAGCGAGATCGCAAGCGGATCTCGCTTCATGGTGCTGGCGTGCGCCGGTGTCGATCCTGTTTGCCCCCCTCTCTCGCCGGCGTTCTTGGGCGTCCGTGTTCCGGCCGATGGCATGGCCATCGCCGGACAGGCGATTTGAAGGGAGTAAGGACGATGACCCACGAAACTCGCGAAAGCTGGCTCAATGCGGTGGCGCAGGGCATGGCTCCGCTGTTCGAGGCGCTGGACGCCCCCCTGCCCGACCGCGTGCGCGTGGCGATCGGCTTCACCAGCACGGGCGCGAAGGGCAAGGCGATCGGTGAATGCTGGGATAACCGGCTCAGCGCGGACGGCTATTTTGAAATCTTCATCCGCCCGGACCTCGCGCACGCGCCCGACGCCAGCCATGCCGAATGGTTGGCTCTGCTGCTCGATCACGAAGCGACCTGGCGCAACGACCGGCGCCTTGCCCTTCGCCTGCGGCATGCCAAGCTGCGCCACCATGCCGTGCCCGAGGACGTCGATTATCGTGCTACGCGCGGCCTCGATCGTCGGCTGTTCGACATGCTGCTCAAGGGCGACTGGATCGCCGCTCATGAGAACTGCGCCATCATCGGCCCCGCAGGGGTCGGGAAGAGCTGGCTCGCTTGCGCCATCGGCCACAAGGCGTGCCGCGACAACCGCTCGGTCCTCTATACCCGGCTGCTGCGGCTGATCGATGACCTCTCGCTCGCCAAGGGCGATGGCCGCATCGCCGCGCGCATGAAGAGCCTCGCCAGGGTGGACCTCCTCGTGCTCGATGACTGGGGCCTCGAACCGCTCGACGGTAATGCCCGCCACCATCTGCTCGAAATCCTCGAGGACCGCTACGGGCGCCGCTCGACGATGGTGACCAGCCAACTCCCCGTGGCCCGCTGGTTCGACCTGATCGGCGATCCCACCTACGCCGACGCTATCCTGGACCGCCTCGTTCACAACGCCCACCGGCTCGAACTCAGCGGCGAATCCATGCGTCGTCACCACGCCGCAACAGCCGCTTGACCAGAGCACAAATACGATGACATCATCACCCGACGATCAGGTGCTCCACCTGCGCGCGATCAAATCGGAACGCTGCGCGGCATCAGATCGGAATACATGCGCGCCATCGTCGGAATCCGCAGGCCATGTCGCGCCGTCGGTCATGCTACGAAAGCTTGCTGCCTACGAGCGACAGAACCAGCTCGACGTGGCGCTACAGGAAATCGGCAAGATCGAGCGCACCCTGTTCATGCTGGACTGGCTCGAAAATCCCGATCTGCGCCGGCGGTGCCATGCGGGCCTTAACAACAGCGAACAACGTCATGCCCTGACACAGGCGATCTACACCTTTCGCCAGGGCCGTATCATCGACCGCAGCCATGAGGCGCAGCAATATCGGGCATCCGGGCTCAACCTGGTCATCGCGGCGATCGTCTATTGGAACACGATCTACATGGACGCCGCCGCCCAGCATCTACGATCAGCATTGGTCCCAGTGCCTGATGATCTCCTTGCCCATACGTCCCCGGTAGGCTGGGAGCATATTGCTTTCTCCGGCGATTTCCTCTGGGATAGAGCGGCTGCTTCCACTGGCCGCAAGGCTCTCAATCTGCCGCCGGATAGCCGTGTCGCATAGGCGTTCACTGATTGTTCGCCCTTAGCGTTGTCTGGCGTACCTTCCACGCTATGCCCTCTATCAGATTCAACGCCTCGCTATTGTCATTTCGGGAACGATAGGGCTTCCCCTCCGGGCTTGCGGTGTATACAAGTATAAGACTATATGTGTAGGAGTGTAGCATGAAGGTTCTCGCCATTCTCTCACAGAAAGGCGGCGTCGGGAAAACGACGCTCGCGACCTGTCTGGCGGTTGCGGCCGAGCAGGCGGGCAAGGTCGCCGCGATCATCGACCTGGACCCGCAGGCGACGGCCTCGTTCTGGAAGGACGTGCGCCAGCTCGACA
>NZ_MKRR01000042.1:8715-20396 GCF_001897045.1 Sphingomonas sp. 66-10
CATGCTCAAAGCCTGCGAGGATGCCGGCACAGATCTTGTCGTGATCGACGGGGCGGCGGTCGCGCGCGACGTGGCTTATGAGGCAGCGCGCCATGCCGATTTCATCCTGATCCCGACCAAGACGGCGGTGTTCGACACGATGAGCATGACACACACGCTCGACGTGGTGCGCCAGCTCGACCGCGCCTTTGCCGTGGTCCTTACCTTCGTGGCCCCGCAAGGTCAGGAAACCGGCGATGCGATTCAGGCCGTGGCGGAGCTGGGCGCGACGGTTTGTCCGGTGACGATCGGCAACCGCAAAGCCTTCTTTCGCGCCCAAGCCGCAGGCCAGGCCGTGCAGGAGTTCGAGCCGCATGGGCCAGCGGCCGAGGAAATCCGGCGACTATACGAGTATACAAATATACGCCTATACAATCAGGCGGAGGCGGCGTGATGGCAAAGGGCGGAAACAGTCTGCAAGCGGTCCTGAACCGCGCCAAGGCGGATGGAGACACGGCCTCGGTCCCAGCGCCGGCGGTCGAGCCGGTAGACGTGACCCGCAAGGCCCCGCCGAGCGGCCGACAGGGGACCAAGTTGATTGGCGGGCATTTCCCCCCGGAGGTCAGCACGCAGCTTCGTATCATCGCGGCCGAGGAAGGGACGACCGTTCAAAGCCTGCTAGGCGAGGCGCTGGACGACCTGTTTGTGAAGAAGGGCAGGGGGCGGATCGCCGGCTAGTATAGGCGTATACAGCTATACACCTATACTAGCGCAAGGGGGCGGTTTTGTGCTTATTGCGACAGAAGCCGATGAAGGCGGCGCGGGGGCTTTTCAGTTCCGGTCGCCCGCTGTCGATCCACCATGACACCCATTGGTCATAGAGCGCGTAAACGTCATAGCCAGGCGCAACGCTCTTGGCGTCGTGGAAGCCTTCGGGGTCGATATAGGGCCGCTCGGGTTCCGCTTCGATCGCCTCGACCGTATCCAGCGCCTCGCGATTGCGGAACGTGACCGTATCGCCGTTCATTTCCACGGCATAGTCGGGCAGATGATCGTGCGCGACAAGATCGCGCAGCATCGAGCGGAACACACGCAGATGGCTACTCGCGCCGGTCTTTTTCTGTAGCGTTTCGACCGAGATCGACCATTTTTCCTGTGCGCCGCAATGCTTGCGCGCCAGCTCGTAGATGCGCCGTTCGAGCGGCTTGCGGAGGCGGAAATAGTCGCGGTGCAGCGTCAGGACGCTGCGCCCCTCGACCATTTTGAACAGCCAATCGGAGAGCGTGACCTTGATTTCCGACATTTGGCCGGAGCGGGTTTGTCGCACGATCCGCCATTCGTTGATGAGGCCGAAACCTTCGGTGATTTCCTCGCCATCGGCCTTGATGTTCGTGGTGATCCGCGTCCCCGACAGCCGCTCGAACGCGCTCCGCAGCCGGTCATAGCCGTCGCCATCGGTTTGCCGGTTGGTCCACACCAGCAGATCGCGGGCGGTCAGGTGCAAGGTGCGGCTCGGCCGCTCGCCCTGGTTCATCTTCCCGATGAGCTGGGAGATGCAATAGATCAGAATATCCTTGTCGTGGATCGTCGCCAGCCCTTTGACGCTGGGGACGATTTCGAGCTTGTTGCCGTTATGCTCGTAGCGGAACACGCGCCGATCGGGCTTGGTCGCGAGCGAGAAAATCGGATGCTCCATCGAGGCCATGTCATCCTTGGGGATAGCGTCGAGAACATCGCAAATGAACAGATCGGGATCGGGGTAGCGAACAGGCAGCAGGGGAGGGCGTCCCTCCGCGCCGTTCGGGGTTTCGTTGACGGCAAGCGGTAATTCGGGGTTTCGTTGACGGTCAGGCTTGATTCGGGGTTTCATTGACGGGTAACTTAGATTCGGGGTTTCATTGACGCAACGGAAAAGTTCGGGGTTTCATTGACGCAGATTCGGGGTTCTGGAGTCAGTCGATTCGGGGTTCCGTTGACGGCAGAGATCAAAAAACGCCCGATTCTATCTGCATTTTCAATAGATTACGGAACCGCCAAAATTCCGTAACACGACTCTTTAACCCATATATTAACACTAGACCGACCTGTGGATAACTTTGGCCGCAGAGCAAGCCTGATGCCCCAGCATCGTGGTTTCACCCACCAGCGTCCCGCCAGACCGAACAGCTTGTCCCGAAAATCGGGACAGAGGCAGCGCGACTCACCGGCACCGCGCTTCAGACACGATCAGAAAGAAGAAAAGCACCGCCTCTTGGGGCTTCGCCCCGCCGGCTCGCGGCCTTCGGCCGCCCCGGATCGCTAAAGCGATCCTCCCACCCGGCATCCCCGTGATGAGCCGGCTGCGTCGGCACGCTATTTGTTGGAATGGGGACCGTTTAAACGCTGCGCTCCTATCGCAAACACAGCGCCAGCGGCACCGTCGCAATTGGCTTTCCAGAAAAGCCAAGCGGATAGGGCAGCGATCAATCCGAGAGGACAGGGCAGGCGGAAACGTCCCCACAGGCGCGATTTCCGGGCCGCTGGGCCTCATTTTAGACGTTTGGTAAGGCCGGCAGGGTTCAGCCGGGCATCACGCTCTACGGGCTTCCCAGGCGACCGATTTTTGGAAAGCTATATCCTCGCACGATCGCGCGCGACGACACGAAAGAGCGTTTTACGGACGCTAAAGCCGAACAGATCGGCAACATTATGTTCGAGCGGCGGCGATCGGCGCGGCGAGTTTCAAGGTTTGTGCGCCAGACAACGATTTCGCGGGCCTGTATATTTGTATACACCTATACATGGCACGGTCCTAATGGCGCGTCCGCTTCGGCGGCGTCGGCGCTGACAGAAGTTCATCAAAGGCGGAGTCATCGCCCAATGCGTAGCGGCGCAGCGGATCATCCTCCGTCATGCGACCGGCCTGGACCTCGCGCCAGGTCACATACCGTAGGCGGTTCCGGTCCAGCACGCCATCGACAAGACATTCGGCACGCAGGAACATCCATATCTGGCCATGGCGGTGCTGGGCGAAGGCTTCAAGATCGCCGTTCGTCTCTTGGAGATGCACCGCCACCAAATCGCAGACGAGATTGAATATCCGCATGAGGCCAAGCCGGCTTTCCTCATCGGTGATCGCTTCGTGCAGCTCCAACACTTCGTCGCGGATCGCCGGAAGGGGAGCGGAACCGCTTTCTCCATAGGCCATGAGCCGGTCCCAAAGATCAATGACGCGCTGGTCCATATTCTATCCTTCCGCCATTGGCGGCGGTTGTGACACTATACAGCAATCGGCCTCTTTTCACTTGTCCGAGAGTGTCCGTTCACGCCTTGTCGAACTTTCCTGCGAACTCGCCATCGGCATAGTAGCGCAGCTTGGCGGCGACGATCGGCCGTTGCCCCGCGAGGAACAGGAGTTGCAAATCTTCCCGAAGGGTGCGGACCTCATCGGGGGTCAGCAGGGCGCGGCCGACATGCTGCGCGCCGAAGGAAATGCTGGTTTCCTCCGCGTCGATCGCGCGGCTCATCGTCTCGAACACGACCGTCTCCTGGCCGAGCAGATCGGAGACGAGTTTGGCGCTGTCGTGATCGTTGACCCCGAACACCTGTAGGACGCCGGCGTTGGACAGGAAGGTGCCGGCGCGGCGCTCATAGAGCGCGCGGAGCTGATGCACGTCCTGCAAGATCGGCCAGAGCTGGATGCCGTAGCCGGCCATCAGGCCCATTGCGCGCTCGACGGGTTCGAGGCGGCCGAGCGCCGCGAACTCATCGAGCAGGAACAGGACGGAGCGGGCAGGGGAGGCCGGCGCGCGCGCCAGATCGGTTAGCCCCTGCGCGACCATCAGCCGCAGCCATCGGGCATAGGTAGCGAGCCGATCGGGCGGCAGCACCAGATAGAGGCTGGTAGGCTGCGCCTTCACATCGGCGAACGTAAAATCGGAATGTCCCAGCACGGCCGTCATTCGCGGGGAATCGAGGAAATGGGTATGGCGCTGCGCGGCCGACAGCACGCCGGCGGCTTCGCGATCGGATTTGCCGAGATGGCGATTGGCGGCGCGCGCGACCAAGCCGCCTTGCGCCTGCATCGCTTCCAGCATGGCAGCGAAGGCTTGCGGCGCGAGGGTGAGCCGGTCGCGCAAAGTGGCAAGGGTCCGCGTGCCCACCGGCTCGCTGGCGACGATATGCAGGATCAGGCCGGCGATCAACGCCTTGGCTTCCTCGTTCCAGTGCGCCTCGCCGGCTTCGCCGGGAGCGTCGTAGACCAGTGCATCGGCGAGCGTCATGCAGTCGTCGGCCAGATCGAGGCCGGCAGGGTCGATGCGATCCAATGGATTGAACGCGGCCGAGGGAATGCCCGTCACTCCGAACGGATCGAGGACATGGACCGGGCCGAATGTCCCGCGCTGGCGCGCGGTGACGCGGGCATTCTCGCCCTTGGGGTCGATGCAGACCACGGAGCCGGGATAGTCGATCAGATTGGGAATGATGGTGCCCACGCCCTTGCCGGTGCGTGTCGGCGCGATCGTCAGCAGATGGGCGGGGCCGGCATAGCGCAGCGGCTTGCCCGATTTGCGGTCGCGGCCGATCAGCAGGCCGTCGCCATTTTGGGCGAGGGGGCGCGTCTCGCGATCGGTGGCGAAGCGGGCCGAGCCGTGGGTGTCGTTGCCGTCAGGGCCGCCATATTTGAGGATCAGCGGTTGGAACAGCGCGCGCAGCGTGACGAGGAAGATGACCAGGCCCGTCAGCATCATTACGATCTGGTAGATATTGGAATCGCGGGGCAGGCCGAGGAGCTTGCCGAGGATGAGCGGCACCCCAAGCCCCAGCACCAGGGCGGTGATGAGGAACAGGACCACGACGCCGAACAGGTGGCGGATGAGGGCGACCGGGCTGGTGACGAGGGCCGTGACTGCCCATATCGGCTGCGCGCGCGCCATACGGGCGAGGTTGCGGATCGCGCGGCCGAACTGGCGGAACCATTCCATCATCAGGATTCCCTCCCATTGTCGTTTTCGAGATGTTCGGCGCAGATCGCGGCGGCGATCGTGTGAAGTTGCTTCACGCGGTCAACGAGCCAGGCCAGTTCGTCGGCGGTGATTTCATAGGCATGGGAATAGCGGGCCTCGACATAGGCGCGCTGCAATTGCGCGAAGTGGCGGCGGGCGGCGCGGGTATCGCGCGGCCAGGCTTCGATCAGCCGGGGATCGAGATTTTCGGCGAGCGAGCGCAGGATGCCGAGGCGGTGCGATTTGGGCGCGTAGAGCGTCAGGACGAGCAGCACGGCGTTATAGGCCCGCTCGAGGGCCTGGTGGAGCATGAACGCGGCATCGCGCGGCACTCCATCGGCAATGCTGTCCTGGGCGAGCTTGAGCGCATGCGCGGCGAGCGGGAACCAGTGGTCGCGATGGCGCAGGGCTTCGGCGTGGCGTTCCTGCGCGTCGAGCTGGCGCGGCACGGCGAGGGCTTGGCCTGGCGCTTCGTAGAGGGCGATTCCGTCGCGGGCTATGTCGGCGAAGAAGGTACGGCCGCGCGCGAGCTGGTCGTTCACGTCCATCAGCGAATGAACGATGAAATTGACGGGGGTGGCGAGGTGCCTGGTAACGGTCGGCTCGCGCACCAGATGATCGTCGGCGACCGCCCTCCATGTTTGCAGATCGGTGAAGGTGTCGGAGTTGACGACGACGAGCAGGTCATAGTCGGAGATATAGCCGCTGGCGCGATCCTCGACCCAATCGCCGCGCGCATAGGAGCCGAACAGGATCAGCTTGAGGATGCGGCCGCCCTTGCGCTTGTCGGAGAGCTTGGTTTTGACGGCATCCTCGAACTCATCGAACAGGACGCGGGCGACCCGTTCCAGCTCGCGGCGCTTGGCGGCAGGAAGATGATCGAGGCCGGCGCGCATGGTCAGGGCACCGAGATATGGGTTATGCCCGGAGCGTCGGCGATTTCGTCCACGAGGCTATCGACGGTTTCCATGCGGTGGCTGGGCCAGTCGCGGGACACATCGACATAGCCGGCATCGGTCTGGACGTTGATGGTCGCGGTGGCGGGCAGCATGTCGAGCAAGGCCGCGAGCTTGTCCTGAATGTCGGGGGTGATATGGTCGATTCCAGGTCCAACCATCAGGAGCTGCCAGGAGAGGCGCGAGGTGTCAGTCATGGGCATTTCCTTCCGCGTTGTCCTGTCCCTGCGCATCGGCATCGAAGGCACGTTTGCCGCGCCGCTTCCAGAGCGCGAGCGCGTTGCCCTCTTCGCGCGCCCTGGCGACAAGATCGAGCATCGCGCCGTAGAGGGTGGCGCGATCGTCGTCGGTCAGATCGACGAGCCCGGCTTTGTGGACGAGGCCGCCAAGTTCGATCAGGTGCCGGGTTCGTTCACGCCGGGCCACAACCCACTCCCTGGTATCGGTGCGCCGTTGTCCGGACTCAGCCCTGCGGATTGCCTGCGCCAGCTTCGCTCGCGCCGCCAGTGTCCGCTGCAGGGCCGCGCCCACCTTTGCGCCCGCGCCGCTGAAAGAAGGCAGCGCCTTTCGTGCGCCACGCCTCCTTGGTGTCTGCATTGGCGGCCAGAGCTTCGATAAGCGCGCCGGCAAGGATGTTGAGATCGAGCGCATCGGCGCCGGTCGCGGTGACCAGTTCGCCGAGCTGCTGAACCTTGCGGGCTTTGAGCGCAGTTACCTTGTCGCCGAGCGCTTTCAATTCCGCATCGTAATCCCGCACCTTGCGCATCTTACTCTCCTCAGCCCTGATCCATCGGCGCATCGTAGCACGAACTAACGTGCAGAAAACAGCAGATCATATTCCAGGCAAGCAGTCAGTCACGCGAACGGCAGAGAGTGTGAGTGCGCGCTTATACGTCGTTGCCGACATATGCTCAAAAAGGTAGGTTATAGGCTATCATGGCGATCTACCATTTCTCGGCCAAGGTGATTAGTCGCAGCAGCGGATCAAGCTCGGTTGCAAGCGCGGCCTATCGTTCCGCGTCCGAGCTACACGATCAGCGGCTTGGGCGCGACCATGACTTCTCGAACAAGGCCGGCGTCGTCCATTCCGAAGTGATGCTACCGGAAGGCGCACCGGAGCGGCTTCGCGACCGCGAAACCCTGTGGAACGAGGTCGAGGCCCGCGAGGTTCGCAAGGACGCGCAACTGGCGCGGGAGGTGGAGTTTTCCATCCCGCGCGAGATGAGCCAGGTGCAGGGCGTTGCGCTCGCTCGCGATTTCGTCGAAAAGCAGTTTGTCGAGCGCGGCATGGTTGCGGACCTCAACGTGCATTGGGACAAGGGCAAGGACGGGGAGCCCAAGCCGCACGCGCATGTCATGCTGTCGATGCGCGAGGTAGGGCCGGAGGGCTTCGGTCAGAAGGTGCGCGAGTGGAACTCGACGCAGCTCTTGCAGGGGTGGCGCGAGGCGTGGGCCGATCATGTCAACGAGCGCCTGGCCGAGCTGGATATTGACGCCCGGATAGATCACCGGACCTTGCAGGCGCAGGGCATCGAGCTGGAGCCGCAGCACAAGATCGGGCCGGCGGCGATGCGGCGCGAAGGCGAGGGGCTTGAGGGCGAGCGCATCGAGGACCACACGCGGATCGCGCGCGAGAATGGCGAGAAGATCATCGCCAATCCTGCCATTGCGCTCGATGCGATCACGCGGGGACAGGCGACATTCACGCTGCGCGATCTGGCGCAGTTTGCGTTCCGTCACAGCGACGGCAAGGACCAGTTCGATGCGGTGATGGGGGCAGTGCGTTCCAGCCCGGAGCTGGTGGCGCTGGGACGGGACGGGAAGGGGGAGGACCGCTTTACCTCGCGCGACATGATCGACACCGAGCAGCGGTTGGAACGCTCCGGCGATCGGCTTGCCGATCGGAGCGGGCATGGTCTCCCGGCGATGGAGCAGTCCTTGCGGGCCACCGCCGGGAGTGAGGGCCTGAAGCTGGGGAGCCAGCAACAAGCCGCATTAATCCATATAATAGGCACGCAGGATATTGCCATCGTGGTCGGCTATGCCGGCACCGGTAAATCGACCATGCTGGGGGTTGCGCGCGAAGAATGGGAGCGGGCGGGCTATCAGGTGCGCGGCGCGGCCCTGTCAGGGATCGCAGCCGAGGGGCTTGAGGGCGGTTCGGGCATCGCCTCGCGCACGATCGCCAGCATGGAATATCAGTGGGAGCAGGGCCGCGAGCAGCTCAGTGCCCGCGACGTGCTGGTGATCGACGAGGCCGGCATGATCGGCACGCGCCAGATGGAGCGGGTGCTGTCGGAAGCCGAGCGGGCAGGGGCGAAGGTCGTTCTTGTCGGTGACGCCGAGCAGTTGCAGGCGATCGAGGCCGGTGCGGCGTTCCGCGCGCTTGCCGAGCGCCACGGCGCGGCCGAGATCAACGAGGTTCGCCGGCAGCATGAGGACTGGCAGAAGGACGCCACGCGGGCGCTGGCGACGGGCCGGACCGGCGAGGCTGTCCATGTCTATGCCGAGCATGGCATGGTCCACGCGGCCGAGACGCGCGAGGCTGCGCGGGAAAGCCTAGTGGAGGGCTGGGATCGCGCTCGCATCGCCGATCCCGACAAGACGCGGATCATCCTCACCCATACCAATGCCGAGGTGCGCGACCTGAATCTGGCCGCGCGCGATCGGCTGCGCGACGCCGGCGAGCTGGGCCAGGACATGCGCGTGTCGGCCGAGCGGGGCGCGCGGGACTTCGCGACCGGCGACCGCATCATGTTCCTCAAGAACGATCGCGGCCTTGGGGTGAAGAACGGCACGCTGGGCAAGATCGAGCGCGTGTCGCCCGACAGCATGGCGGTGAAGCTGGACGATGGCCGTCAAGTCGCGTTCGACCTGAAGGACTATGCCCATGTCGATCATGGCTATGCCGCGACCATCCATAAATCGCAGGGCGTGACGGTCGATCAGGGGCACGTCCTCGCCACCCCCGGCATGGATCGCCATTCGGCCTATGTGGCGCTGTCGCGGCACCGTGACGAGGTGCAGCTCCATTACGGTCGCGACGACTTCGCCGACGTGTCCCGGCTTGTCCGCACGCTGTCGCGCGAGCGGGCGAAGGATATGGCGTCGGACTATCCGATGTTCCGGGACCGCGACGGCAAGGTTCGGGCCTTTGCCGAGCGGCGCGGGCTTTCTGGTGAGGCCAAGGCCGTGGCTGAGCGACAGCCGCGGCGCGGCATGTTCGACGGGCTGAAACTGCCCCAGCGCACGCCAACGCCGGCGAAGGAAGCGCCTGCGCGTGCCGGGCAGGGCCAGGACCGTGCTTTCACGCGCGCGGTCGAGCGGGCCTCGCGTTCGGCCGAGGCGGTGTTGCAGGCGCGCGCGTCGGGTGGGCCTGTTCTCGAGCATCAGAAGGTCGCGCTCGAGCGCGCGACGGAGGCGCTGGACCAGATCAGGCCGTCCGCCTCGCGCGATATGGCGTCGGCGATGCAGCGCGACCCCACCTTGTTGCGCGAGGCGGCGGCGGGGCGCAGCGGCCCGATGGTCGAGGCGATACGCCAAGAGGCGCGGGTGCGTGCCGATCCGAACTTGCGGGCCGATCGCTTCGTGGAACGCTGGCAACAGCTCTCCCAGGACCGCGACCGGCTGTATCGCGCCGGCGACATCACGGGCCGCGAGAAGGCGGGCAAGGAAATGGCAGGCATGGCGAAAAGTCTTGAGCGCGATCCCCAGGTGGAATCGATCCTGCGCGGGCGCACCCGCGAGCTGGGGCTTGAAATAGGTATGGAGCGCGATCGCGACCTTGGCCGCCAGTTGACGCAGGATTTGGGGATTGGCCGTGATCGTGGCCTTGGTCGCTGATGCTTTTGCGGATAAGCGCCTATCATGCTAAGATGGTATGTGTTAATCCGGAGGTGAACCATGAACGATATGACCCGATGGACCGTCTCGGTATCGAAGAACACCGATATCGCAGTGCGTAGCTTCCTCGCGCAGCGCGGCATGAAGAAAGGCGATCTTTCCCGTTTCATCGAGGAGGCGGTCAAATGGCGCGTTCTCGATCAGACCATCATCGAGGCGAGAGCCAAGTTCGAGGATATGGCCCCCGAAGATTTGGACGCGGTGATAGGGGAGGCGGTGGCCGCCGCGCGTCAGCCCGCAGGCTGACCCGTGCGCGTCGTTGTCGATACCAATGTCCTCATTAGTGCGCTGCTTTCGGACAGATCGCCGCCCGCGCAGATCGTCACGCTCTGGCGCGAAGGGCGGTTCGAGTTGCTGACTTCCCAGGAGCAACTGGACGAACTGGCGCGGGTGACGCGCTATCCCAAAATCCGCGAGCGGCTTTCGCCCGCGCTGGCGGGGCGGCTTGTCAACGAGCTGCGCGACGTGGCTGTGATGGTGGCGGACCTGCCGGAAGTGACGGCCTGCGCCGATCCTTACGATAATTTTCTGTTGGCCATGATCGTCGCGGGCAGGGCCGATCATCTTGTGCCCGGCGACAAGCGGGATCTTCTGACGATGGTCCGTTATGAGGGCGCACGGATCATCGCCGTGCGGGATTGTCTGGCGATGTTCGGGCGGGTGCCCAGGGATGAGTGGACATGAGCGGGCAGCACCAGGATAGCCAGGAGCGCGACGACCCGGCGCTGGCGTTCGAGCGGTTGCGCGGCGAGGTGTCGTTGCTGCGCCATGCGGTCGAGGCGCTGACCACGGCGCGCGAGTCCATCGACATTCCCGACTATGAGCCGACGTTAGAGCGCACCGAAAAGGTGCTGGGTATCCTGGTGCAGCAGATCGACGGTGTGCGAAAAAGCCCCGCCATGAGGCTCACCCCGGAGAATATGGGAGGTCGTTTAGACGCTTCCGTCGCCGAGGCGACCCGCGAGCTGCGCGCCCAGGTGCAGGCAACCGACATGGTGCTCAGAGGGGCAGCGCGCGACTTGTCCGATATGGTCGCATCGGCTCGGCGGGGCGACGAGCAGAACCGTTGGCTGTATATCGTGGGCGGCGTCGGTCTGGTGCTGGGGCTGTTGCTCTATACGCTGCTCGCCGGTCCGATCGCGCGGATGATGCCGGCGAGCTGGCTTTGGCCCGAGCGCATGGCGACGCGGGCGCTTGGCGAAAAGTCGGCATGGGATGCGGGGCAACGTTTGATGCAGACGGCCGCGCCGGAGAGCTGGGGATTGATCGTCGCGGCGGCCCCGCTCGCCGATGGCAACCGCGAGGCGGTGCAGGCGTGCCGCAAACAGGCCGAAAAAGCGAAAAGACCGGTGCGCTGCACAATCGAGGTAAAAGGCGCACCGGAATCATCGGTTCCGTGAATCAGTGCAGCATGACTGATTCAGATAAGTCGTCGGACATCGACAGGCAAATCCTGTAGGCTTTGCGACATGAATGGTGCAGGTCTTCTCCCTAATCCCGTTGAGCTGATCGCGCTTGATCCGGCGCGTAATATTCGGCGACGCTACAGTATCACCGTGAGCATTGACCTGTTCGGCATGATCGTCGTCGAAAGCTGCTGGGGCCGGATCGGCGCGCGCGGCCAAGCCCAGCGCCATGCCTTCGCCGATCATGCCGCAGCCAATCGTTATATTGCAGCGCTTCTGCAAAAGCGTGGTACGGCTGAAAGGCGGATCGGTGCCGCCTATCGGCCTGTCTGACACCGGACACAGAGCTCGCGTGTCGAAGCTGATCGACCCCATTATCCTTATGTCAATCTGGAGTATAGCCTAACCGGACGTCAGGGCGCTACCGCGGTTTCTGTCAGATTAGGGTACTA
>NZ_MKRR01000043.1:0-2356 GCF_001897045.1 Sphingomonas sp. 66-10
ACCAAAAGTGCGGGAGAACCCGGATGTGGGCTTTGAAAATTCCCTGATTGTTGGGCCTGGTTGCCCAATGAGCCGGGGTTAACCCCGGCTCATTGGGCAACGCCAAAATCGGCGCGATGACCTCCTGCGGGAGGCGGCGCTGATGATCCGACTTGGAGAAGCCATGATGATACTGGAGTTGCACCGGCAGGGGCTGTCGGTGACGGCGATCGCCCGCCGGACGGGCCGTGATCCCAAGACCGTTCGCAAATACATCGAGCGCGGCGTCGAGGTGCCGGTTTACGGCCCCCGCAATGCCGGGCGGCCGAGCAAGATCGCGCCCTACATGGAGTTCCTGCGCGAGCGCGTGACGGCGTTCTCCGAGCTGACGGCCTCGCGCCTCACGCGCGAGATCAGGGAGATGGGCTATGCCGGCGCGTACACCGCGGTGAAGCGCTACCTGGCAGCAATCCGGCCCGACCATGATCCCAAGCCTTACGAGGTTCGCTTCGAGACCAAGGCCGGCGTGCAGGCCCAGGTCGACTTCGCCCGGTTCGTCGTCGAGTTCACCGACGAGCCGGGCGTGGTGCGCATCGTCTGGCTGTTCAGCCTGGTGCTGGGCTACTCGCGCCTCGTGTTCGCCCGCTATGTGCTGCATCAGGACCTGCAGACGCTGCTGCGCTGTCACATGCAGGCGTTCGAGGCGATCGATGGCGTGCCGATCGAGATCCTCTATGACCGGATGAAGACCGCGGTCACCGGCGAGGACGACCAGGGCCACATCGTCTACAACACCTCGCTGCTGGCGCTGGCGAAGCACTACCGGTTCCAGCCCCGGGCGTGCCGGCCCTATCGCGCCAAGACGAAGGGGAAAGTTGAGCGGCCGTTCCGCTACATCCGCGAGGACTTCTTCCTGGGCCGATCCTTCCGCAACATGGAGGACCTCAACGCCCAGCTCGTCGAGTGGCTCGACACGGTGGCCAATGTCCGGGTGCACGGCACGACGCAGCGCGTGGTGGCCGAGGCCTTCGCCGAGGAGCAGGAAGAACTGCAGCGGCTGCCCGAACACCGCTTCAACGCCGTGCTGAAGCTCGAGCGGCGGGTTACCCATGACGGCTTTGTGGCGGTCGGCGGCAACTTCTACAGCGTGCCTGACCGCACGCGCCGCATCGTCGAGGTCGAGCAGCTACCGGACGTAGTCCGGGTAATCGATCGCGGCGTTGTGGTTGCTGAGCACCCTGTGCTCGAAGGACGCCTCCAGTATCGCATCGACCGGCGTCATCGCACCGGAAGGCCTCAATCGCGGCCACAGGAACGGCGCACGACGATGATCGGCCGGCTCGGTGACCATGTGCCGCTGCGCTCGCTGGCGGTTTATGAAGCCATTGGCGCGAGCCTGGCGATGGAAGGGCGGCCATGAACGGCGCGGCACCATCCTCGCGCGTCGACTCGATCCGCCGCAGCCTGGTCAGCCTCAAGATGCCGCGGGCGCTTGAGATCCTCGACGTGACCTTGCGACGCATCGAGCAGGGCCAGATCGACGGCATCGAGGCGCTCGACGATCTGCTCGGCGAGGAGCTGTCTCTGCGCGAGAACCGCCGAATCAAGGCGGCCCTGCGCATGGCGCGGCTGCCCGTCGTCAAGACGCTCGCCGGCTACGACTTCTCGTTCCAGCCCTCGCTCGACCGCAACCGCATCCTGGCGCTCGCCGGCCTCGACTTCATCGAGCGCGCCGAGGTCGTCCATCTGCTGGGCCCGCCCGGCACCGGGAAAAGCCACATCGCGACCGCGCTGGCGGTCGAGGCCGTGCGCGCCGGCAAGGCGGTCTACTTCATCCCGCTGGCTGATCTGATCGCCCAGCTCGCCAAGGCCGAGCGCGAGGGCACGCTTCGCGAGAAGATCCGCTTCCTCACCAGAGCGTCGCTGCTCGTCGTCGACGAGATCGGTTACCTGCCGGTCACACCCGGCGGCGCGAACCTGTTCTTCCAGCTGGTCAACGCCCGCTACGAAAAGGGCGCCATGATCCTCACCTCTAACCGCGGCTTCGCCGAATGGGGCGAGGTCTTCGGCGATGCCGTCGTGGCGACGGCGCTGCTCGACAGGCTGCTGCACCACGCCGTCGTCATCCAGATCGAGGGCTCCAGCTACAGGATGCGCGAGCACGCCGCGCTGGTGCCCGAAAACGTCCGCGCCGGCGTCACGTTCAATCCACCGCCAAAGCGTCGCGGCCGCCCGCCAACGAAAGGAAAACCCGATCCCGAATACGGCTGATCACCGCATAGCTCAAACCGCCAGCATAGGGAATTTTAAGCGCCCACATCTGGGTTCTCCCGCACTTTTGGTGCAGGGGTCATGCCATAATGCGAGCGCGGAGTAG
>NZ_MKRR01000044.1:0-8635 GCF_001897045.1 Sphingomonas sp. 66-10
GAGGAAGGCGAGGAAGGTCTCGGGCGCCGACATATGCGCGTACTGGGTCAGCGCGGTATGCTCGACCGCCCACACGTTATCGAAGCCCATTTCCTCGGCGAGCAGCGACTGCTCGATGATTTCATGGAACGTCCGCGCCTCGTTCTCGCGCGACGTGTCCACCATCTGGGCTTCGTAAATGATCGAGAATTTCATCGCTCTCCACCTTCCTGATCTGACTTGCAGCCGGAATAAGCGGAGAGCGATGCGCGCGCTTGGTCCGTTTGGACTAAACCCGCTGCGACGAGATATTGCCCCCGTCCACCACCAGTTCGGCGGCGGTGACGTAGCTTGCATCGTCGGACATCAGGAAGCGCACCACGCTGCCGATTTCCTCGGGCTCGCCGATCCGCGCGAGCAGGATGCGCTTCTCGAAGAAACCGGGGAGGTTGTCGACCGCGGGCTTCATCATCGGGGTCATGATCTGCCCCGGCGACACCGAATTGACCCGCACCCCGTCCCGCGCCAGCCGGTCGGCGAGCGAGCGGACCAGCGAGAGCATCCCGCCCTTCGCCGCGGTGTAGATCGGGTTGATCGCATTGCCGAGCGTCGCGTTGATCGAGGTGATCGCGACGATCGCCGACCCCTTGTTGGCGGCAAGATCGGGCTGGAGCTTCTGCGCGAGGAACGCGAGCGGACGCAAATGGGTGTGAATCCCCGCGTCCCAGCTTTCGGCGGTCATCCCGTCGATCGATGCGGTATCGACGACGCCCGCGGCGTGGACGAACCCGCCAATCGATCCCATCGCCGCGCGGCTCTCTTCGATCGCGGCGTCATAGCTGTCGAGATCGCGGATATCGACGCCGAGGCCGATCGCCTTGACGCCGAATTCTTGCGCCACCGCCGCGGCGGCATCGCGCGCACGATCGGCCGCGATATCCCACAAAGCGACCGGGCGGCCGACCGCGGCGAGCGCCTTCGCCGAGGCCAGCCCGATCCCCGAGGCCCCGCCGGTCACGATCACGCCGGTCGCCGGCAGGTTCAACTTGGATGTCACTTAATGTCCTTTCCGTTTGACATCGCCAGCCCCCCTTGTGTCCCGGCGAACGCGGGGACCCAGCCTCCCGCCTTGGCGGGAGCACAATAGGGGGGTCGCTGCGGGCCTCTCAATAAACCGCCGCCGGGTTCGGCTCCGGCGGGCTGCCGAGCATCTCGCGATACGACGGCCGCTCCTTGCCGCGGTCGGTGACGCCGAGATCGCGCGCCACTTCCGCGCCGATCAGCGTCCGCCCGCTGAGCGCCGCGCCCTTGGGATCGGTCGCCAGCGCATAGATGATGTGCCCCGTGAACTCGGGGTTCTCGGCGGTCTCGATGAAGCCTTCATATTGTTCCGGGTTGGTCTCGCGCGCGATCGCCGAGCGCTCGGTGACCAGCGGGCCCATCCAGATCGAGAAGGTGCGCACGCCCGTCTCGCGCAGATCATGCTCCATATCATGCGCGAATTTGTCGATCCCCGCCTTTTGCGCACCATAGGCCGGCCCGTGCATGTAGCAGGAGGCGCCGAACGACGAGCCGAAGGCGATCGTCCCCGAACCCTGCCGCACCATCATCTTCGCCGCGTGCCAGCTCGCGACATAGGCCGAGCGTAGCCCGACATCGAGGATGCCGACCGCCGCCAGTTCCTTTTCCCAGAACGGTTTCTTCTCGATCAATTGCCGGTGCATGTAAGCGGCATTGTTGACGAGGATATCGAGCCGCCCCTGCTCGCGCTCGATCTGTTCGAACAGCGCGGCGACCTGCGCGTCGTCGCTATGATCGCACACCACCGGGATCCCCTTGCCCCCTGCCCTGGTCACCGCCTCGGCGGTTTCGCCGACGGTGCCCGGCAGCACCGTGCCGTCCCAGCCGTGCGCCAGCCCCGGCGCGGTGCTCCGCCCGGTGACATAGACCGTCATCCCCTTCTCGCCGAACCCGCGCGCAATTCCCGCCCCCGCGCCCCGGCTGGCGCCGGTGACCAGTGCAACCTTCGGCTCGACCATGACAATCCTTTCCCGATTCGACGCAAACTAGCGTATTTTTATCAAAATAGCCCATAGACTCGAATTTATAAACGTAATTATCTGCGCACAAGGCCAATGTCGACGCCTCCCTTCGTCATTCCCGCGAAGGCGGGAATCCATAAGCACTGCCACCTGCGATTCTACGCAGAGGCCAGCCAGAATGGATTCCCGCCTTCGCGGGAATGACGAGGAGGTTTCTGAGCGCTTTTAGCCAAAATGGATGATGCCTGGCCCCTGTCGCCGCGGGAAGCTTAGGATTAGAAATATCCGACTGGAGAGGCGCAGCGTATGAGCGAACATGATCTGGTGATCCGTGGCGGGACGATCGTCGACGGCAGCGGCGGGGCACTGTTCGAGGGCGATGTCGCGGTGAAGGACGGGCAGATCGTCGCGCTGGGCAATGTCGGCGGGCGTGGCGCCGAGGAGATCGACGCCAGGGGCCGGATCGTCACCCCTGGCTTCGTCGACGTCCACACCCATTATGACGGTCAGGCGATCTGGTCCGCGCGGCTCGCGCCCTCCTCGTCACACGGCGTCACCACCGCGGTGATGGGCAATTGCGGGGTCGGCTTCGCGCCCTGCCGCGCCGACGACCGCGATCTGCTCGTCCGGGTGATGGAGGGGGTCGAGGATATCCCCGGCGTGGTGATGACCGAAGGGCTGCGCTGGGATTGGGAGACCTTTCCCGACTATCTCGACCGGCTCGAGGCGGGGCGGCGCGATATCGACGTTGCCGCCTATCTCCCGCACTCCCCGCTGCGCGTCTATGTGATGGGCGAGCGCGGCGCGAAACGCGAAGCAGCGACCGAGGGCGATCTCGCGCGGATGCGCGCCTTGAGCCGGGAGGCGGTCGAGGCCGGCGCGCTCGGCTTCGCCACCTCTCGGCTCAACATCCACCGCACCGCCGACGGCGACCAGATCCCGAGCTACGACGCCGATACCGCCGAACTCAAGGCGATCTGCGCCGGGATGAGCGATGCCGGTTCGGGCATATTGCAGATCGTGCTCGACGCCTATCGCGGCTGGGCCGACGAGTTCGACGTGATGGCCGACGTGGTCAAGGCATGCGGCCGCCCCGCGACCTATACGCTCGCTTGCGGCAATGACGGGCCGCCGACCTGGCGCGAGGCGATCGCGCGGATGGAAGCGGCCAATGCCGCCGGCTCGTCGATCACCGCGCAGGTGATGCCGCGGCCGATCGGGCTGATCGCCGGGATCGAGCTGTCGGTCCACCCCTTCGTGCTGTGCCCGAGCTATCGCGCGATCGCGCACCTCCCGCTCGCCGAGCGGATCGCGGCGATGCGCGATCCCGCGGTGCGTCGCGCGATCCTTTCCGACACCCCCGAGCCGGGCCACCCGCTCTCCGGCATCGCGCGAATCTGGCAGTGGATGTTCCCGCTCAACGATCCGCCGAATTACGCCCCACCTGCCGATCAGAGCATCGCCGCGCTTGCCGCCGCGCGCGGCTGCACCCCGGCCGATTATGCCTATGACGCCTTCCTCGACAGCGCGGGCGAGGCGATGTTCCTCGCCGCCCTGGGCAATTATGAGAACGGCCGGCTCGACGCGGCATATGAGATGCTGACCCACCCTAATTGCGTCCCCGGGCTCGGCGACGGCGGGGCGCATTATGGCGCGGTGTGCGACGCGAGCTATTCGACCTTCCTCCTTACGCATTGGGTGCGCGACGCGACGGAGCAGCGGATCGACTTGGCGCGGGCGATCCATATGCTCACGTCACGGACCGCGCAGACGGTGGGGCTCGGCGATCGCGGCGTGCTGCGCATCGGCGCCAAGGCGGATATCAATGTGATCGACCTCGATCGCCTGCAGCTGCACCGCCCGGAGATCGTCCGCGACTTGCCCGCGGGCGGGCGACGACTCGATCAGCGCGCCAGCGGTTACGATGCGACGATCGTGTCGGGCGCGGTGATCCGCCGCCACGGCGAGGCGACCGGCGCGCTGCCGGGCCGATTGGTGCGCGGGGCGCGGTAGCTATTCCCGTCATCCCAAGCCCGGCTTGTGCTCCCGCGAAGGCAGGAGCCCAGGCTGGGTCCCGCCTTGGGTTCCCATCAAAGTAATACTTTAGATGGGGCCCTTCGCGGAGACCCAAGAAAGGAGCGCGGCATTGAGTATTTTCGTAGTTCAACTTCATGTATTTTACGCTATGCATTGACAGCCACGCCGCCAACGCGCCAATTGCGTTGACTTCAGCGCAATCGGATTCGGTGGAACCGCGCCAATGACACAGGATTTCACGGGAGAGGTGGCGATCGTCACCGGCGGGAGTGACGGCATCGGCCGGGCGACCGCGCGGTTGCTCGCGCAGCGTGGCGCGACCGTCGCGATCTGCGCGCGCCGGCCGGACAAGCTCGCCGAGGCCGAGGCGGAAATCGCCGCGACCGGGGGCAAGGTTGAAATCCACCAGCTCGACGTTTCCGACGATGCGGCGTTCACCGCGCTCGTCGAGGATGTCGCGCGGCGCCACGGCCGGCTCGACATGATGGTCAACAATGCGATGTCGGTCCATTATGCGCCGATCGGCAGCCTGACGCTCGATCAGTGGCGGCAGGATTTCGCGGTCAACGCCGATGCGGTGTTCGTCGGCACCAAGGCGGCGATGGGGGTGATGGCGAAACAGGGCAAAGGCTCGATCGTCAACATCTCCTCCTCCTGCGGCATCCGCGCCGCGCCTTATATGGCGAGCTATTCGGCGTCGAAGGCGGCGCTGATCCAGTTCACCGCGGTCGCCGCGATGGAGGGCGCGCGATCGGGCATCCGCGTCAATGCGATCGTCCCCGGACAGGTGCAGACCGCCGCGACCGAGGCGTTCGGCAAGGCCGCGCCCGATACCGCCGCCAAGACGATCGACGCGATCCCGATGGGCCGCGGCGGCGCGCCCGACGAACTCGCCGAGGCGATCCTGTTCATGCTGTCCGACGCCGCAAGCTATATCACCGGCACCGCGCTGCCGGTCGACGGCGGCAAGGCAGCGCAACTCTATCTGCCGTCATAATGGGAGCCGCCGCGATGAACCCGCTCGATTATTCCGGGAAGACGGTGCTCGTCACCGGTGGCGGACGCGGGATCGGCCGCGCCTGTGCCGAGGCATTCGCCGCCGCCGGCGCGACCGTGGCGATCGCCGAGGTGAGCGAGGAATTGCGCGCCGATTTCGCCGCCGCTTTTCCTGATGCGTTCGCGCTGCGCTGCGACGTGACCAAGAGCGCCGAGGTCGCCGCGCTCGCGGCGACGCTGAAAGAACGCTTCGGCAGGCTCGACGTGCTGGTCAACAATGTCGGCGATTTCCTCCACGCCAAGCCGTTCGAAACGATGAGCGACGAGGAAATCGACGGCATCGTCGAGATCAATTTCGGCCAGGTGATGCGCGTCACCCGCGCGATGCTGCCGCTGCTGCGCGCCGCCGCGCCCGGATCGAGCATCGTCAGCGTGACCTCGATCGAGGCGTTCCGCGGCATCCCCAATTGCGCGGTCTATGGCGCGTGCAAGGCGGCGGTGACCGCGTTGAGCAAATGCCTCGCGCTCGAACTGGCGCCGGATGGCATTCGCATCAACGATATCGCTCCCGAGACCACCGATACGCCGCAGGTCGCGCTGGATTACATGATCCCGCCCGAGAATCGCACGCATATGGACAAATGGATCCCGCTCGGCCGCTTCGGCAAGCCGGAGGACATCGCGGGCGCGGCGCTGTATCTCGCCAGCCCGCTCGCGAGCTGGGTGACGGGGACGACGATCCACGTCGACGGCGGCGCGCTCGCCGCGGCGGGCTGGACGCGGACCCCCGAAGGACAATGGACGGTCGTCCCGCTGGTCAGCGGCAACGGCCTGCGGATTCCGGCCTAATGACAATATCCCCCACGGTTCGGGCTGTTTGGCGCTCGGCGCTCTAGGAGAGAGACTATGAAAATCCTCGTCGTCGGCGGCACCGGTGGTCTTGGCGGCCATGCCGCGATCCATCTCGCGGAAAAGGGCCATGACGTGTCGATCGCCGCGCGTAACCCCGCGCCGGCGGGCACCGCAATGGCCGATATGCCGTTCCTCAAGGGCGATTATGTCGCGGGCGATTTCACCCCCGATCGCCTCAAGGGGTTTGACGCGATCATCTTCGCCGCGGGCAACGATCCGCGCCACATCCCGCCCTCGATCGATGCGCAGGAGCATCTCAACCGCGCCAATACCGAGGCGGTCCCCGCCTTCATGCGTGCCGCGCGCGAGGCCGGGGTGAAGCGCGTGATCCAGCTCGGCAGCTTCTACCCGCAGGCCGCGCCCGAGCTCGAAAGAAACAATTTCTACATCCGCTCGCGCCGACTCGCCTGCGAGGGCGCGCGCGCAGAGACCCGCCCGGGGTTCGACGTGATCAGCGTCAACGCGCCCTTCATGGTCGGCGCGGTACCGGGGCTGTCGAGCATGATCTTCGAGCCCTATGTCGCCTGGGCCGAGGGCAAATTGCCGATCCCGGTGTACGCACCCGCCGGGGGCACCAATTTCATGTCGTTCCGCTCGCTGAGCCAGGCGCTCGAAGGCGCCTTGCTGCGCGGCGAGCCGGGCAAGGCCTATCTGGTCGGCGACGAGAATCTGAGCTTCGCGGATTATTTCGGGCTGTTCTTCGCCGCCGCCGGCAATGCCGCGCGCCCCGAGGCGCGCGATGAATCGCACCCCTTGCTCCCCGATGTCGCGATTCCGCAGGGGCGCGGCAACTGGATCCGCTACGAGCCGGACCCGGCCGAAACGGCGCTGCTTGGCTATACGCGCAATGATGTCGCCAATGCGGTCGCCGAGGTGGTCGCGCAATATGGCGGGGCCAATGTCCCGGCTTGAGGACGAGGCCGCGCTGCGCCGCACTGCGGAACTCTACGCCGCCGGCGCCGATCGGCGCGACAAGGCGCTGTGGACCGAGGTGATGACCGAGGATTGCGTGGTCGAAGGCCCGGGCTTCCGCATTGAGGGGCGCGATGCGGTGCTCGGCAGCATCGACCTGCTCGAACGCATGTTCCTCAAGACGCAGCATCGCGTCCACAACCAGCTCGTCACGATCCATGGCGATCGCGCCGAGGGCGAAACCTATTCGACCGCCGACCATCTCGTCGCGGCGGACGGGGGCAAGAGCCTGTTGTGCTGGTCGATCCGCTATCAGGATCAGTGGCGACGCGAGGGCGGCGCATGGCGCTTCAGCCAGCGCACGCTGATCGTCGATTGGGAAGAAACGCGGACAATGGGCCAATGACGCGCCCGCTCGACGGGCAGACCGCGATCGTCACCGGGGGTAGCGGCGGGATCGCCACTGCCTCCGCACTGCTTCTCGCCCGCGACGGCGCGACGTTGCTGCTGATGGGGCGCCGGCTGGACGCGCTGGAGCGCAGCCGCGCCGAAATCCTCGCCGCAGTGCCCGATGCGCGGATCGAAGTGTTCGCGGGCGACGCGACCATCGAGGGCGACGTGCAGGCGGCGCTCGGCGCGGCGCATTCGATCGCGGGGCGGCTCGACGTGATCGTCGCGACGGTCGGCGGCGGCGGGTTCAAGCCGTTCATGTCGCTCGAAGCGCACGAACTGCGCCACGATTTCGACTTCAACGTCACCAGCACCTTCCTCGCGATCCGCCACGGCGTCCCGCTGATGCAGCCGGGCGGAGCGATCGTGTGCATCTCGTCGACCGCGGCCAAGCTGCCGTTCCACTTTCTCGCCAGCTATCATATCGCCAAGGGCGCGCTCGAAGCCCTGGTGCGCGGCGCGGCCGAGGAGTTGGGCGCGCGCGGCATCCGCGTCAACGCCGTCCGCCCCGGGCTCACCCGCAGCGACGCGACCGGGCCGATGTTCGAGACCCCCGGCGTGCTCGACGCCTTCGCCCCCGAATTTCCGCTCGGCCGCTTCGGCGAACCGGTCGATATCGCGCAGGCAGTACGCTATCTCGCAGGGCCGGAATCGTCGTGGGTCACGGGGCAGAGCTTCGCGGTCGACGGCGGTAACGAGCTGCGTCGCAATCCCAACCTCTCGGCCGTGTTGCAGGCCGGCTGACCGGAAGACAGATGAACTTCGCATTCACCGACGAACAGGCGATGATCGCGGAGACGGCCAAGGCCTTCTTCGACGAAAACGCCACCAGCGAGCGCACCCGCGCCGCAATGGACAAGGACGGCGTGGACCGCGCCCTGTGGCACAGCTTCTGTCAGGAGCTCGGCCTTGCCGGGATCGCCTTGCCCGAGGCGCACGGCGGCTCCGGGCTGGGGCTGGTCGAATTCGCGATCCTCGCCGAAGCGGCGGGGGCACAGGTGGCGGCGCTGCCGATGCTCGGCTCGCTGGCGATGACCGCGCATGGCCTCGCCCGCGGCGGATCGGAGGCGCAAAAGGCCGTGTGGCTGCCGAAGCTCGCCAGCGGCGAGGCGATCGGCGCGACGGGGCTCGCCGCGAAGGTCACTGCGTCGGGCGACCGACTATCGGGAACGGTCGATTTCGTCGCGCATGGCGCGTCGGCGGATGTATTTCTGATCGCCACCGACAGCGCCGCGTGGCTGGTCGAGCGCGGCGCGGCGGGGCTGATCGTCGCCGCCTGCACGACGCTGGACCAGACGCGCCCCTTC
>NZ_MKRR01000044.1:8648-20180 GCF_001897045.1 Sphingomonas sp. 66-10
CGCAGGAAGGCGGCTGGATTTGCGTCGCCGCCGAGGCTTTGGGCGGCGCGCAGGCGACGCTCGACCGCACCGTCGGCTATGCGCAGGAGCGTATCCAGTTCGGGCGCCAGATCGGCAGCTTTCAGGCGTATAAGCACCGGCTCGCCGACATGATGGTCGAGATCGAGCAGGCGCGTTCGGCGGTCTATTGGGCGGCATGCGCGGTCGACGAAGGATCGGACGAAGCGCCGATCGCGCTCCATTCGGCCAAGAGCTTCGCCGCCGACACCTATTTCCGCTGCGCGGGCGACATGATCCAGCTCCACGGCGGGATCGGCTTCACCTGGGAGCATGACGCGCATCTGTTCTTCAAACGCGCCAAGGCGATCCAGTCGATGCTCGGGACGAGCGCCTGGCATCGCGAGCGGATCGCGCAACTGATCGGGCTGGGAGACGCCGCATGAAACTGGGCTTCTCGCCAGAGGATGAGGCGTTCCGCGCCGAGGCAGCCGATTGGCTCAACGCGCAGATGCACGGCGAATTCGGCGACCTCAAGGGGCTGACCGGGCTCACCGCGGCGGCCGAGCGCCGCAAGGAATGGGAGCTCAAGCTGGGCGAGGACCGCTGGTCGGTGATCGGCTGGCCGAGCCAATGGGGCGGCCGCGACGCGACGCTGGCGCAGCAGGTGATCTTCGCCGAGGAATATGCCCGCGCCGGAGCGCCGGGGCGGATCGCGCACATGGGGGTGGAACTCGCCGGCCCGACGATCCTGACCTTCGGCACCGAGCAGCAGAAGCAACGCTTCCTCCCCGGGATCGCCTCCGGCAAGGTGCTGTGGTGCCAGGGTTATTCCGAACCCAACGCAGGGTCCGACCTCGCCAATGTCCGCACCAAGGCGCGGCTCGACGCGGCGACCGACGAATGGGTGGTCGACGGGCAGAAGATCTGGACCAGCCTGGCGCAGATCTGCGACTGGATCTTCGTCGTCGCGCGCAGCGAGGAAGGCTCGAAGGGACCGAAGGGGCTCACCTTCCTGCTGATGCCGCTCGACCAGCCGGGGATCACGATCCGCCCGATCCGCCAGATCAACGGCGCGGCCGAGTTCAACGAAACCTTCTTCGACGGCGCGCGCACCGCCTCGGGCAATCTCGTCAGCACGCCGGGCAACGGCTGGCAGGTGGCGATGGGGCTGCTCGCGTTCGAGCGCGGGGTCTCGACGCTCGGCCAGCAGATGAATTTCCGCAACGAGCTCGATGCGATCATCGCCGCCGCGCGGGAGAATGGCAGCGCGCAAGACCCGCTGATCCGCCAGCGCATCGCCAAGGCCGAGATCGGGCTGCGGCTGATGCGTTACGGCGCGCTGCGGATGCTGAGCCACACCGATCACGCGCGCCCGGACGGCGCGGCGCTGACCTATAAGCTGCAATGGGCGAGCTGGCGGCGTTCGCTGGGCGAACTGGCGATGGACGTTCTGGGCCAGGCCGGCGAGGTGACCGACGGCGAGGACTATCATTTCCCGATGCTGCCGAACCTGTTCCTCTCGGCACGCGCGGACACGATCTACGGCGGGACCAACCAGATCCAGCGCAACATCGTCGCCGAGCGCGCGCTCGGCCTGCCGCGCGAGCCGCGGGGGTCGATGTAGTCCCGTCATCCCAGCGCAAGCTGGGATCGCGTGCCCCATAGGTCGCGCTTGCGGCCTGAGATCCCAGCCTGCGCTGGGACGACGAAAAGCGCCGGTCAGTGCTTCCCGACCGGCGCCTTTTCGTCAGAAGTTCAGATCGAGCGTCACGCCATAGGTCCGCGGATCGCCGTAGATCACCCCGCCCCAGCCGAGCTGGCCGTAATCGATGCCGCGCGCGACATAAGCCTTGTTGGTGAGGTTCTTTCCCCACAAAGTCACGCTGACCTTGGCCGCGCCGAGATCGAAATCGTCGATCCGCAATTGCGCATCCCACAAGCCGCGCGCGCTGCCCGAGGTCACCTGCTGGAACGGCGCGGCGAGCGGGTTGGCGAACATCACCTGCGACGAGACGTAATTCCACCCCGCCCGCGCCGTGAGCCGGGCGCCGCCGCCGATCGGCCGGGTGTAGGTCGCGCCGGCATTGGCGGTCCAATCGGGCGAATTGCCGAGCGTGATCACGGGGGCGATATTCTGGATCACGCCGTTGATATCCGCCGCCGGAAATTGCTTCACGTTCTTGTGAACATAGCCGACCGACCCGTCGAGCGAGAGTTCGTCGGTGAGGACAAGCTGCCCTTCGAGCTCGGCGCCGAGATAATTGGTCTTGCCGGCATTCACCACCTGCGTGCCGAAGGTCGCGCCGCCCGGAATCGGGATCGTCGCGAGCTGATCGGAATATTGGTTGTAGAACACCGCACCGTTCAGCCGCAGCCGGTGGGCGAATTCGGTCTTGGCGCCGATTTCATACGACCAGATCTTCTCGTCCCTGAACGGGATCAGCGGGATATTGGCCGCGGCGCTGGTCGACTGGCGCGCGTTGAACCCGCCCGAGCGATAGCCGCGCGCGACGCGGGCATAGAGGTTCACCTCGTCGCTGGCGCGATAATCGACCGTGAAATTGCCGGTCGGCGCGCTGAACTTGGCGGTCTGGTCGTTGAGCGCGAGATCGACCGGCGCGGTGAACGGCGTCGGCCCGTTCTGGAACCGCGCCATCCGCTTGGTATCCCAGGTGTAACGCAGCCCGAGCGTGAACCCGAGCGGCGCATCGGCTCCACCCGGCCGCCACGTCGCCTGGCCGTAGATCGCCTTTGACGAACCGTAAGCGTTATAGCCGAGCACCGAGCTGGGCGTCGGCACCAGCCGGTAACGTGCGGGGTTGGCCGCCTGCAGCACCGGTGCGAGCGCGCCGAAGTTCGTCGGGGTGAACACCGCCTGATTGGTGTCGAGCACGAAGCCGAAGCTCTGGTCGTTGCGCTCATAACCGTTCTCACGGAAATAGAAGGCGCCGACCACCCATTCGAACGCGCTGCCCTTGCCCGAGACCAGCTCGAGCTCCTGGCTGAACTGATGCTGGCGGCGCACGTTGCTCGCCTGGAACAGGGGCTGCGTCGTCGTCGGTACCGATTGGCCGGCGAGGAACGCCGCGGTGCCCGCCGGCTGGAACAACGACAGCACCCCAACCGGGAAACCGTTGAGCAGCGACGTCTGCGTGAACAGCGGCCCGCGCAACGTCCCCATCCCGTCGAGATCGCTGCCCTCGATCCTGTTCTTCCAGCCGCGCCACGCGGTCGAGGAGCGCAGTGTCACCCCGCCGAGATCGGCCTCGACGCGAAACAATTCGCCCCACACGCGGTCGCTCGACAGCCGGGCCTGATCGAGACAGAGGGTATCGAGCCGCGCGAGCTGCACCGGCTTGCCGCACCCCGGCTGGAGCACATTGGCCTCGGCGAGATAGCCCGCGACATTGGCCGGCTGAACCTGCGAGAAAGTGTTGCCGCCGATCGTGACATTGGGCCGGAAGGTCCCGTCCCCCACTTGTGCGAGCTGCTGCGCCGATGCGACGCCGTCGACGCGGGTATAATCGAAGATGTTGGTGATCTTCAGCCAATGCGCCAGATCGAGCGTCGCCGCCCAGCGCACGCTGTCGGTCTTGTTGCCGCCGGGATCGAGCAGCCGATCGGGCTGGAGCGGATTGTCGACGGTGCCATCGCGCTGCTTGTGGAGATAGCCGATCGACATGCGCAGCACGTCGCCGATCGTCCCGCTGTTGAGGATGAAGCGCCCGGTCAACTGATTGAAATTGCCGTAGCCGAACCGCAACTTCAGGCTGGCATCGTCGGTCGGCAGCTTGGTGATGAAATTGATCGCGCCGCCGGTCGTGTTGCGCCCGAACAAGGTGCCCTGCGGCCCGCGCAGCACCTCGACGCGCTCGATATCCGCCACCTCGAACGAGGCGGTGGACGAGCGCGCGAGATACACGCCATCGAGATAGAGCCCGATCGGCGAATCATAACCCTGCGTCTCGTCGGCCGGGGTCGGGATGCCGCGGATCGAGACCACCGCGGCGGTCGCATTGGTCGTGCCCGGCGCGATCGCGACATTGGGGGCCAGCGCGCTGAGATCCTTGATCTCGGAAATGCCGCGCAACTCCACCTGCTTGGCGGAAATCGCCGAAATTGCGATCGGGGTCTGCTGGAGGTTTTCCTCGCGCTTTTGCGCGGTGACGACGATCTCGGTCAGCCCGCCGGTCGAGGCCTGCTGCGGGGGCTGTCCGTTCTGCGCCTGCGCCGCGATCGGCAGTACCAGCCCGGCGCCGCTCGCCAGCAAGGCGCGCACGGTCGCCCGATGCCAAGACTTCATGAGCCTCTCCTCCCCTGCCGGCGGTCCGCCCCGCGTTCATGCGGGTGCGATCCCCTGTCCGGCGTCAGCGGGGAGGTTTTCAAAGTTCGTAATTTATGTCAATCAAGATTCCGCATCCAAGTAAAAGGATACGAAATATATTGTCGTTCGCGGAGCATCAGCCCCCGTCGGCGTCGACGACTCGCTCGGCCTCCGCGATCCGCACGACGCGCGAATTATATTTGACCGTCTTCACCGCGATCGAGGTTTCGACGTGGTGCACCCCGTCGATGACGAGAATCTGGTCGGACGCGAGCGCGTAAAGCCGGTCCAGCTCGCTGAACAGGCAGACGACGAGGATGTTGAACCGCCCCATCGCGATCATCACCGCATCGACATTGGGAAAAGCCGCGATCTGCTCGGCGATCGGGCGCAGCCTGGCATATTCGGCCTGCACCCCGATGATCGCGAGCTTGACCGAATCCTCGAGCCGCAGGCTGGTGATCGCGGTGAAGGCGATCAGCCCGTCCTGCTGCAGCCGCTTGATCCGGCCGCGCACCGTCCCCTCGGTCACCCCGAGATCGGCGGCGATTTTGCGGTTGCTGACCCGTGCGTCATGGGCCAAAATATCGATCAGCTGTCGATCGAGCTGATCCAGCGTCGGCGCGGTCATTCGCCCTCCCGCGCCTCGATCGGCGCAACATCGAATTTATACTTGAGCACGTCGGTAACGATCGACGGCACGATCGTGCGGATGCCGCGTACCGGCGCGAGCTTGTGCTGCAGGAAATCGGGCAGTTCGTCCGAATCGTGCAGCGCGATCAGGATGTCGATATCGTGCCGCCCGGTGACGAGATGCGCGGCGAACACTTCGGGCAGCTCGGCGAGCTCGGTCGCGACCTCGGTCGCCGGGCGCCCGTCGACCTCGATCGCGACCTGCATCAGCATGTTATAGCCGTGCGCGGCGAAATCGGAGACCGCAACGACGCGCAGCTTATTGGCATCCTCCATCCGCCGGATGCGCGACGAAACGGTGGCGGCGGTCAGCCCGAGCGTCTCGGCGATCTGCTGGTTGGTCGCGCGGCCATTGTCGCGCAATTGCTGGACGATGGCGCGATCCACCTCATCGAGAACGAAATTGTCATTCATCGTGCTGCCCTTCTTCTCGCTCGCCCGTTGAGCGTGTCGAGGCCGCTCGTCAATGCCGCCGTCAATCGCGCATCTGCGCGCCGCCGTTGACGTGATAGACCTGCCCGTTGATCCAGATACCGTCATCGGAGGCGAGAAAAGCAACCATTGCGGCGATATCCTCGGGCTGGCCGAGCCGGCGATGCGGCACCGCCTTCAGCCCGCGCTCGACATATTCCGCGGTCAGATGCTGCTTCACCGCCTCGGTCAGCACCAGCCCGGGGCAGATCACATTGGCGCGAATGCCGTCCTTACCCCAGCGCGACGCGACATGGCGCGCGAGCGCGTGGATCGCATTCTTGGCCATCGGATAGGCGACCTGCCACGGCGCCCCGCCCGAGGCGGCGCCCGACGAGGTGTAGATCATCGCCCCGCCGCCGCGCGCGAGCAGCAGGGGGAGCGCCGCCTGAGTCGCGAGGAAATGGCTTTTGGCATTGATCGCGAAGGAGGTTTCCAGAACGTCGACCGCGCAGTTGAGCGCATCGACGTCGCCGTCGGTCCCGCCGGCGAGATTGGTGTGATAGAAATCCAGCCCGCCGAATTCGCGGCTGGCGGTGGCGACGATCGCGGCCTGCGATTCCGCCGAGGTGCCGTCGAGCCGCACCCCGATCGCGCGGCCGCCGCTCTCGCGGATCGCGGCGGCGACCTCCTCGGCCCAATCGGCCATGATATCGCCGATCACCACCGCGGCGCCTTCCTCGGCGAGCCGCCGCGCGGTCGCCGCCCCGATCCCGCGCCCGCCCCCGGCGACGATCCCTATCTTGTTCCGCAATCCACGCATTCGATCTGTTCCGCTTGCACCTCCCCTCCCTTGTTCAAGGGAAGGGAGAAAGGCCTACAGCATCGCCAAAGCGATGAACGGCAGGCCGACGATGCCGACCAGCCCCAGCTTGCCCCACAGGGCGAGCCGCGGGTCCTGATGGTCCCACAGCCCCAGCGCGCCGAACGCCCCTGCCGCCCCCGCACCGGGAATCCAGAAGCCCGCCAGTCCGAAAAGGCCGAGCAGCCCCCCGTGCCGCATCCAGCCGCCGGGGCGCGCCTTATCGACCGGATGTTTCAAAACCGCGAAACCGGCGAGGCCGATCAGCCCGAGCAATCCCAGCAGCGGCGCGACGTGATGCATCATGCATTCCTCCCAGCGGTTGTCGGTGTCAGGCGATCGGCGGCCGGCGGCCCTTCCACGGCGCCGCGCGTTCGAGCTGCCCGGCGAGGCGGAACAGCATCGCCTCGTCGCCGTAGCGCGCGGAGAACATCACCCCGATCGGCAAGCCCGATGCCGACATGCCGAGCGGGACCGACATGCTCGGCTGGCCGGTCATATTATAGACCCCGGTGAAGGGGGTGAACGGCGTCACGTTGCGCATGAACAGCTGCACATCCTCCTGCGACAGATCGATCGTGCCGAGCTTGAGCGGCAATTCGGCGAGCGTCGGCGACAGGATCAGGTCATAGCGCGTCATGAATTGCGCCAAGGTGACGGCTGCTTCCTGGAGCGTGTTATTGGCGCGCACCCAGTCCATCGCGCTGAATTTCTCGCCATATTCTCGATAGAAGGACAAAGTGACCCGCTCGACCACGTCGCGGCCGAGCGGGATGCCCGTCGCCTTGGCGCGCGCATCGAGATCGGCCGCGACCGAGGCGCCGATCATCACGAACCCCGCCTGACCGATCGCGCCGGCATCCAATTTGGGCGCGGCCTCCTCGACGATATGACCGAGGCTTTCACACAATTTGGCCGCGCTCATCGTCGCCGCGGCGCATTCCGCGTCGACCGGGGTCCCGCCGGGCGGGGTCATCATCAGCGCGATGCGCAATTTGCCCGGCGTGCGCGTCACTTCCTCGAGAAACGAGCGTTCGGGGGTCGGCGCGACATAGCGCGAGCCGGGTTCGCCGCCGTGGGTCGCATCGAGCAATGCCGCGCTGTCGCGCACGCTATGCGTGACCGCGTGGTGGCAGGAGAGCCCGCCCCAGCCCTCGGTCCTCAGCGGCCCCATCGGCACGCGGCCGCGGCTCGGCTTCAATCCGAACAACCCGCAGCACGACGCCGGAATGCGGATCGAGCCGCCGCCGTCGGTGGCGTGCGCGGCGGGGATCACGCCCGATGCCACCGCGGCCGCCGCGCCGCCCGACGAGCCGCCGGCGATATGCTCGGGGTTCCACGGATTGCGCGTCGCGCCGGTCGCCTTGGATTCGGTCGTCGCGGTGAGGCCGAATTCGGGGGTCGTCGTTTTGCCGAAGATCACCAGCCCGGCGCGCTCGTGGCGCCTGACCAGCTCCGAGGTGACTGTCGCGCGGAAGTCCTTGTAGTAACGGCTGCCCTGCCCGGTGATCTCGCCTGCGATGAAGGTGTTGAGATCCTTCTCCAACCACGGCACGCCGGTGAACGGCCCCTGCGGCAGTCCGCGCGCGATCGCCTTGCGCGCATAATCATAATGTTGGCGCGCGAGGAAATTGAAGCGCGGGTTCATCGCCTCGCACCGCGCGATCGCCGCATCGAGCAATTCGCTGGGCGAGACCTGCCGCGTCTTGACCAAAGCGGCGAGGCCGAGCGCGTCATGCCGGTCGAGCAATCCGGCCTTGGCAGCGGCGGCGGGCCTGGCCACGCCGCCGACCGCAACCGCAGCCCCCGCCGCGACCACCGCCCTGCGCGTCAGTTCCACGCGTCAGGCTTCCGCCGCGCCGGCGTAGAATTGCGCATAATGTTTGCGGAACATCCCGATTGGCCCGTCGCCATCGCACACCAACGGACGCGGCAGATATTTCTGCCGGTCCCACACCACCTTGTCCTGATCGAATTGCTTGCAGATATCCTTGATGATCGCGCGCGCGAGCCCGGCCATCGGCCCTTCGGCCTGCGACTTGGGCTGGGTGAAGCAGAAGCGCGCGTGGATCTTGTCCTTCTCCACCGGGGTCAGGCAGGCGACGAGCAGTGTTTCCGAAATGCCAGTGAAACGCGTCCAGCTCTGCCCCGGGCCGACCGTCTCATAAGCGATCCGCCCGTCGACCTCGCCCTGCGGGGTGCCGAGCTTGGCATCGACATAGGCGGCGCGGCGGTGCCCGTTCCACTCGAACTTATAGTCGGGGAAGGTCGCGGTGCCGTGGATATATTTGAAATGCGCGGCGTCGACGCCGTTTTCGGCCATGTTCTGGATATTGCCCCAGACATACCATTCCTGGATGTCGTAATCGGTCCAGTCGGGGTCGGATGCCTCGGGGACGTGCGCCACCTCCCATTGCGGCGCCGCGCCCTCGGGGTGATACCACATCCAGATCCAGCGATTGGCCTCGGTCACCGGCCATTGCCGGTCGCACGGGCGGCGGACCTGCGGCGGGATCACCTTGGCATAGGGGATCTCATGCACCACCCCGCTGCCGTCGTAGCGCCACGCGTGGAACGGGCATTCGAGCATATTGCCCTCGACCCGCCCGCCATAGCCCATGTGCGCGCCGAGGTGGCGGCAATAGGCATCGAGCATCCGCACCGCACCGTCCTCGCCGCGCCACACCACCAGATCGGTGCTGAAATAGCGCAGCGGCTTGACCTCGCCGACCTGAAGCTCGCTCGACAGCAGGATCGGATACCAGCCGAACGGATAGGGCAGATCGAGGTTGCGATCGGCGACCGGCGCGCGGTTGCGCGGTTCGGCCATCCGCCATTCCTTGAGCGCATCGCCCTTCAACCCGGCGAGCATCTGCCACACCGCGACGGGTGCGGTGCGCGCATCGGTCAACGCCTGGTCCGCCATCTTATTTCTCCAGTCCGAATACTTTGAGCGCATTGTCGCGCAGGAATTTGGGCCACACCTCGTCCTTGAACGGCACGTTGGGCATGTCGCCGAAGATGCGATCGAGGCTCAGCCCCATCGGGAAATAGCCGGCGTAGATCACCTTGTCGGCGCCGCGCGTATTGGCGTAGTCGATGATCGCCTTGGGATAATGTTTCGGGGCAAAGGCGCTGGTCGAATAATAAAGGTTCGGCCATTTGAGCATCAGCTTGACGGCCAATGCTTCCCAGGGCTCGGCGCCGTGGCGCATCACCACCTTGAGCTCGGGAAAGAACCAGCACACTTCGTCGAGATGCTCGACGCGCTGCGTTTCCATCGGAATGCGCGGGCCGGGAATGCCGACGTTGAGCAGGATCGGAATGTCGAGCTCGACCGCGCAGGCATAGAGCGGGAACATATATTTGTGGTTGATCGCCACCTGCGGCAGCGTCCCCGCCGGAAAGACGCTGATCGCCTTGATGCCATGTTCGGCATGCGCCTGTTTGATCCGCCGCACCTCGGCCATCCCGCCATTGGGATCGACCGGCATGTCGAAGAAGAAGCGATCGGGATAGCGCTCCTTGGCGCGCAGCGAGGTGGCGTTGCCGTTCCACCCGACCAGCGCCTTTTCGATGTTGAAGCGGTCCATCTGGTCGACCGTCCAGGCGACGAAATCGTCGGTCTTCCCACTCTGCGGGATGTCCTTGAACATATATTGCGCCGGCATCGTGAACTGCTCGACGCTCTGCGCGTCCTTGAGCAACGGGCGGAAGAATTCGAACCACGCCGAGCGGTCTTCCGCCTCAGGGATGCCGAGCATACAGTCGATCACCCGGATGTCGGTCGGCATTGCCATGTCATGCTTCTCCTGAAAGCTCGGGCCACATCGCGCGCAGCCTGATCTTGTCGACCTTGCCCACCGCATTGCGCGGCAGCGGCGTGCGCGCGAAGGCGACGCGGACCGGCGCCTTGTAGCGCGCCAGGGTCGTCGCGACGTGATCGCGCACCTGATCCTCGCTGAGCCCAGCGGCGAGCACCACCGCGACGAGCCGCTCGCCCAATCTTTCGTCGGGAAGGCCGAAGGCGGCGCCTTCCGCGACCTCGGGCAATTCGCTCAACGCGCGCTCGACCTCGGCGCAATAGATGTTCTCGCCGCCCGAGATGACCATGTCCTTCTTGCGGTCGACGATGAAGATATAGCCTTCTTCGTCGATCCGCCCGATGTCGCCGGTGCGGAACCAGCCCTCGGCATCGAGCACCGCGGCGGTTTCCTCGGGGCGGTTCCAATAGCCTAGCATCACCATCGGCCCGCGCACCGCGATCTCGCCGATCGCGCCCGGCGGCAGCACCTTCCCCGACGCGTCGAGCACCCGCGCCTCGGCCAGTTCGAGCACCCGCCCCGCCGCCTCGCGCTTGCGCAGGAAATCGGCACCGAGCGCCATCGCCACCGCGCCCGATGTCTCGGTCAACCCGAAGCCGGTGCCGAGAAAGGCGTTGGGCACCGCCGCCTGCACCGCCTTGAGCAGGTTGATCGGCAGCGCCTGCCCGCCCGTCCCGATATTGTTGAGCGAGGAGATGTCGACCGCGTCGATCTTGGCGCGGTTGAGCACGTCCCACAGCATCGTCGGCACGCCGTTGAGCGCGGTGACGCGCTCGGCCGCGATCAGCCGCAGCGCCTCCTCCGGCTCCCAGCGGCGCATGATCACCACCTTGCCGCCCGATAACATCGGCGAGAGAAAGGCCGAGCCCAGCCCCGAAATGTGAAACAAAGGATAGACCAGCAGGGTCGCATATTGCGGGCGGTTGGCGAGGATCGTCTCGACCGGCACGCCATATTGCTGCGCCGCATTCTGCAACACCATCAGCCCGGCGAGCTGGACGCTCATCAGCCCGGTGATCAGGTTGCGATGGCTGAGCACCGCGCCCTTGACCCGCCCGGTGGTGCCCGAGGTGAACAGGATCGCGGCGGGATCGTCGGGCGCGGCGGGCGCGATCTCGCGATCGAAGCGCCCTTCGCTGGGAAAGTCGCGCGCATCGATCACCCGGCCGGGATAAGCCGCCGCGACGAGCAACGCGGCGCGCTCACTGTCCGCCAGCACCAGCGCCGGGGTGCATTCCTCGACCGCGGCACGCAATTCCGCCGGGGCGCCGCGACTGTTGACCAGCACCGCCACGCCGCCGGCGCGGATCGTCGCGAGGAAGGCGATCATCCATTCGGCGCGGTTGCGCATGCAGATCGCGACGCGCTCGCCCGGCGCGATCGTCAGCATCGCCGCCAGCGCGTCGCGCCGCGCGAAG
>NZ_MKRR01000044.1:20189-27605 GCF_001897045.1 Sphingomonas sp. 66-10
CCCCGTGTCGCCGCGCGCTTTCGATCAGGCTGTTGAGGTCGGCCGGCGCACGGACGAACTGCTGCATCCCGCCGCGCTCGCCGATCTCGAACGGCGTGCCGGGCGCGGTGAGCGCCGCAAAGATCGGATCGGCCGCCGCCATCTCCCTCTCCACCTTTGTCGCGCCGATTCGATCGCCGATTCGGCTGCGTATTGCTTATTTGCGTAATTTTGTGAGATACATTTTGCGTATTTGCAATAGCCCGATTGACGACGATCGTATCTCCCATCGCCACCCCGGCTCAACGCCGGGGTGAGGGAGGGAGTTACCGACGACATGCACTTTTCGTAGAAATTATCCTGAAATTCTACGCTAGTCATTGACGAAACCCCGGATTCAGCGCCAAATTGCGTCAAATCATAATGGAGATGATGCAGTGCAGGCGAACGACGCCCCCTCCCCGTTCAGCCCGGTGACGATCGGCCCGCTCACCTTGCGCAATCGCTTCATCAAATCCGCCACCAACGAGGGCAAGGCCAAGGGCGGCGTGGTGACCAAGGCGCTCGCGCGCTTCCACGAACAGATCGCCGCGGGTGGCGTCGGGCTGACGACGGTGGCCTATTGCTCGCCCAGCCTCGACGGGCGCACCTTCGTCGATCAGGTGACGCTCGACGAGGCGTCGCTGCCCGATCTCAAGGCGCTGACCGACGGGGTGCATCGCCACGGCGCCGCCGCATCGGCACAGATCACCCACGCCGGCTGCTTCACCTTCTTGCCCAAGGACGTGCTCAAGGCGTCGCGCCCGCTGAGCGCCAGCGGGGGGTTCAACAAGGTCGGCGTGATGTCCAACCGCTGGCTCAAGAAACGGATGGATCGCGCCGATATGGACGCGATGATCGCCGAATTCGTCGCCGCCGCCGAGCGCGCGCGCCGCGCCGGGTTCGACGCGGTCGAGCTCCACATGGGGCACGGCTATCTGCTCAGCCAGTTCATCTCGAAATTCTACAACAGCCGCCGCGACGATTATGGCGGGGCGATCGAACGCCGCGTGCGCTTCCCGTCGGAGGTGCTCGGCCGGGTGCTCGATGCGGTGGGTAAGGATCTGGCGGTGCTGGTCAAATTCAGCATGACCGACGGCAAGGCAGGCGGCAACACGATCGAGGACGGCGTCGCGGTGGCGCGCGCGATCGAGGCCGAAGGCGCGCATATGGCGGTGCTGTCGAACGGGATGAACGTCGAATCGATCACCGCGATGTTCGGCTCGCCCTTCCCCAAATCGAACCGTGCGCGCCCGGCCAATCCGATCATCGCGCTCGGCATGTGGCTGCAGGCCTTGTCCGAGCCCAAGGACGTGGTGTTCCACGAAAATTATCTGCGCGATCTCGCGCTGCGTATCCGCCGGTCGGTGAAGATGCCGCTCGCCTATCTCGGCGGGGTGCAGTCGCTCGACGGGGTGGAACAGGCGATGGCCGACGGGTTCGATGTGGTCGCGCTGGGGCGGATCCTGATCCACGACGCTGATATCATCAACCGCTTCCGCGACGGCAGCGAGCGCAGATCGGGCTGCACCGCATGCAATCTGTGCGTGACGATGATGTATTCGCCCGGCGGCACCGCCTGCGTGCTGACCGGCGGGGTCGATGCGGCGTTGACCAGGATACCGGCGAGTGCGGTGGGGTGAGGCGCTTGCCTCGCTAGAACGGAAGCACCTACCCCCGTTCGCCCTGAGCTTGTCGAAGCCCTGCACTTTTCTTCCGCGGCAGGAAGTACAGCCCTTCGACAAGCTCAGGGCTAACGGAGGTTTTGACTATTCCCCCGCCTCGACCCCCGGGATCGGCTTCTCCGCCACCACATTCAGCCCATAGCCTTCCAGCCCGACGATATTGCGGTGCGAACTGGTCAGCAGGACCATGTCGTGGATGCCAAGATCGGCGAGAATCTGCGCGCCAATGCCGTAATCGCGCAATTCCTCCACCACCGGCTGTGCGCCCGCATGCGAGCGCATCTGATCGCGCAGGTAATTGCTGCGCACCGGATTGAGGATCACGATCACCCCCGCGCCCGCTTCGCCGATCGCGGCCATCGCGCGGTGGAGCAGGGTCGCGCGGTCGCCCATTTCGGCGAGCATGTCGCTGAACACCGAGAAGGCATGCATCCGCACCAGAGTCGGCTCGCCGGGGACGATACGACCCTTCACCAACACCAGATTCTCGCTGTGCTCGACCTTGTTGAAATAGGTCTTGGCGGTCCAGTCGCCGCCGAAATTGCTCGTCACCTTCGTCTCGGCGACGCATTCGACGAGGTGGTCGTGGCGGCGGCGATAGGCGATCAGATCGCGGATCGTGCCGATCTTGAGATTGTGGAGTTGGGCGAAGGCGACGAGGTCGTCCATCCGCGCCATCGTCCCGTCGTCCTTCATGATCTCGCAGATCACGCCCGACGGATTGAGCCCGGCAAGCCGCGCGATATCGACCGCTGCCTCGGTATGCCCGGCACGAACCAGCACCCCGCCTTCGCGCGCGACGAGCGGAAAGACATGGCCGGGGGTAACGATCTCCTCGGCGCCCTTGGCGGCATCGATCGCCACCGCGATCGTGCGCGCGCGATCGGCGGCGGAGATTCCGGTGGTGACGCCCTCGCGCGCCTCGATCGAGACGGTGAAGGCGGTTTCGTGCCGCGTGCCGTTGTTGCGGCTCATCAGATCGAGCCCGAGCTGGTCGACCCGCGACTTGGCCATCGCCAGACAGATCAGCCCGCGGCCGTGACGCGCCATGAAATTGATCGCATCGGGGGTCGCCATCTGCGCCGGGATGATGAGATCGCCCTCATTCTCGCGATCCTCATCATCGACAAGGATGAACATCCGCCCGTTCTTCGCCTCGTCGATCAATTCCTCCGGGCTGGAGAGGAACGCGTGGCGGATGCGGCTGAGCTGGGATTCCTGCGTCATGGGCGGGTTATACGCGGATTCGCGCGACTCCGCTTCGTCCATTTGGAGGGCATCGAGTCCAACCGCCCGTTCGCGCTGAACCTTCGACAAGCTCAGCGCGAACGGGAATAGGGTCGATCAGCCCGCGGTCGGCGTGGCGCTGCATTCCCCGGTGCGCTTGGCGCTCATCTTGGTGCGCGTCGTGCTGCTCATCCCGCCCGGCATGCCCGAGACGGTCGCGGTGGATTCGGACGCCATCTCGGTCGCCGAGAAAGTGCCGCTGTTGGTGCCCTCGACCTTCATCCCGTTGGGCATCGTGCAATGCATCTGGGTGCTGATCTTGCCGTCGCTCATGTCGAACTTGTCGAAGACGCAGTTCTTCTTGAAGTCGGCCTGACCGTTGGCGAACATATTCTCGGGCTTTTCGACCTGCTCCTTGGTGAGACAGATCTTGGTGGAGACCGGCGGCATCTTGGGCTGCGCGGGCATGCCGGCGGGCGCGCCCTTGATCTCCTGGCTGACCATCTCGACGGTCATGTCCCACTGGCCGGGCTGCAGCTTGATCTGCTGTGCCTTGGCGACATTGGCGACGGTGTCGACCGAGGCGTTGGTCATCGAAACGGCGTTGCCGTCATGCTTCCCGCACGCGCCGAGCAAGACGAGCGCGGCGACCGTGGCGGCCGGTGCAATCGAACGCATAAATTCTGCTCCCATGAGTCCCCCGGTTTGCCGAGCATAATCAACAAGATCGATCGTAGCACGCCTTTTGTTCGCCGCACCCGTTTACACGATGCGCGCGGGCGGGCAGGCATTGCGCTTATGAAATATGCCCTGCTCCCGATCGCGGCGCTGCTCGCGTCGACCGCCCCCGTTCATGCCGCCCCGGCCGCCGACAAGAAGGAGGACGCCAAGAGCGCGCCCGCCCACTCGCTGTTCGAGCCGACCGAGGTTTCGTCGAGCGGCAGCGTGACGGTCGGCGGCACGCGCATCGCCTATCGCGCGGTGGCGGGGACGCTGGTGGTCCACCCCAAGGGCTGGAGCGACACCGATGCGCTCGAGCGGGACGCGGCCAAAAGCGACGACAAGGACGACAAGAAGCCGGCCGAGGCGTCGATGTTCTACACCGCTTATTTCAAGACCGGCGCCCCCGCCGCCAACCGCCCGATCACCTTCCTGTTCAACGGCGGTCCGGGATCGTCGAGCATCTGGCTGCACATGGGCGCCTTCGGCCCGGTACGGGGCGAGACCACCGACAAGCAGCACACCCCCGCCGCGCCTTATCGCACGATCAACAATGACGAGAGCCTGCTCGACGTATCGGATCTGGTGTTCATCGATGCGCCGGGCACCGGGTTCAGCCGCGTCGCGGGCAATGACAAGGCGGCGGCTTTCTACGGCGTCGATCAGGACATCCATGCCTTCAGCAAGTTCGTCGTCCAGTTCCTTTCGCGCTATCACCGCTGGAATTCGCCGAAATATCTGCTCGGCGAAAGCTATGGCACGATGCGCGCGGCGGGGATGACGCTCGCGCTGCAAAAGGAAGGGATCGACCTCAACGGCGTCGTCCTCTTGTCCGATATCCTCAACTGGGATTTGCTGCCGGACGATCCGCGGGTCAATCCGGGCGTCGACCAGCCCTATGTCGTCACGCTGCCGACCTATGCCGCGACCGCCTGGTACCACCAGAAGATCGCCAACCGGCCGGCCGATCTCACCGCGTTTCTCGACGAGGTGGAACGGTTCGCGACCGGCGATTATGCCGCGGCGCTGATGCAGGGCGATCTGCTTCCCGCCGACAGACGGCAGGCGATTGCGGCGAAGCTTTCCGGCTATACCGGGTTGTCGACGGACTATCTGCTCAAAAGCGACCTCCGGATCGAATATGGCGCGTTCCAGAAGGAATTGCTGGCGAGCGACGGCCTGACCACCGGCACGCTCGACACGCGCTTCACCGGCGCGACGCTCGATCCGCTCAGCAAGCTATCGAGCTACGATCCACAGAGCGCGGGGATCGAAGCCGCTTATGTCGCGGCGTTCAACGATTATGCGCGCGGCACATTGGGCTATGGCGAGGGGATCGCGCACAAATCCGGCATCAGCGTCTATGAGAGCTGGGATTACAAGCATCAGCCGCCGGGTGCCGAACGCGCGCTGATCGCGCTGCCCAATGTGTTGCCCGATCTGGCGGTAGCGATGAAGCAGAACCCCAATCTCAAGGTGCTGGTCAGCGGCGGCTATTTCGACATCTCGACGCCCTATTTCTCGGGACGCTATGAGATGCGCCACCTGCCGATTCCCGCCAGTCTGCGCGGGAACATCGACTATCGCTATTATCAGTCGGGGCACATGGTCTACGTCAATCCCTCGGTGCTCAGGGCATTCCACACCGACGTCGCGGATTTCATCCGGCGGACCGATAATCTGCGGCGGTAGGCGGCGATTTGCGCGCGGGTGACGCCCGCGCTCAACGCACCGTCAATTGCTCGAACGTCTGGTTGCCGATCGGATAGGCCTGCCAGCCGTCGAGATCGAAATGCCACCATTCCTCGGGATAGACGGTGAAGCCGTTGCGCTCCATTGCCCGGCGCAGCACCTCGCGCAGCCAGCGCTGCTCGTCGCTCCCCCCGACATAATCGGTATAGGACCGGCTGGAGAATTCGTCGTAGCGCCCGGTCGTCACGATCGGCGTGCCGGTCTTGAGATCGATCATCGTCAGATCGACCGCCGCGCCGCGATTGTGCCGCGACCCCTGGCTGGGATCGGCGACGAACATCCGGTTCTGCGGCGGGGTCGCGTCCCAGAAGATCTTGGTGACATACCACGGGCGATAGGCGTCGTGGATCAGCAGCCCGAAGCCCTGATCGCCCAATTCGCGCTGCACCCGGCCGAGCGCCTCCGCCGCGGGGCGCTGCATGAACGCCCCGGCGCTTTCGTAGATCGGGTGGCCGGTGAAATTGTTCGGCGTGGCATAGCGGATATCGAGCCGGATGCCCGGGGTGATCCGGCGAATCGCGACCAGATCGGCGGCGCGCGCGGTCGGGGGCTCGGCCGGCGGGGTCGCGCTCAGCGCGGCGCGGCGGAGGTCGGCGATCCCGCTGCGCATCGTCGCGCGCACCGCCGCCTCGGCCTCGGCGCCGAAATCGCGACGCGGGAAGCGGATATCGCCGAGCATCGCGGCAATGACCTTGCCGTCGCGATCGCGCTCGAAGCGTAGTTGCTCGTGCGGATAGAGGCCGCGATCGGCGGGGAAGGCATAGACATCGGCCGCGACGCGGCCGAGCGGGCGCCAGTCGGTCCATTCGATCCGCACATAGGGTTTGCCGTCGCGCTGGTAGATGCGCAGGATATTGTGATCGAAGCCATATTCGCCGATCAGCGCCGACAGCTCGGCATCCGGCGGGGGCGGCCTGCGCAACTCGGCGCGGGTGTAACGGCGACCGGCGAATTCCACCCATTGCCCGGCGGGATCGAGCGCCAGCCGGTCGTCGAAGGTCTGTGCATCGTCGAGCAGCACGCGCCCGCCAGCCTCGCGCACCTCCCCCGCGGCCTCGGCCGCATCGAGCACCAGCCCGCCCTGATAGACCCGCAAATTGACGCTATCGTCGCCGTCGACGAACCGCCCCGACAGCCGCGCCGCGCGCTCACCGCCGATCGCGGTCGAGCGCAGCCAAACGGGGGCATCGCCGCCGCGCTGCGCCGCGAGCAGGCTGGCAAGCGCGAAATCGCCCAGCCGTCGCGCGCTCGCTCCGGCATCGACCGTGCTGAACACGATCACCCCGACCCCGGCCTCGGGGGCGAGCCGGACGTCGGTGGCGAAACCATAGACCGCGCCCCCGTGCCCGACGGTGCGCACGCCCGCGCTCGAGCCGAGCGCGAAACCGAGCCCGTATTTGCCGTCGGGATATTGCGCGCGCCACATCCCCTCCAGCGTATCGGCGCGGAGAAGCGTCTTGCCGCCGGGCAGCGCGCCGCGGTCGAGCAGCATCCGCACGAACCGCCCGAGATCGGTTCCATTGGTATAAAGGCTCCCCGCCGCCGGGGTGCCGAGATCGAACGACGGCGCGGGGAAACGCGCGCCGTCGAATGACGCCATTTGCGCGCGCGCGACCGGATGCTTGAGCGCGGCGCGCGACAAGCCGCTGGCGTTCATCCCCAGCGGCGACAATACCAGCTCGCCGATCGCGCGCTCATAGGGCATGCGCATCACGCGCGCGATCACCTCGCCGACCACCGCGATCCCGGCGTTGGAATATTTGGTGATCGTGCCCGGGCGCGCGACGAGCGTGGTCTGGTTGAGGCTGGCGACCGTATCGGCCTCGCCCTTCGTCGCCGCATCGAAATAATGCCCGCGCGGCGGCTCGCGCACCAGCCCGCTGCGATGCGTCATCAACTGGCGCAGCGTGATCGGTGCGCCGAACGGATTGTGCGGATGGAAATCGGGCAGATAGCGCGTCACCGGCGCGTCGAGATCGAGCCGGCCCTGCTCGACCAGCTTCATCACCGCGAC
>NZ_MKRR01000044.1:27644-28822 GCF_001897045.1 Sphingomonas sp. 66-10
GCTGTCCGCCGCACCCGCATCGCCCCACGCCTGCTGCCAGACGACCCCCGAACGATCGACCAGCGCGATCGCGATCGAGGGTATCTGCTTGTCGGCGACCTCGGCCTGCGCCGCCGCCGCGACCCGCGCGGCGACCGCAGCGACCTGCGGCGGCGTTATGACGTCGCCCGATGCGGCAGGCGCAGCCAGCGCCGCCGGCGACGCGGCGAGGCCGATCGGCGCAACGCTCAGCAGCAAGGCGCTTGCCAGCCAATTGGCGCGCGATCGGACGGTTCGCATCATCATCTCCCCAGCAAGCGCGCGAAATTTTCATAATCTGAATTTTTGTCAATATGGGATGAAAATTGAAAAAATCGGCGCTATTTTCCATTCAGGCCGATCGGGCCGATTGCCGGGAGGATTTGAATGTCTGCGGCCGATTCCCACAAACCACAGCGCGAGTGGCCAGACGAGGACGTCGATCCGGGCGCGGTGCTGCGGCAATTGCGGATCGAGCGGAAAATGACCCTGGCCGACGTCAGCCGGCTGACCGGGCTGCCTGTCTCGACCCTGTCCAAGGTAGAGACCGGCAAGATGCCGTTGAATTACAGCAAGCTGCTTCGGCTGAGCCAAAGCCTCGATCTCGATATCACACGGCTGTTCGCCGCCGGCGCGCCCGCACGCGCGCTTTCTCCCGCGCGGGGGACCGAGCCGACCAGCGGGCGTCGCAGCGTGACCCGCGCCAATCACGGCCCGTCGATCCGCACCGCGACCTATGACTATATCTATCCCGCCGCCGATCTGCTGCGGAAATCGCTCAACCCGATGATCCTCGACGTGCAGGTGCGGTCGATCGAGGCTTTCGGCGAGCTGATGCGTCACCCCGGCGAGGAATATGCGATGGTGCTCGAGGGGCAATGCGATTTCCATTGCGACCTTTACGCGCCCGTCGCGATGGAGAAGGGGGATTCGATCTATTTCGACGGCATGATGGGGCACGCTTATGTCGCGACGGGCGACGCGCCGTGCCGAATCCTGTGCGTCTGCTCGGCCGGCAACGAGGCGTTGAGGCCGCTGCTCAAGCCGATCGAAGCGATCTAGGGCGGATCGATATTTAGTTGGGTCCTTAGGATGCCGTCGGCTTTCCTCCCGTCACCCCGGCCTTGAGCCGGGGTCCATCGGGAGGCAAGGCAGGGCAA
>NZ_MKRR01000044.1:28844-34504 GCF_001897045.1 Sphingomonas sp. 66-10
CGGTGGGGATTTCTTCCGGACTCATCCGTTATGTTTTGACCACTACCCCTACGCTGACGGCGCAATGGACCCGGCTCAAGGCCGGGTGACGGGGGCAATGGAACGCAGCGCGTCGATCACCCCAATGCCGGTCTACGCCAGCGCTCCCCCTCTTGCCGACAGCTCAATTTCAAATTAGGACATATTTGTCTCAATAAGAAAATGACGAGCAGGGAGGGCCGCGGGATGCAGTTCTGGAGTGCGCTTAATCGCTATTTGCTGCCCGGCCTCGCCTTCAAGGCGGTGGTGATCGGCGGGGGCTATGCCACCGGTCGCGAGTTGGTCGAATTCTTCATGCCGGCGGGTCCGGTTGGCGGCCTTCAGGGGATGCTGCTCGCGACCGCGCTGTGGAGCGGGGTCTGCGCGCTGACCTTCCTGTTCGCGTTCCGCATCGGCGCGACCGACTATCACAATTTCTTCCGCAACCTGCTCGGCCGGTTCGATTTCCTGTTCGAGGTCATCTATTTCGCGTTCCTCGTGCTGGTGCTGTCGATCTTCGGATCGGCGGCGGGCGCGCTCGGCGCCTCGCTGTTCGGGCTGCCCGAACTGGTCGGCACGCTGGCGCTGATCGCGCTGACCCTGACCGTCGTCGCATTGGGCCAGGGCGCGGCCGAGACCTTGTTCAAATATGTCTCGGTGCTGCTTTACGGGGTCTATGCGATCTTCCTCGTGCTGTGCCTCGCCTCGTTCATGCCGGAAATCCGCGCGGGGCTGAGCCGCGCGATCCCGACCACCGGCTGGGCGACCGGGGGGATCACTTATGCTTCCTACAATGTCATCGGCGCGGTACTGATCCTGCCGGTGCTGCGGCATCTGAAATCCGATCGCGACGCGGTGATCGCGGGGCTGCTCTCCGGCCCGCTGGCGATGATCCCCGCGCTCGCCTTCTTCACCTGCCTGATCCCCTTCTATCCCAATATCCTCCACGAGCCGCTGCCGTCGGACTTCGCGTTGAAGGCGCTCCATATCCCGGTGTTCCACTTCGCGTTCCAGGGGATGGTGTTCTTCGCCCTGCTCGAATGCAGCGTGGGGTTCGTCCAGGCGTTCATGGCGCGGCTCGACGTGCATAACGAGCGTCGCGGGCGCCAGACGCCGCCGGCGCTGCGCATCGTCGTGCCCGGTGCGATCACGCTGGGATCGGTGTTCATCGCCGCCAATGTCGGGCTCGTCGCGCTGATCGCGGACGGTTATCGCATGATGGCCTATGCGATCCTGCTGATCTACATCGCGCCGCTGCTGACGATCGGGGTCGCGCGGTTGCTGCGGCCGAAGCGCGCCGCGCCGATTGCGGACGAAAGCATCGCCTGAGATAGCGCGGCCCGCTCGCGGGCCGACCAGCGCTGCGGTTACGCTGGCCCGGCATCCGAATTCCGGATGCCGGGCCGGTTTCGTGTGGGGATTCCTCACTCCGTGCATTCCACCGTCACCCCAGCCTTGCCGGGGTCGATCGGGAGGCAGGCGCGGAACAAGCGGCTCCTGCCGTAAAGCTTGAGGCACGATCGATCCCGGCTCAAGGCCGGGATGACGGTGTGGATAAGGCGCACCGTCGCATGCGCCTTCCCGCAAAGAAAAAGGGGCGGCGACCGTGATGGTCACCGCCCCAGTCAATTCTGGCGTAAGAGGGAGCGCTCAGAATTTAAGCTTCACACCGGTCGAGAAGTAGCGACCGATGACATCGTAATTCGGGTTGTTGTACGGGGTCAGCGGCGGATCGACGTCGAACATGTTGTTGATGTTGACGAACCAGGTGAACTGCTGCTGCACTTTGAACTGCAGCCCAAGATCGACATAAGTCCGGCTGCTCACATCGTTGTTGAGGATATACTGCCCGTTGCCGCCCTTCACCGTGCTGTAGATGCCGCCGCCCACGTAACGCGCGCGCAGATCGACCCCGAAATTGTCGTCGGCATAGGTCACCGATCCGGTCAGGCGCCATTTCGGCGTCGAGAAAGCGGTATCGCCCCCGACAATGCCGGCGACGTCGGTGCCGTTGATATTGAGATCGAAGATATGGTTGGCCACCGCGCGCATCGTCACCATGCCGTCGCCGAGCGGGCGACGATAGGATGCCTCGATATCGAGGCCGCGCGTCTTATAGGCCGCGAGGTTGCGGTATAGGACCAGCATCGAGCCGATCGTCCCATTGGGGTTGCGCGTGATGATCCCGCCGCAGGTCGGGTCGTTGGGCGACGCATTATAGCATTGCGTCAACGCGTCCTGCGCCGTCACCGTGGTGATCACGTTGCGGATGTCGATCGAATAATAATCGAGCGACACGCTGAACCCCTTGAAGAAGCGCGGCGAATAGGAACCGCCCAGGGTCAGCGTATGCGAGGTTTCCGGCGTCAGCTTGGGATTGCCGCCGGAATAGATGACGACATTCGCCTGCGGGGCGCCCTGATAGGGATCCTGCAGGTTGCCGATATTGGTTGCGCGCGAAAGGAAATATTCGGTGATGCTCGGCGAGCGGATGTCACGCGAATAGACCGCGCGAAGCAACAGATCGCTGGCGATCCGGGCGGTGCCGCCGGTCTTCCACGTCCAGATCCCGCCGCTGGTGCTGTAATCCGAATAACGCGCCGCGCCGTTGACCTCGAGCTTGATCGTGTCCGGCACGTTGATCACCGGCACGTTGACCTCGCCGAACGCTTCCTTGACGCTGAACGCGCCGTTGGTCGCGGACGAATTGAGCGTCGCAAAGGCATTGGCCTGCGACAGCGGGTCGACGAAATTGGTGATCATCTTTTCCCAGCGCCAATCGGTGCCGAAAGCGATGTCGACCGGGCCGGCCGGGGTGGAGAAAGGCTGGCCGTGAACGCTGGCGCCCGCCGCGTCGAGCTTGTTGGTATAGATGAAGTGATTGCCGCCAAAGGCGTAAGCGAGCGCCTGGGGCGAGATATTGCCGTTGCCGAGCAGGTTGATCGGCACGCAGGCGGGATCGTCGTTGGCCGGGTTGGCGTCGGCGTTGATGCGGCACACCGCCTTGCCGTTGACCAGCACCGAATCGACGCCGTTGTTGAAGCGGCTGGTGATGCGCTGATTGTAGAGCGACTGATCGATCCGCGACTCGCCGTGATCGTAATAAACGTCATAGCCCCAATGGTCGCCGATCTTGCCCTTCAGCCCGATCGCGCCCTCCAGATTGCGGCGGCTATACTTGAAGTTCAGGATCTTCTTCGGGCCGACATCGTCAAGGATGCGGCCGAGAACGAACGGCCCCGTCACCCCGTTCGCGGCCAATTGCGCGCGCGCAGTGGGGGTGAGGAAGGCATTGTCCGGCATGATCACCGCGAGCGGGGTTTCGGGGAAGAAACCGTAATCGCCGGTCATCCGGTTGAAGCTGCCGTTCGCCCATAATTTGAGCGAGTCGGTCAGATCATAGGTCGCGCGCGCGAAGACGTTGGTGCGCTTGTAGGGCGACGAGACCGCGACATAATCGTAGATATTCTGTCCATTGCCGCCGACGGTGAACTGCCCGGCGGTCTGGCTGCCGAGCGGCAGCGGCCCGACGGTGCCGTCTGGATTGAACACCAGATTGCGCGGCGCGCCGGTGAGGCTGAGGATCGAGCCACCGCGGTTGAGGATCGTATAATTGACGTCCTGCGCGCGAATGAGCTGCCCGTCGGCGCGCTGGAATACCCCCGCTTCCAGATTGGGCCTGCTCTTGCGGCCGAAGATGCCCTTGTCGTCGGTATAATCGCCGCCGACCATGAAATGGCCGCGCCCGCCGGCGAAGTCGGTACCCCAGGCGCCGTCGAAGCTATAGCGCTCGCCGTCGCCGCGGGTCGAAATCCCGGTCTGCGCGCCGAGCCGGATCCCCTTCATCTCATCGTCGAGGATGATGTTGACCACCCCCGCGACCGCGCCCGAGCCCCACGCTGCCGAGGCACCGCCGGTGACGACGTCGACGCGCTTGATCAGGCTTTGCGGCACCGTGTTGAGATCGGCGCTGCCGTTGAACCGGTGCCCGTCGAGCAGCGTCAGTGTCCGTAACGCCCCCAGCCCGCGCAAATCGGCGGTCGAGGTGCCGCTGGTCGTATTGCCGGTGGTGGTGGCCGGGGTGAGCGTCGCGCGGAATTGCGGCATGTCGTTCAGCACCCCGGCGATGCTCGGGCGATTGCCGATGCGCAATTCGGTCTCGCTGATAACCGTCGTCGGGGTCGGCGCATCGAAGCCGAGCCGCTGAATGCGCGATCCGGTGACGACCACATCCTGGTTCGAATCCGATGCGGTGCGATCGGCGGCGACATCGCGCGCGCCCGGCGCGGTTTGCGCGAGCGCGGGGGTCGACCCCAACACCACCGCCAGAGCGGTGCCTGCCGACCAGAATGTGCGCTTGGCTGTCATGAATCTCCCCTCGTCGTTTCTAAATTGGCGCCGCAGCGGCGGTTTTCCCGGTGACGCCCCTCCCCGCTCCCGCTCGCCATCTCGGCAGGAGCAGTCCGATCGCGATTGAGCACGCCTTATCAGAAAATGCAATCCCAATACGGATTATATGCTCGGCTCAGGAAATGAAAATCGCGCTGAAACGGCCCGTCCGCTCCGAACCGAAGTCGCCGGAATTTCCACATAATTAGCTGTAATATATACGTTATGTTCCACCAAATCTTGAATAGGCCAACAATCCGGGCGCGATGAATCCTAGTCAGAGAATTTTCACATATTGAAAACTTTAGGACTGACCGGCATAAGCCCGCCCGATCAGGAGAGGAGCGCGCGCTTCATGCCGACTAACGACACTCCCAAAAAGAACTGGCGCTGGACCAAGCGGATCGCGAAAGGCGCCGCCGGCCTGCTCGCGCTGACCGTCGTAGCCGGCACTACTTATGAAGCGATTAGCCGCATCAATGCCAAAAGCTCCTATCCGCCGCCGGGCAAGCTGGTCGATGTCGGTGGGCGCAACATGCACCTCGATTGCCGCGGCGTGGGCTCTCCCACCGTCGTGTTCGAATCGGGGCTTGGTTCGGGGGGCTCGACCGACTGGCGGCTGGTGCACGACAGGATCGCCCGCTTCACGCGCGCCTGTGCTTACGATCGCGCCGGGATCATGTGGAGCGATGCCAAATCCACCCCGCAGGACGGCGCGGCGGTAGCGGACGATCTGCACGTCCTGCTGAACCGCGCCGGCATCGCCGGCCCGATCGTGCTGATCGGGCACTCGGTCGGCGGGCCCTATGCGACGATCTACACCGCCAAATATGGCGATCAGGTCGCCGGGCTCGTGCTGGTAGACCCCAGCCATCCCGATCAGGTCTCGCGGATGAATGCGACGGTGAAGGCCGATCTCAATCCGCGTAGCCAGATCGGCATAGTGCGCGCGGCGGCGAAGCTGTCGTGGATGGGCGTACCTCGGCTGGTCGTCGCGCTCGGCAGCGGATCGCCGAAACTGCCCGCGCGCGCCAATGCCGAGACTGCCGCCTATAGCAGCCATTCGATCGACGGATCGCTGAACGAACTCGACGGCTTCGACCGGACGCTCGACGAGGCGCGCGCCAGCCACAATTTCGGCAACCGCCCGTTGATCGTGCTGACCGCAATGGCGCCCTATACGCCGACGCAGCTCAAGATGTTGGGGCTCCAGCCACAGGACGGCGTACGCCTCAAGCAATTGTGGCGGGGGC
>NZ_MKRR01000044.1:34516-40397 GCF_001897045.1 Sphingomonas sp. 66-10
CAGGTCGACTATCCCGACACGGTGGTCGTCGCTGTGCGCGACATGATCGCGGCGGTGCGCGCCGATCAGGCCGCGGGCCACGCCAAGTGAGCCCGTCGCCCCTCCTTGTGTCCCCGCGAAGGCGGGGACCCGGTCTGGGCTCCCGCCTTCGCGGGAGCACAAGAAAGGCCGGCACGACGATAAAGACACGATCAGGGAGTTTCATCGCGGCGCTGCTGTTGCTCGGCGCGGGCGATGCGCTCGCAGAACCGACCGCCGCCAGCGCCCCCGCCGCCCGGCCGTTGACCCGACAGGATGCCGACGCCTGGCTCGATGGCTATATGCCCTATGCGCTCAAGCGCGGCGATATCGCGGGCGCGGTGGTCGTGGTGGTCAGGGACGGGAAGATCCTCACCCAGCGCGGGTTCGGCTATGCCGATGTCGCGAAGCGCACGCCGGTCGATCCGGCGCGCACCCTGTTCCGCAACGGCTCGGTCTCGAAGCTGCTTACCTGGACGGCGGTGATGCAGCAGGTCGAGGCCGGTCGGATCGATCTCGATGCCGACGTGAACACCTATCTCGATTTCACGATCCCGCCGAAAGACGGCAAACCGATCACGATGCGCCAGCTGATGACGCATACCGCGGGGTTCGAGGAACATGCCAAATATGTGATGTTCACCGATCCGACCGCGTTCATGCCGCTCGGCCAGTTCGTCAAGACGCAGCTGCCGCGCAGGATCTACGCCCCGGGCACGACCCCGGCCTATTCCAATTACGGCACCACGCTCGCCGGTTATATCGTCGAGCGCGTCAGCAAAACGCCGTATGACGATTATGTCGAGCGCCATATCTTCCGCCCGCTCGGGATGAGCCATTCGACCTTCCGTCAGCCCCTGCCCAAGGCGCTCGCGCCGCTGCTGGCGTCGGGATACAAACTCGCTTCGGGGAAATCGGGGAAGTTCGAATATCTGCCGACGGTGCCCGCGGGGGCGCTGACCTCCTCCGGGGCGGATATGGCGCGCTTCATGATCGCGCATCTCGACGACGGCGCCGGGCTGATGCGGCCGGCCACCGCACGGATGATGCACGATAGCCCGCTGACTCTGTTGCCGCCACTCAACCGGATGGAACTCGGTTTCTTCGAAACCAATATCAACGGGCGCGAGGTGATCGGGCATCTCGGCGATACAACGCTTTATCACACCGCGCTGCATCTGTTCATGAACGAGAAGGTCGGGCTCTACGTCTCGCTCAATTCCTGGGGCGAGGATACGGCGGTCGGCGCGGTGCGGCATGAATTGTTCGAGCAATTCGCCGATCGCTATTTCCCACCGATCGGCCCCGCCGACGGCCGCGTCGATGCGCAGACCGCCGCCCAACATGCCAGGATGCTCACCGGCACCTGGATCAAGAGCCGCCGCGCGGAAACGACGATGTTCGCGCTGCCCAATCTTCTCGGGCAAGTGAAGGTGAGCGTTGACGACAAGGGCGGGCTCGTCGTCCCGGTATCGCGCGGCACCAATGGCAAGCCGATGAAATGGGTGGAGATCGCGCCCTTCGTCTGGCGCAATGTCGGCGGGCACGAGCGGCTCGCCGCCAAGCTGGTCGACGGCAAGGTGGTGCGCTGGAGCGTCGATTCCGCCTCGCCGTTCACGGTGTTCGATCGCGTCGCGCCGTCGCGCTCGGCGGCGTGGATCATCCCCGCGCTGATCGCGAGCCTTGGCGTGCTGCTGCTTACTTTCGTGCAATGGCCGGTCGCGGCGCTGATCCGGCGGCATTATCGCGCGCCGCTGACACTCGGGCGTCGCGCGCTGCTCGCCTATCGTGGCGCGCGCGTTGCCGCGGGGCTGGCACTGGCGCTGGTAATCGGCTGGCTGGCCTGCCTCAATGCGATGGAGATGATCGGGAAGTACGATCCGTGGCTGTGGCTGCTGCAGATCGGCGGCCTCATCGTGCTGCTCGGCGGGGTCGCTGTGGCGGGGTGGAACCTGTTGCTGGCGTTCCGGCGCAAGCGCGGCTGGTTCGGACGGATGTGGAGCGTGGCGCTGCTGCTTGCGCTGCTGATGCTCGGCTATACGGCGTGGATGTTCGGGCTGCTGGCGATGTCGGTGAATTATTGAGAGCAGGGTCTTGAGAGCGGCTTATGGGCAGAAATCCGCACGGCGGTTTTGGTGTAGATCGAACGCTATAGCTGCCGGTGATCGCATTCGGCGGAAATGGCCGCTCCCGACCAGACCCGGCTACTCGCACATTAAACTGTGAACGGCCGCTGGCGATAGAAGCCGCCGTTCGGGGCGCACCGAGCCAAAATCTCGCCTCGCGCCCCTTATGGCCATTCACAAGATCGTGCGGCGAAGCCGAAGCCGACGTTCTTAACGAAACCGGGGTTACGCGATTGGCAATCGGGTGCCGACGAACTCGGCCACGTTCAAGGCGTGGGGGTGCCCGCGGTTGCACAGCGTGATGATTGCGTACCCGGCGCGTGGATAGACGGCGAAGTCGGCGTTCACACCCGGGGCGCTGCCGCCGTGGCCGAAGCAGGGTTCGCCGTTGCGCATGGCGATGCGCAGACCGAGCGACCATCGTGCACTGCCGGCAGGGATCACCGGGGTCGTGAGTATGCGGCGATGCGTCGGATCGAGCAGCGTATCCTGCTGAAGCGCCAGCGCAAAGCGATGCAGATCGTCCACCGTCGAATAGCCGCCTCCGGCAGGCAGGCCGACATAATAGGGTAACGGTTTCAGCCCCGTTTGCGCCGCGCCGTTGAGCGGCTCGGCCGTCTCTTCCGGGGACGCGACGGCCGAGGTCGCCGTCATACCGGCGGGGCTAAAGACGTTCCGCTGCAAATAGGCATCCCAGCTCTGACCAGACACTTGCTCGAGGATCGCGCCGAGCAGGATGAAGCCGAAATTGCTGTAGCCCCAGCGAGAACCAGGTGGAAACAGGGGATCGCGCCGGCCGAACAGCCGGACGAAGTCGGACGGCGTGCGAAGCGCCGATTCATGCATGTCGTAATCGGGGCCGAAGAAATCGCCGGTCCCGCCGGTATGCGTGAGGAGGTGACGGACGGTCACCGATCGGGCGAGCGGCGTGTCCGGATAGTCGGGCAGGCGCATCGCGATCGTATCAGCCAAGCTCAGCCGGCCGGCCTGCACGAGCTGGAGCACGCCAACCGCCGTGAACATCTTGCCAGCCGAGCCGATACAGAAGCGGGTGGCCGGGATCACCGCCCGCATATTTCCCGCATCCTGCGCGCCATAGGCCTCGCGCAGGAGAAGCTGATCTCCCTTGGCGACCAGCACCGATCCCGAGAAACGGCCGGCGGCTGCCTCGGCGCGCAATTTCCGGCGCAACGCGCGCAGCGCCTCGGCTTCACCCATCCGCCGAACGGCGAAGCCTGGCGGCGCGGGCGCGCCTGTAAAGGACAGGTCATCTATCGTGTTATCGCCGATCGACAGCACGACCTTGGAGAAGCGATCCCAGTTGCGGTCGCGAACCCAGGCGGTGATTTCCCGGGGCGCGGTCTGCTCGCTGCGTAGAAGGACAAGACCGCCGGACGCTTCGCGCACCCCCAGATCCTCCTCCAGATAGGGGGCGAGGTTCGGTATGTTGCGCCTGACGAAATCCGGATAAGCGGCGCCGCCAGGATCGTTGAACGCAGCGAGCCATCCAGATAGCCAGTCCGCAGGCGTGAGCGGTTGCGCGGCCAAAGCATGTCGCGGCAGGCAGGCAAGCGCCAGCCCTCCGCCCAAGACATAGCGTCTCGACAGGATCATGACTCAACCTTTCAAATCGTCGTTGCCGACAATTATGTAGGCGCCTACGATTGTGTCAATCGGATATGGAAGAGACGATGAAGGACTATGTTCGGGAAGTGGGGGGCAGCACTCGGCGGGCGCCTGCGGCCCGAGATCCCGGCTTGCGCCGGGATGACGGCATTTACGAAGTGGCGCCCGACACCTAGCTACAGCTATGGCGCAGCGCCACGCCGGGCCGCGCGGGGGTGGTCTTGCCGGCGCGGAGCACCGCGACGCCGTTGACGATCACATCGTCGATCCCCTTCGGCGCGCCGAGCGGCTTTTCCCAGCTGCTGCCTTCTTCCACCGTATCGGCATCGAAGATCGTGATGTCGGCGCGCAACCCTTCGCGCAGCACGCCGCGATCCGCCAGCCCCATGCGCTGCGCCGGCCATGAGGTCATCTTGCGCACTGCATCCTCCAGCGTCAGCACATGCCGCTTGCGGACATAGTCGCCCAGGATGCGCGGGAAGGTGCCGTAGGAGCGCGGGTGCGGCAGCCCGAGCGCATCCATCTCGCCGAACTTCGCCGCCGATCCCGCATCGGTGCCGATGCTGGTCCACGGCGCTTTCAGCGCGAGCTCGATATCGGGCTCGTCCATCATGAAATAGAGGCCATAGGCGCGGTTGGGGAGCGCGTTGAGCAGGATATCCCACGCCACGTCGGCGGGATCGCGCCCCAGCGCCTTGCCGATCGCCGCGAGGCTTTGCCCGCGATAGGCGTCCATCTTGGGATCATAGGCATTGGCGAGGACGACATGATCCCAGCCCCCTGCCGCCTCGACCAGATTCGACCAGCCCGGCTGCGACCCCGCCGCAACCTCGCGCTTGAGCCGTTCGCGGATCTTCGGATCGCGCAGCCGCTCGTACCCGGTCTTCGCCCCCTGCGCGAACACCCAGTTGGGCACGGTGATGTCGAGCCCGGTGCCGCCGGCGGTATAGGGATAAAGGTCCGCCGCAATATCGACCCCGCGCGCGCGCGCCGCGGCGATCCGCGCCAGCGCCTGCGGCATCAATTTGCCCGCCAGCGGGCGATAGGCGGCCTTGAGGTGGAAGATCTCGGCCTTGGCGCCGCTGCGCTCGCCGATCGCGATCGCCTCGTCGATCGCCTCGATCAGTTTCGCGCTCTCGTCGCGCATGTGGCTGGCGTAGAAGCCGCCGCATTTCCCTGCGACCGAAGCCAAAGCCACCACCTCGTCGGTCGACTGGAAACTGTTGGGGGGATAGATCAGCGCGGTCGACACGCCGAACGCGCCATTCTTCATCGCGACGAGCGTTTCGGCCTTCATCGTTTCGAGCTGCTGCGGGGTCGGGGTGCCCGCACCGTCACCCAACACCTTCATCCGCGGCTGGGCGGCGTTGTAATAGGTCCCGAAATTGACCGCGATCCCGGTCTTCTCAAGCCCGTCGAGATATTTGCCGATCTCGGCCGCATCGACCGGAGTGCCGCCCTCGCCGGCGATGACGGTGGTAACCCCCATCCGCAGCTTATTCTCGGCCGCACCCGATTTCGGCAGCACCTCGCCCGATTGATCCATCATGTCGATAAAGCCGGGCGACACATAGCGGCCGTGCGCATCGATCTCGTCGCGTCCCTTGCCGCGTACCACGCCGATCTTGGCGATGCGGCCGTCCTTGATCGCGATATCGGCATAGACCCAGGGATTGCCCGCGCCGTCGAGCACGCGCCCGCCGCGGATCACGATGTCGTAATCGGTGGCCGGCGCCTGCGCCGGTGCCGGCGTCGCCACAGGGGCCAGCGCGGTGCCGATCAGCAGCGCGGCGGCGAGCGCGAAATGTTTCCTCATGGCGTCCCTCTCTCCCTTTGGATTGTGGCGCGCGATTCAGCGCCCCTTTACCGGCGTGAACAGCAAGTCGTGATAATCGTAGCTGAAATCCGCGATCGGCGAGGCCGCCTTCATCGTGACGCGCGCGATCTTCCCCTCGGCATCGAGGTTGAAGGTCACATAGGCCGGCTCGATCGTCTTGTCGTCGAAGCGGGTGACGAAGCTGTCATATTGGAAATGCTCGAGCCGCCCCGACATGCGCGGGGTCGATTTGAAATCGATCCGCAGCCCGCGCTGGTCCCCCGTCACCGCGATA
>NZ_MKRR01000044.1:40420-48817 GCF_001897045.1 Sphingomonas sp. 66-10
CTTGAACGCCGCGAGCCCCGCCGCAACGCGCTGGCGCTTTACCGCGGCGAATTTCGCCGGCCAGTCGTTCGCCGGCTGCCCGAGGTAATGATCGAGCAATTCATACGCCAACCCGCGCAGGATCTCGCCGTCCTCGCTGTTGATCTCGATCGCGAAGCCGACATTCTTTTCGGGGACCAGCACGACGATCGTCTGGAACCCGAACACCGCGCCGCTGTGCTGGATGATCCGCGCCCCGCGATAGTCGCTCACCGTCCAGCCCAAAGCATAATTAAGGAAATTGGGCTGGGTGAGCTTCAGCGCCTCGGGCTCCTCGCCGATCGGCATCGGCGTCACCGGCTTCCACATCTCGGCGCCTTGCGCCGGGCTGAAGAGTTGCCCGCCCTGCGGCAATTTGCCGTGCGCAAGCTGGATCTGGAGCCAGGTCGCCATATCCGCCGGGCTCACCGCCAACCCACCCGCCGGAGCGGCATTGCGCCCGAGCCCGTCACGCTCGTCGAGCGCTTCCTGATCGCCCGCCCCGCGCAGCCCACCGTTCATCCGCGCATGCGGTTGGGCGCGGTCGGCGCTGGCGAAGCGATCATTGTCGTCGGTGACTGAATCGCGCATCCCCGCGGCGCGGAGCACATGCTCGCGAACGAAATCCTCCCAGCGCTGGCCGCTCACCGCCTCGATCAGCTGACCCGCGACCATATAGAGCACATTGTCATAGGCATAAGCGCTGCGGAAACTCGTCACCGGCTTGAGGTAGCGCAGCCGCCGCACCGTCTCCGCGCGTGACAATTGGCTGCGCGGCACGAACAGCAGATCGCCCGCGCCGAGCCCGAGCCCGGAACGATGCACCAGCAGATCGCGGATCGTGATCTCGCGCGTGACCCAGGCGTCCCACATGCGGAAATCGGGGAGATGATCGATCACGCGATCGTCCCAGCCGATCTTGCCCTGATCGACCAGCAAGGCGAGCGCCGCCGCGGTGAATGCCTTCCCGGTCGTCCCGAACGGGAAGATCGTGTGCGCGGTGACCGCCTCACCCGACCCGATCCGCTTCTCACCGAAGCCCTTCACCAGCACCGGCGCGCCGTTTTCGACGATCGCCACCCCCATGCCGGGCACCCCGGTCGCACGGCGCAGCGCCTCGACCCGCGCCTCGAACCCCTCAGGCGGCGCCGCGAGCGCCGCGACCGGAAACGCGACCGAGGCGAGGATAACGGCGGTGAGGATGCGCTTCATGCGAGCTGTCCCGTTGTTATGCCAGGCAGGAATCGATCAGCCGCTCCAGCGCCGGTCCGCCGCGCACCGGATCGGCCACCGGCAGGCCGTAAGCCTCTGCGAGCGCGGCAATCTCGGCCTCGGCCGCTGCGGCATCCAGCGCAGCGGTGTTGAGGCTGATGCCGGCGCAGCGGATCGCCGGATTGGTCAGGCTGCCAAGCGCGATCGTCTGATCGATCACCGCACGGATCGAAGGAATAGGGAATTGCGGCATCCCCATGATCGTCTCGCGCCCCGGCAAATGGCAGACGACGAACACATCGGGTTGGCTGCCGTGGAGCAGGCCGAGCGACACCGCGGCATAGGCCGGGTGGAACAGCGAGCCCTGCCCCTCGATCACGTCCCAATGATCGTCCGCCGCATCGGGGCTGAGCAATTCGGCCGCACCGGCGAGGAAATCGGACACCACCGCGTCCATCGGCATGCCCGCGCCGGCGATCATAATCCCGGTCTGGCCGCTCGCGCGGAAATCGGCGGCGACACCGCGCGCCTTGATCCCCTCGGCGAGCGCGAGCGCGGTATATTTCTTGCCGAGCGCGCAATCGGTGCCGACCGTCAGCAGCCGCTTGCCGCTGCGCTTGCGCCCCGAGCCGGTCGGGATGCCCGGCGGCGGGCTGCGCACGTCGATCAGCTGGCGGCCGAGCCGCGCGGCTTCCTTCGCCAGCACCGGGATATCGCTCAGCCGCTCGTGGAGCCCGCTGACCAGATCGAGCCCCGCTTCGAGCGCCTCGACCAGCGCGCCGAGCCAGCGCTCGGGGATGACCCCGCCGATATTGGCGACCCCGATCAGCAACGATCGCGCACCGCGCGCATGAGCCTCGGCAGGCGTCATCCGGGCGAGGCCGGTGGTGACGGCGCATTCCGGCAGGACGAATTCGCCGACGCAGCGATCCCCCGCCCAATCGGCCAGGCCAAGCGCGGTCTTGGCGTACCCGCGCTCGGCCGCATCCCCCAGAAACAGCAGATAGGGCTGCGGCAGCGACAGCGCGCCAGCGGTGATGGCCTGGTGTAGAATCGTCATATTCCTTGTCCGAGTGATGCTCTATACAGGCATCATGATCCTAATTAGAAAAATTTCAACTTAATTTTCTGATTGAGACAAATCGATCCGCCGGATCGGCTGATCGAGCAGCCGGAGCAGCCCCGCCGCCACCGTCGCGATCACGGCGAGCAGCGCGAAATAGCTGCTGCGATCGAGCAGGCTCCACAGTCCGCCGACCAATCCGGCGAACAGGCTGCCGCTGAAGATCGCAAGATACCAGGCGGCGACGGTGGTCGCCCCCAGCTTGGCGGGGGCTAGGCGGGCGAAGAGACCGAGACCGATCGGCAGCACGAACAATTCGCCGATCGTGAAGATCAGGAAGAACAGCGCGAGCCACAGCTCGCCTTCATGTCCCCCGCGAACCACGTCACCGCCGCGAGCAGGAAATAGGCGCCGCCGACGATCAGCGCGCCAAGCGCCATCCGCCGCGCCGGCGGGGCATCATATCCAGCCGCCGCGCGACGCCGCCACACCGCGAGCAGGATCGGGGTCAGCAGCATGACCAGCAACGGATTGAGCGATTGAAACCAGGTCATCGGGATCGACAGACCGCCCAGCCGGCGATCGACGCCGCTTTCCGCCCACAAGGCAACGGTATTGCCGACCTGTTCGTAAGCGCCGCGAAACACCGTGACCGCGAGCCCGACCGCGCCGAGCACCAGGACCAATCGACGGCCCGAGGGTCCGCTTTCATCGACCGGGGCGGGCGCCGCGTCTTTCGCGCGAACATCCGCAGGCAGATATTGCTGCCCGCCGAGATAGATCAGCAACCCGGCGAGCATCCCGACGCCGGCCGCGCCGAAGCCGTAATGCCAGCCGTAAAGCTCGCCGAGCGTGCCGCAGATCAATGGCGCGAGAAACCCGCCGATGTTGATGCCGACATAATAGACATTATAGGCCCAGCCGCGCCGCGGATCGTCCCCGCGGTAGAGGCCGTTGATCTGGCTCGGCAGGCTGGGCAGGAAGAAGCCGTTGCCCAGCGCGATCGTCGCGAGCGCGATGTAGAACATCGCCTCGAACGCCATCAGGAAATGGCCGAGCGCCATGATGCTCGCGCCGACGATCACTGCACGCCGTTTGCCCAGATAGCGATCCGCGATCACCCCGCCGACGATCGGGGTGAAATAGGCGCAGGCGGTATAGGCGCCGTAAACGAAGGAGGAATGCGGCTGGGTGAACAGCAACTGCCGGGTCATGTAATAGACCAGCAGCGCGCGCATGCCGAAATAGGAGAATTGCTCCCACATGTTGGTGAGGAACAGGATCGTCAGCCCGCGCGGCTGACCGAACCACGTCGCCTCCCCCTCACCCGCCTGCCGCATCTCGGTCATGCGGCGACCCGTGACTCCGCGCCCCACACCCGCTCGTCGCACCAGGCGGTGCCGTCCTGATAGACGATCCCCGGATTGCGATCCTCCTTGAGGAAGATCGGCCCGTCGAGATCGCAGATATCGCAAAGCTGGCCGAGCACGAGGCTCGGCGCCATGCTGAGCGAGGACCCGCCCATATTGCCGACCATCACGTCGAGCCCGATGTCGCGCGCGGCGCGGGCGATCATCAGCCCCTCGGTCAGCCCGCCGCACTTGTCGAGCTTGATGTTGACGACCTGGAACCGCCCCTCCAGTCCCGGCACGTCGGCCAGGGTCAGCGCGCTTTCGTCGGCCGCGATCGGGACCGGCGAGCGATAGCCGTCGAGATCCGCCTCACGCCCGCGCGCGAGCGGCTGTTCGATCAGCGACACCTTTTCGGTGACCATCGCCGCCGCGAGCGCATCGAGATCGGCGATCTTGAACCCCTGATTGCCGTCCACCCCCAGCCACACGTCGGGCCGCGCGGCGCGAACCGCCCGGACGCGCGCGATATCGAGATCGAGATCGCCGGTCAGCTTGATCTTGATCGCCTTGACCGGGCCGAACGCGACCGCGCTCGCCGCCATCAGCGCGGGATCGTCGGCGCCGAGCGTGAAGGTGGTGACCACCGGTTTCGCCTCGGGCAGCCCGGCAAGCTTCCACACCGGAAGCCCGCTGCGCTGCGCCTCCAATTCCCACAAGGCGGCATCGACCGCATTGCGCGCGCCGCCCGCCGGCATGATCTCGCGCAGCGCGGCGCGATCCGCCCCGGCCTCGATATCGGCGCGCGCATGCTCCAGCGCGGCGAGCATATGCGGCACGTCGTCGCCCATATAATAGATGCCATTGGCCTCGCCGCGGCCGCGATGCGTGCCGTCGCTCAACGTCGCGATGACGCAATTCACGCCGTCGAACACATAGCCCGAGATGCGGAAGGCGGCCTTGTAGGGCAGGCGCTCGACCTGAACATCCAGCGACAATTTGGCCATGCGGAACACTCCCGTTGCGGTGTTGCGGAGGAGCGACGTTCGGGGGAGCGCGGCCGCATATCGCCGGCCTTGCCCCCGGGCGCGAGCACCCTCTCCTTCAGATGATCGGGCACTATTTGCCCTATCAGGACTTTTCAAGCCTGTTTGGAAAATTTTGCAAGTCGAGGGACGGACGACATTCCCAAGGTCCGTCCCCTTTACCCCACCGTCACCCGGCCTTGAGCCGGGGTGACGGAGATGTGGCCGCCCTCCCCCTTGTCCTGATCTGCGATTGACGAGTCTCAATCAGGACAATAGCGTTCCCATCGGACAATCGACCCATTGAGTCGAGCCAGCTTTTCGATTCCGGGTCCGCCCCGGCGGAATGAAGAGGGGATAAGTCGCATGAAGTTGAAGCGCTCGTTGATGCTCGCGGCCGTCGCGGGACTGTCGATCACGGTTCCGGTGCTCGCGCAGTCGCCGGCCCCGCTCGAAGCGTTTCTCTCCTATACGTTCGTCGGGGAACTGGCCGCGCCGACCGCCGCGGATCGCATCGCCTGGACCGAATTGCATCAGGGGCGCCGCAACATCTGGTATGCGACCGCGCCCGATTACCGCCCGCGGCGGCTGACCAACGGCACCGACGACGACGGGCAGGAATTGTCCGATCTCGCTTTCTCGCCCGACGGACGCGTGCTGGCGTGGACGCACGGCGCGGTCGAGCATAATCCTTTTGCGGACGGGCTTCCCGCCGCCAACCCGGCTTCGGTCGTCACCCAGCCGTCGATCGAGATCTGGGCGTCGGTCGACGGCGGCGCGCCGGTCAAGGTCGCCGACGGCGAAGGGCCGAAGGTGTCGGCGTCGGGGCGGATCGCCTTTCTGCGTGACAATCAGGTGTGGACGGTCGGCGCGGACGGCACGGACAAGCCGCAGAAGCTGTTCTACGATCGCGGGAAGATCGAGGAGATCGCCTGGTCGCCCGACGGCAAGCGCCTCGCCTTCGTGTCGGATCGCGGCGATCACAGCTTCATCGGCGTCTATGACGGCCCCGACCGGCCGATCGTGTGGCTCGCGCCGGCGACCGCGATCGACGATTCCCCCACCTGGTCGCCCGACGGGAAAAGCATCGCCTTCGCGCGGCGCGCGGGGGATGTGAGCATCCTCGAATCGCCGCTCGTCGCCAAGCCCAACCCCTTCTCCTTATGGGTCGCCGCCGCCGACGGCAGCACCGCGAAGCGCGTGTGGCAGAGCCCGAATACGTTGCGCGGCTCCTATCCGCAGGTGCCGGGCGGGCTGTACCTCAAATGGGGCGCGGGCGACCGGCTGACCTTCCGCGCCGAAATGGACGGCTGGGCGCATCTCTACTCGCTCGCCGCGACCGGCGGCGAGCCGGTGCTGCTGACCCCGGGCGAGTTCATCGTCGAACATGTCACGATGGCGCCCGATCGCGCGAGCCTGCTCTACAGCGCCAATACCGGCGGCGCGGCGGGGGATATCGATCGCCGCCACCTCTATCGCGTCCCGGTCGATCGGGCGGCGCCGGTCGCGCTGAGCGGCGGCAAGGGGCTCGAATGGACGCCGACCCCGCTCGCCGGCGGCAAGCTCGCCTATATCGCCGCAACGACGAGCGAGCCGCCACGCGTGACGCTGGCGGAGGCGGACGGCCGCGGCGGGCGCGTGCTGCCCGCGACCGCCGCATCCTATCCGTCGGACCGGCTGGTCGTCCCCACCCCGGTCACCTTCGCCGCGCCCGACGGCCTCACGATCCACGGCCAGTTGTTCACCCCGCAGGGCGGCGGGGGCAAGCATCCCGCGCTGATCTTCGTCCACGGCGGGCCGCCGCGCCAGATGCTGCTCGGCTGGTCCTATATGGATTATTACACCCACAGCTATGCGATGAACCAATATCTCGCATCGCGCGGCTATGTCGTGCTGTCGGTGAACTATCGGCTCGGGATCGGCTATGGCCGCGATTTCCAGCATCCGGCGAAGGCCGGCGCGGCGGGCAATGCGGAATATCAGGATGTCGTCGCGGGCGCACGCTATCTCCAGTCGCTCCCCGCGGTGGACGCGGCACGGATCGGGATCTGGGGCGGCTCCTATGGCGGGCTGCTCACCGCACATGCACTGGCGCGCAACAGCGACATCTTCAAGGCCGGGGTCGATTTCCACGGCGTCCACGACTGGTCGATGTTCGGGTTCGCCGCGCCGAAACGCTACGAACAGGGCGACCACGCCGAGGCGCTGCGCACCGCGTTCGACAGCTCGCCCGAGGCGGCGCTGCCCGGCTGGCGCTCGCCGGTGCTGCTGATCCACGGCGACGACGATCGCAACGTGCCGTTCAACCAGACGGTCGATCTCGCGCGGCGGCTGGCGGCGCAGAACGCGCCGTTCGAGGAGCTGATCTTCCCCAACGAGATCCACGGCTTCCTGCGCCACGACACCTGGCTGCGCGCCGATCGCGCGATGGTGCGCTTCCTCGACGCGCATCTGAAGCCGCAATCCGCCAAACAAGGGAGTGAATAAGATGGACAAGACCCGCGTGACGCGCCGGGCGATGATCGGCGGCATGGCGACGGCATCGACGCTCGTCGCCTTCCCGATGCTCAACACCGGCATGTATCGCGTCCACGCCGCGTCGACGCGCACTTATGCCAAGCGCGTCGTCGATCTGGTCAAGAGCTCGCTCGTTATCGACATGCTCGGCCCGCTGTCGCTCGATTTCCGCCCCGAGACCGTCGCGGCCAAATTGTCCGAGGCGCAGATCGCCGACTTCCGCGCGAGCGGGATCACCGCCTTCCACAATTCGGTCGGCGTCGGCGGCCCCGATGCCTTTGCGCTGGTGCTCGAATTCCTCGCCGGGTGGAGCGCGTTCGTCGGACATAATGACGAGGTGTTCACGCTCGTCCGCGACGCCGCCGACATCGATCGCGCCAAGCGCCAGGGCAAGGCCGCGGTGATGATGGGGCTGCAGGATTCGGATCACTTCCGCACCGCCAAGGATGTCGCGCGCTTCTATAATCTCGGCCAGCGCGTGTCGCAGCTCACCTATAATACGCAAAATCTGATCGGATCGGGCTGCACCGACCGGGTCGACGGCGGGCTCAGCGATTATGGCGTGGAGGTCGTCAAGGCGATGAACGCCGCCGGGATGCTGGTCGATACCTCGCATTGCGGCGATCGCACGACGCTCGACGCGATCGCGGTATCGCCGGTGCCGATCGCGATCACCCACAGCAATTGCCGCGCGATCAACAACCACCCCCGCACCAAGACCGACGAGGCGATCAAGGCGCTCGGCGCCAAGGGCGGGGTGATGGGGATCACCGGGGTGCGCAATTTCGTCAGCGGGCAGGAACCGACGACGATCGCCAATGTCGCCGACCATATCGATCACGTCCGCAAGCTGATCGGGATCGATCATGTCGGGATCGGCACCGACGCCGATCTCTACGGCTATGACAAGATGGCGCCCGATCAATATGCCGCGCTCAAGGCGGGGTATAAGGGCAGCTACGCGTTCCGCGACAAGATCGATATCGAGGCGTTCAGCGGCCCACTCAAGATCTACAATCTCACCGAGGAACTGGTGCGCCGCGGCTATAGCGACGCCGATGTGCGCGCGGTGCTCGGAGGGAATTTCCGGCGGCTGCTGGGCGCGACGTGGAAGTGAGGCGCGGCCGATCGCTTCTTCCTTCTCCCCTCCCTTGACCAAGGGAGCATCTGTGATGTTGATCAAGCGGGTCGAGGTATCCATGGCCGGTTTTGA
>NZ_MKRR01000045.1:0-11508 GCF_001897045.1 Sphingomonas sp. 66-10
ATCTCCTTTCAGAGCTTGAATCACGCCCGCGATCAAATGGGTAGCCCGTTTATGAGTTTGTGACCTAGGCCGATTGCTGCGATCCTGCCGCCGGGCAGGGGGCGTTCGGGAACAGCGAAGCGCGGCTTCTACTGTCTCCGTCGCCCGGCTGGGGGCTGGATCGGGGCATCGGTTCCTGCTTTCGTGCATCGAGTCGGAATTGGCTCGACCGCGCGGCTCATAGACCCGCAATGTGACGGATCAAGTACGTCAGTCGTGCAATCGTTCCGAAAGGAATGCGATCAGCGCCTCGACCCGCGCGGGACGCAACGGGCTGGGCGGGGTGAGCAAATGCAGCCCGACCGGGGCGGGGCGCCATTCGGGGAGAATCTCGGTCAGCCGCCCGTCGTTGAGCGCGTCGCCGAGGATGAAATCGGGCAGGCGCGCGATGCCGAGCCCGGCGATCAGCGCCGGCATCAGCGAATCGCCGCTGTTGGCGGCAAGCGGCCCGCTCGCGCGCACCGCGACCTCCGCCCCGCCCGGCCCGCGGAAGCGCCAGGGGCCGGTGACGTTGGTGTAGCCGAGAAGGCGGTGGTCGCCCAATTCGCCCGGGTGGCGCGGGGTGCCGTAGCGTTCGAGATAGGCCGGCGCGGCGACGATATGCGAGGCGACGCTGCGCAGCCGCCGCGCCCGCAGCGAACTATCGGGCAATTCGGCGATGCGCAGCGCGACATCGAACCCCTCGGCGACGATATCGACCCGCGCGTCGGACAAAGCGAGCTCGATCTCGATCGCGGGATGCGCGGCGAGAAATTCGGCGATCAGCGGCGCGACATGCGTGACCCCGAAGGTCATCGGCGCGGCGACGCGCAGCCGGCCCGCGGGGGCCGAGGCGGCATCGTGCGCCGCCTCCTCCGCCGCCACCGCTTCCGCCAACATGCGCTGCGCGCGTTCGGCGAGCGGCTTGCCCGCCTCGGTCAGCGTCAGCCGGCGCGAGGTGCGGTGGAACAGCGACTGGCCGAGCGACGCTTCGAGCCGCGCCACCGCCTTGGACACGGTCGCCTTGGAAACCCCCATCGCGGTGGCGGCGGCGCTGAACGAACTGTGATCCGCCACGGTGGCGAAGGTCGCCCAGGCTTCGAGGTCCGGCAGTCGCATGAATCACCCCTATCGGGAAACGATTCGTTTCGAACGTTTCCGTTTTCGCGTTGATCGCGCCAACCTATGTTCGGGTCAAGCAATGGAGGTTCTGATGACCGACATCCTGACCCATTCCGGCATCGAGCGCCGCGCGTTCGACAGCCTCGGCCACGCCGATCACGGCTGGCTCGACGCGCATCATCATTTCTCCTTCGCCGATTACGACGATCCGGCGCGGATGGGATGGGGCGCGATCCTTGTATGGAACGACGATACGATCGCGCCGCAGAGCGGTTTCCCGCCGCATCCGCATCGCGACATGGAGATCATCACCTACGTTCGCAGCGGGGCGATCACGCACCAGGATTCGCTGGGCAATCGCGGACGCACCGCCGCCGGCGACGTCCAGGTGATGAGCGCCGGTTCGGGCGTCCGCCACGCCGAATATAATCTGGAAGACGAGGCGACGACCCTGTTCCAGATCTGGATCCTGCCGCGCCAGCCGGGCGGCAACCCAAGCTGGGGCGCCAAGCCCTTCCCGAAAGGCGATCGCTCGGGCCGGTTCGTCACGCTGGCGAGCGGCTTCGGCGACGACGGCGACGCGCTGCCGATCCGCGCCGATGCGCGCGTGCTGGGCGCGACGCTCAAGGCGGGCGAATCGCTCGACTATGATCTCGGCGCCGGGCGCCACGGCTATCTCGTCCCCGCCACCGGGCGGATCACGATCAACGGCGAGCCCTTCGCGGCGCGCGACGGCGCGGCGCTGTCGGGCGGGCGGCGCTTCACGATCGCGGCGCAGGAAGATGCCGAGCTCGTGATGGTCGATTCGAACTGACCTGTCCCCCCAGCCGCCCGGTCTTCCCCCCGCCGGGCGGCACCCCCTTTCTTCAAATGGAGCTGACACGATGACCAAGGTTCTGGTGCTTTATTATTCGTCCTACGGCCATATCGAGCAGATGGCCGACGCGATGGCGGAAGGCGCGCGTTCGGCCGGGGCCGAGGTGGATATCCGCCGCGTCCCCGAAACCGCGCCCGCCGAGGTGGTGAAGGCCGCCGGCTTCAAGACCGATACCGCGCATCCGGTGATCGAAGGCCCCGATGCGATGGGCGATTACGACGCGGTGATCGTCGGCGCGCCGACCCGTTTCGGGCGGATGCCGAGCCAGATGGCGGCATTCTGGGATACCGCGGGCGGCTTGTGGATGCGCGGCGGGCTCGTCGGCAAGGTTGGCGGCGCCTTCACGTCGAGCGCTTCGCAGCACGGCGGGCAGGAAACCACCCTGTTCTCGATCATCACCAACCTGCTGCACCACGGCATGACGATCGTCGGGCTCGATTACGGCTTCACCGAGCAGATGGGCGTCGACAAGGTCCGCGGCGGCGCGCCTTATGGCGCGACGACGATCGCGGGCGGCGACGGCAGCCGCCAGCCGAGCGCGGAGGAACTCGACGGCGCACGCTATCAGGGCCGCCGCATCGCCGAGACAGCGGCGAAGCTGAAGGCGTAAGGTTGTCTGGAAATGCGCTGAAACCGCATTTTCCAAAGGACTCTAAGATCATGACCACCCAGCCCGCATTGTTCGTGTCGCACGGCTCGCCGATGATCGTCGCCGAGCCGGGCGCGGCGCGCGACTTCCTCAGCGGGCTGGGCGACATGCTAAAGCGCCCGGCGGCGATCCTCGTCGTCTCGGCGCATCACGATATGCCCGGCGCGGTGGTGACGACCGCGGCACACCCGGGGACGATCCACGATTTCGGCGGATTCCCCGAGGCGCTCTATCGGCTCGACTATCCGGCACCCGGCGCGCCCGATCTCGCCGCGCGGGTCGCGACGCTGGTTGCCGACTCAGGCGTGCCGGTCCGTGCCGATCCGACGCGCGGGTTCGATCACGGCGCGTGGGTGCCGTTGCTGCTCGGCTGGCCGGCGGCGGATATTCCGGTCGTCCAGCTTTCGATCAGCAGCGAACACAACCCCGATTGGCATCATCGCATCGGCACGGCGCTCGCGCCGCTGCGCGCGGACAATGTGCTGGTGATCGGATCGGGCAGCATGACGCACAATCTGCGCGAGGTGTTCGCCGCGCGCCGCACGGTCGACGCGCCGACCCCCGAATGGGTCAGCGCCTTCGCCGAGTGGATGCACGCGCGGTTGACCGCGGGCGACACGCGCGCGGTGCTCGACGCGATCGAGATCGCGCCCGAGGGGCGGCGCAATCACCCGACCCCCGATCACCTGCTGCCGCTCTACACGGCGCTCGGCGCGGGCGGCGCGGGAGCCAAGGCGATCCGGCTCCACCACAGCTACACTTATGGCGTGCTGGCGATGGACGCTTATTCCTTCGACTGACCCGGCGCCTGCTCGGTCACGGTGGCTTTCGCCCCGGCGGCGACCTGATCGGGGATCGCCGGATCAGCGGGGAAATCGCGCCGTGCGCGGGCGAACAGGAAGCGCGCCCGCGCGGCGCCCGGCTCGCTCGCGCTGGTGCCGACCCAGCGCCAGTGCCACGGCTCCCATTTCACGCGCTGGATATTGCTCGGCGGGAAGGACATTTCGAAGCCGAAGCGCGGCGCGTTCTCGCGCAGCCAGCGGAAGGCGGGCTTGGCGGCCATGCAGCCTTCGGCGTCGCGGCAGCCGTCGGCCGGGCGGACGGTGAAATCGAGCGCATAGCCGGTGCCGTGCTCGCTATGCCCCGGCGGCGCGACCGAAATCGAGCGATCGCCGTCGGTCGCCTCGGCGCGGGGCTTGCAGAAGGTCGCCTCCTGCGATTCGAGCGACCGGTGGCACGACAAGGCATAGAGCCGCCCCTGCACCGCCGGGTCGCCCGCCGCCGCGGTGAGCAGGCGTTCGAGCGCGGCCATCGCCTCGGGGCGCAGCCGGCAGGTGCCAATGATCGCCACCCCCGGCGGGGCGGTCACCAGATCGCGGTCGGCGGCGTCGCCATAGGGCAGATGCCCCAACGCCCGCCCGTCGGCGGCGACCAGGGCGCTCGCCCCGCCGCACACCTGCGCTTCGACCGGCGCGGCGATGAGGAGCGATATCAGGAAAAGGCTGCGCAGCATCATGTCGCTTCCTCTGGCCTCGAAGCGTGGTCGGTGGCAAGGGCGGGGCATGTTGGGCGAGAAAGTGCTGTTCCTCGATGGCGAGGCCTTGGTGATCGACAAGCCGGCGGGCTTGCCGGTCGATCGGCCGCGCGACGGCGCGATCAGCCTCGAAAACCATCTCAACAGCCTGACCTTCGGGTTCAAGCGCTGGCCGCAGCCGGTGCATCGGCTCGATCGCGATACCAGCGGCTGCCTTTTGCTGTCGCGCAACCCCAAGGCGCATGCGCGCTTCCAGCAGGCGTTCGAAAGCGGCGCGGTGCAGAAACGGTATCTTGCAGTGCTCGACGGCGTGCCGGCGGGCGAGAGCGGCGAGATCGATTTGCCGCTCGCCAAGGTCTCGACCCGCGAGCGCGGCTGGTGGATGACCGGCGACGCCAAAAAGGGCAAGGCGGCGCGCACCGCGTGGCGGCTGATCGCGGCGCGCGACGGGCTGGGGCTGGTCGAATTCCGCCCCGCGACCGGGCGCACCCACCAGATCCGCGTTCATGCGCTCGAAGGGCTGGGACATGCGGTGGTCGGCGACCCCGTCTATGGCACGGCGCATCCGGCGGGGATGATGCTCCACGCCGCCGAGCTGATCGTGCCGCGCGCGGGGAAAGAGGATGTCGCGGCGGTCGCGCCCTGGCCCGAGCGATTCGCCAAAATCGGATTCGGTGACCCGGATGCCTGAGATCGTCGTGCCCGAGGATGCGATCGAGGAGCGCTTCCTCGCCGCGACGGGGCCGGGCGGGCAGAATGTCAACAAGGTCGCCACCGCCTGCCAGCTGCGCGTCAACGTCTATCGGCTCGGGCTACATCCCGAAACGTTCCGGCGGCTGAAGCTGCTCGCGGGATCGCGGCTCGGCGCGAGCGGAGTGCTGGTGCTCACCGCGCGGCGCTATCGCACGCAGGAGGCCAATCGCGCCGATGCGCGCGAACGGCTCGCCGACTTGCTCGCGCGCGCCGAGGAGCGCGAGGCGCGGCGGGTGAAGACCAAGCCGTCGCGCGCCGCCAAGGCACGCCGCGTCGACGCCAAGAAGGGGCGCAGCGTGGTCAAGGCCGGACGCGGCAAGGTGCAGCTGGACTGAGCGGCAAAGTTCACGAAGTTCACGCGAGTGACGAGCGGTTCTCCGTTCGTCATGCCAGGCTCGACCCGGCATCCAGAGCCGAGGGCGATATCGCTTGTGACTCTCGATGCCGGGTCGCGCCCGGCGTGACGGGGATAGTTTGGAGGCCCCAATTTCTTGTTCATTCCCGCCTTCGCGGGAATGACGTAGAGCGCACCCATGTACCAATTCGATATCGCCGCCGGCTCGAAGGCCGATCTCTACCGCGAACTGGCTGGGCGCTCGACGCGCTGACCGCCGACGAGCCCGATGCGATCGCCAATATGGCCAATGCCGCCGCGCTGTTGTGGCAATATCTGCCCGATCTCAATTGGGCCGGCTTCTACCGCATGGTCGGGGGTGAACTGGTGCTCGGGCCGTTCCAGGGCAAGCCGGCGTGCATCCGCATCCCGCTGGGCAAGGGGGTGTGCGGCGCCGCGGCGGCGAGCCGGCAGACGCAATTGGTCGCCGACGTCCACGCCTTCGCCGGGCATATCGCGTGCGATGCGGCGAGCGCGTCGGAGCTGGTCGTGCCGGTCGTCGCGGCGGACGGGCGGCTGGTGGGGGTGCTCGATCTCGACAGCCCGTCGGTCGGGCGGTTCGATGCCGATGACGCCGCGGGGTGCGAGGCGCTGGTCGCGCTGATCGCCGATCGTATCGCCTGAGTCGGATCGCTGCTATTTGTCGTGCGCGGGTTGCGGGGGGGAGCGAGATGCGCTGGTTGATATTGTCGGCTGCGATGCTCGGGCTGGTCGCCGTCGAGGGCGCCGCGATCGCCCAGCGCGGCGATCGGGTGCCCGGCGGGGTGGTCGTCGCGGTGCCGCTGGATCGCGAGGACGACGCGCCGCCGCTGCGCTCGACGCCGCTCCCGCCACCGGTGGTGAGGCACGCTCCCGACGGCGCGACGGTGACGACGAGCAGCACCGCGCCGGGCTATGACGTCAACGCCGATTACTATCGCGACCGTTCCGGCGCGACCGTCAGCACCCAGACCGCGCGTTCCTATCCGGTGCCGAAGCCGATGCCGCGGCGCAAGCCGCGGCGTCGCGCGAGATAGGCGGCGCAGGTGCCGCCGGCGGCCGTCACTTCGCCGCCGCGCGTCCGGCGAAGCTGATCAGGCTTTCCGCGCCGTTCGCGCCGATCGCCGAGACGCCGACGAAATGGTCGTCGACCGGCACGTCCTTCAGCACCGCCGTCGTGACGCCGCCCGCGACCTCGCGCTGGTCGCTCCAATCCTGTTGATCGGCGCGCCGCCAGTGGAGGCGATAGCCGGTCGCGCCGGGCGCCGCGCTCCATTTGACATTGGTGTCGCGGCCGAGCGCCCCGGCGATCGACACCCCGGCGGGGGCGGCGGGCGCCGCCGCGAGCCGCGCCAGCGTCGCGACGTTGATCGCGGTGACCTTCGACAGATAGGCGAAGTCCATCCCCTCGATCGTATCGCCATAGACGATGCCGTTCTCGGTGCGCAGATCCTGGTGCTGGCGATCCCAATTCTCCGCCGCGACGGTAAAGCGCACCGCGGGATAGCCTTCGCGCAGGAAGGGCTCGTGGTCGCCGCCGCGGCCGAACCGGTCGGGCCGGCGATCGACGAAGGCGGCGAAATCGCCGGGCAGCGCCTGCGCGATGCCGTGGATCGTCTTGGCCAGCGCGCGACTCGGGCCGTCGTCCTCGCCGCCGATCGCGCGGCGTTCGACCTGTTCGGCAAGCGTCTCGCTGGTGCGGATCCCTTCCGAAAAGACGCGGACATAATCGCCCGCCCTGACCCCGCCCTGTCCGATCGAATTGCCGACGATATCGTTGTTGAGCATCGCGTCGACCTGCCAGCCGCGCGCCTTGGCGGTCTCGGCGAGCAGGGTCGCGCCCCACAATCCCTGCTCCTCGCCGGAGAAGGCGACATAGACGATATTGGCGGCGAACTTCTCCTTCGACAAGATCCGTGCCGCTTCGAGCACCAGCGCGACGCCCGAGGCATCGTCATTGGCGCCGGGGGCGTCCGAGGTGATGTCCATCACGTTCGACACGCGGCTGTCGATATGCCCGCCGACAATGACGAAGCGGTTGGGATCGCTGCCCTTCTGGATGCCGAGCACATCCTCGATCACCACCCCGTCGCGCGCGCGCGGGCCGGTGAAGCGTCGCGACAGCCGCTCGACCGAAATGCACCCGCCGCATTGTTTCGACAGGCTCGCGAATTCCGCCGCGACCCAGTTGCGCGCCGCGCCGATCCCGCGCTTCGGATCGGTGGCGGAGGAGAGCGAGTGGCGCGTGCCGAAGCTGACGAGCTTTTCCACCGAGGCGCGCAGCTTCTCGGGCGAGGGCGCTTCGCGCGCGGCGGCGGGGGTGGCGAGCAGGAGCGCGGTGAGGGGGAGCAGCGTGCGATTCATGAATCCTCGGGGTCGTTCGGAAAGGAAATTCTCTGTCATTGCCGTGAAGGCGGCAATGACGGGAAGCGGGGTGTGCCGCCGCTCAGCTCAGCCGGTCGATCGCGGCGCGGTCGAGATTGCCCGGGACGATCATCAGTGGCACCGGCATCGCGCTCAGATCGCCGGTGAAATGCGCGATGAGCGGGCCGGGCGTGCCGTTGGTCGCCGCGCCCAGCACCAAGGCGGCGATATCGGGATTGGCGGCGATCATCTCGCGGATCACCTTCGGCCCGTCGCCCTGCCGCACGGTCAGCGAGGGGCGCAGCCCGGCCTCCTCGATCAGCGTGCCGGCGGCGCGCGCGACCAGCCCCTCGGCGTGGAGCCGCGCTTCCTCCTCGATCGTCGCCTGGACGCCGCCGAAAGCGATGAATTCCTGCGGCGGGATCAGCGCGAGAATCTCGACTCCACCCCCTGTCTTGACCGCACGGCGCGCGGCGAAACGCAACGCGATTTCCGCCTCCGGCGTATCGTCGATCACGGTCAGATAGATCCGCATCAGTAATGCCCCCTAATCGGCTTGGTTATCGGCCTGCGGGCTTGACCGCGCAAGGGCGGGGCGCGAGAGACGGGGAGACTACTCACCTCTCCCCGGGGAATTGAATGCCGATCGAGATCAAGATGCCCGCGCTCTCGCCGACGATGGAAGAGGGCACGCTCGCCAAGTGGCTGGTGAAAGAAGGCGACACGGTGAAGGCCGGCGACCTGATGGCCGAGATCGAAACCGACAAGGCGACGATGGAATTCGAGGCGGTCGACGAGGGTGTGGTCGAAAAGATCGTCGTCCCCGAAGGCGCCGATGGCGTGAAGGTCGGCGAAGTGATCATGCTGCTCTCGGGTGAGGGCGAGGTTGCCGCGCCCAAGCCGGCCGCCCCGAAACAGGAAACCGCCAAGCCGGAAGCGCCCAAGCCCGAAGCCGCACCGCAGGCAGCCGCGCCCGCCGCCGCGCCGGCGCCAGCCCCCGCCGCCAAGGCGCCCGCGCGCGCCGAGGGCGATCGGGTGAAGGCGAGCCCGCTCGCGCGGCGCATCGCCGAGCAGAAGGGCGTCGATTTGGGCGCGATCGCGGGTTCCGGCCCGAACGGGCGGATCGTCAAGGCCGATGTCGAGGGCGCTCAGCCCGGCGCGGCGCCGGCTGCGCGTGCTGCCGCGCCGGCCGCCGCCGCTGCCCCGGTCGCGCCGGCGCACGTGCCGGATATCCCGCATGAGGCGACCAAGCTCAGCAACATGCGCAAGACGATCGCGCGCCGCCTGACCGAATCGAAGCAGCAGGTGCCGCACATCTATCTCACCGTCGACGTGCGGCTCGACAAATTGCTCAAGCTGCGCAGCGAGCTCAATGCCAGCCTCGAGGCGCGTGGGGTCAAGCTGTCGGTCAACGATCTGATGATCAAGGCGCTCGCGGTCGCGCTGGTGCAGGTGCCGAAGTGCAACGTGATGTTCACGCCGGATCAGCTGATCAGCTTCGCCCGCGCCGACATTTCGGTCGCGGTATCGACCCCCGAAGGGCTGATCACCCCGGTGATCACCGAGGCGGACAGCGCCTCGCTCTCGTCGATTTCGACGCGGATGAAGGATCTCGCCGCGCGGGCGCGCGACAAGAAGCTCAAGCCGGAGGAATTCACCGGCGGCACCGCCTCGCTCAGCAATATGGGCATGTACGGGATCAAGCAGTTCGAGGCGGTGATCAATCCGCCGCAGGGCATGATCATGGCGGTCGGCGCGGGCGAGAAGCGCCCCTATGTGATCGACGACGCGCTCGGCATCGCCACGGTGATGTCGGCGACCGGCAGCTTCGATCACCGCGCGATCGACGGCGCCGACGGGGCGGAGCTGATGCAGGCGTTCAAGGCGCTGCTCGAAAACCCGCTGGGCATGCTCGCCTGAGATGATGCGATGACCCGGGCGGTGATCATCGAACTGCTGCACCTCTGCGTGGGGCTGATCGCCACCGGGCTGATGTTCTGGGCCGCCGCCTGGTCGTATCCGCAGGGCGCGGACACGATCTGGGCGGTCGGCTATGCGGCGCTGATCGCGGTCGCGGCGATGAGCCTCTACGAAATCCGCCGCGCCTGGAAGCGCGGCCGCCAGATGCGAGATGATTGATGGCTGACACCTACGACCTTATCGTGCTCGGCTCGGGCCCCGGCGGCTATGTCGCGGCGATCCGTGCTGCGCAGCTCGGGCTCAAGACCGCGATCGTCGAGCGCGAATTGCTCGGCGGAATCTGCCTCAACTGGGGCTGCATCCCGACCAAGGCGTTGCTGCGCTCGGCCGAGGTGTTCCACCAGATGCAGCACGCCAAGGATTACGGGCTGGTCGCGGAGAAGATCTCGGCCGATCTCGATGCGGTGGTGAAGCGCTCGCGCGGGGTGGCGAAGCAGCTCAATCAGGGCGTTACGCACCTGATGAAGAAGAACAAGATCGCGGTCCATATGGGCGAGGGCAAGCTGACCGGCGCGGGCAAGCTGACCGTTAGCGACAAGGACGGCAAGAAGACCGAGCTCGCCGCGAAGAACATCATCGTCGCGACCGGCGCGCGCGCGCGCGACCTGCCCTTCGCCAAGGCCGACGGCAAGCGCATCTGGACCTATCGCCACGCAATGACCCCGGCGGAGATGCCGACGAAATTGCTGGTGATCGGATCGGGGGCGATCGGGATCGAATTCGCCAGCTTCTACAACGATCTCGGCGCCGAGGTGACGGTGGTCGAGATGCTCGACCGCGTCGTGCCGGTCGAGGATGCCGATGTCTCGGCGTTCCTCGAAAAGGCGCTCAAGAAGCAGGGCATGACGATCCTGACCGGCGCGGGGATCAGCAAGCTGGATGTCGGCGCGAACGGCGTCAAGGCGACGCTGAAGGACAAGGCCGGCAAGGAAAGCGTCAGCGAGTTCAGCCATGTTATCGTCGCGGTGGGGATCGTGCCCAACACCGAAAATATCGGGCTCAAGGAGCTCGGCGTGGCAATGGACGAGCGCGGTTTCCTCAAGACCGATGCGGCGTGCCGCACCAATGTGCCCGGGCTGTGGGCGATCGGCGACATCACCGCGCCGCCGTGGCTGGCGCACAAGGCAAGCCACGAGGGGGTGATCGCCGCCGAGGCGATCGCGGGGAAGCATCCGCACGCGATGGACCCGCGCAACATCCCCGCCTGCACCTATTGCCACCCGCAGATCGCCAGCGTCGGGCTGACCGAGGCCAAGGCCAAGGAAGCGGGCTATGAGGTGAAGGTCGGCAATTTCCCGTTCATCGGCAACGGCAAGGCGATCGCGCTCGGCGAGCCCGAAGGCTTCATCAAGACGGTGTTCGACGCCAAGACCGGCGAATTGCTCGGCGCGCATATGATCGGCGCCGAAGTGACCGAGCTGATCCAGGGCTATACGATCGGCAAGACGCTGGAAACGACCGAGGCAGAGCTGATCGAAACCGTCTTCCCGCATCCGACGCTGTCGGAAATGATGCACGAAAGCGTGCTGGCCGCTTACGGCCGGGCGCTGCACATCTGACGGCTGCATGACAGATTCATCCCCCCGCGACCGCGCCGTTCGGGCGGTCAGCGGGGGGATGCTGGCGGGCTGGGCGCTGACCCTCGCGGTCTATCGCCCCGGCTTCGCGATGTACGACACGCTGGTACAATATCGGCAGATATGGTCCGGGCGGTACGATGACTGGCACCCGCCGGCGATGGCGCGGCTGTGGGCGGCGCTGGCGTGGATCGCACCGGGGCAGGCGCCGCTGTTCGTGGTGCAGATGACGCTCTACTGGCTCGGCTTCGCGCTGCTCGC
>NZ_MKRR01000045.1:11590-22067 GCF_001897045.1 Sphingomonas sp. 66-10
CGGGGTGGCTAGGTCTTGCGGCGCATTCCTCCACCGTTCGCCCTGAGCCTGTCGAAGGGCGTCCTGCCGTTCGAGAGCTGGGGCCGCCCTTCGACAGGCTCAGGGCGAACGGTGAAGAGGGGGCGGGCGATATCGTGGGGCACCCCGGCGTATTGGCCTGGGCCGCCGCGGGCGTCCTCACGCTCTATGCCGTGCTGGTGCGCGCCAATGCGGTGTTCGCGGTCGCGCCGCTGGTCGCGATGCTGGTGCCGCTCGGCTGGCGCGCGCGCGTGGCGGTGGCGGCGGGCGGCGTCGCGATGGTGCTCGCGCTGTCGCCGGTCATCAATCACCAATTGCTCGGCGCGCGCGACAGCGGAGTCACGCGGACCCAGCCGCTCTACGATCTCGCGGGGATCGCGGTGCGCGCGCCGGGCGCCGATGTCGGCCTGCCGGCCACGAGCGTGGCGCGGATCGTCGCGCTCAATTGTGCGAAGTCTTATTTCTGGGATCCGCTGAGCGACGGGGGTCCGTGCGGCGCCGACGTCGCGCCGCTCGCCAGGATGCCGGTCGCGCAGCTCTATCGATTGTGGGTCGGGGCGATGCTGAGCCACCCGCTCGCTTATGCCGCGCATCGCCTGGCGCATCTCAATTCGACGATGCGCTGGCTGGTGCCATATCGCTGGCCCGGCGCGCCGCCGACGCTGCACAGCGAGCGCAACGACCTCGGGCTGGGTTCGCCCGGCGCGGTGGCGCGCGGGTGGCAGCGTGTCGGGGGTTATGTCGTCGAGACACCGCTCGGTTGGCCGTTCATGTGGTTCGGGCTCGCGCTCGCCGGGCTGGTCGCGCTGCGCCGGAACCGATCGGCGGAAGCGGTGCTGGCGCGTGCGCTGTTCGTCTCGGCGATCGCGGGGGAGGCGAGCTTCGCGGCGGTGAGCATCGCCTCGGACCTGCGCTATCATCTATGGGCGATGATCGCGGCGGCGATCGGGCTGGTGATCGGCTGGCCGGCGTTCGATCGCCGGCGATTCCGCCTCGGCGCGGCGCTGGTGGCGGTGGTATGCCTGCCGGCGATCGTCACCCGGATCGCGCTGCCGCTGCCACCGCAAAGCTATCTTGGGATGCTCGGCTGACCCCATAGAGCCTGATATTCGGCAATCAGGGCGGGATAGTCGGATGGCTCGGGGAAGCGCGCGAAACGGTGCCGCGCGCCAGTCTGCGCCCAGGGCAGCGCCTCGCTGGTATAGCTTTCGATGAACGGTGCGAACCATGCCGGATCGTCGAGCAGCGTTGCACGCACGTTGACGAAGCCCATTGCCGGATCGAGTCGGGTAAACACCCACCCCTTGCACCAGTCGCAATGATGATGGTGTGGATAGCCGTGCATCCCCCCGATCACCGGCTCCCCGGCGATCACGGCGAACCCCGCCTCCGGCACCGCGAGCGAGGTGGAAAAGGCACTGGCCGTCATCTTCTGGCAGCCCGTGCAATGGCAGGCCATCGCCAGCAACGGGCGCGCCGAGATGCGGAAACGCAGTTTGCCGCAGCGGCAGCCCCCCTCGATCGGCAAATCAGGCATCATGATCTCTTTCCTCCGCGGAATTGCCGCGCCATGATGGCTGCAACCATATTATCGGGGGAGCATCGGGCAATGAGGAAATGGGTGGCTGCGGCGCGCGCGTCGGCGGCATCGGCGCTGGCGATCGTCGGGCTGGTGGCGGCGGGGCAGGCAATGGCCGAAACCACGGTGGTCACCGCCGCGCGGATGCTCGATGTCGAAAAAGGCGCCTTGGTCGACCAGCCGGTAATCGTCGTCACCGACGGGCGCATCACCGCGATCGGCACGCGCGGGTCCAAGCCCGAAGCGCCGGCCGGGGCGAAGCAGGTCGATCTCGGCGACGTGACCCTGCTCCCCGGCCTGATCGACATGCACGTCCATCTCACCGGGCTGGCCGAGGTCGGCGGCTATCAGACGCTCAAATATACCGACAGTTTCTGGAGCGCGGTGGGGGTCGCCAATGCGCTCAAGACATTGCGCGCGGGCTTCACCTCGGTGCGCAATGTCGGCGCGGACGGGTTCCAGGATATCGGGCTCAAGGAAGCGATCGACGGCGGTTGGGTGCCGGGGCCGCGCATCACCGGGGCAGGCTATGCGATCGGCGCGACCGGCGGGCATTGCGACAACAACGCGCTGCCGCCGGGCTATGACCGCAAGGAGCCGTCGGTGGTCAATTCGCCCGAGGAGGCGCGCGCCAAGGTGCGCTGGCTGCACAAATATGGCGCCGAGGTGATCAAGATCTGCGCCACCGGCGGGGTGTTCTCGCTGGGCGATTCGGTCGGCGGGCAGCAGCTCTCGTTCGAAGAGATGAAGGCGATCGCCGACGAGGCGCATATGCTCCACATGCGAGTCGCCAGCCACGCGCACGGCGACGAGGGGATCAAAACCGCGATCCTCGCGGGGATCGACACGATCGAACATTGCAGCCTCGCCTCGGACGAGGCGATCAAGCTCGCGATCCAGCACAAGACCTGGTTCGACATGGATATCTACAACGACGATTATATCCTCGCGACCGGGACCAAGAACGGCACCGAGCAGGAGAGCCTCGACAAGGAGCGCATGATCGGGCTCAAGCAGCGCCAGACCTTCCAGCGCGCGGTCCGCGCCGGGGTGAAGATGCTGTTCGGCACCGACGCCGGGGTCTATCCGCACGGCGACAACGGCAAGCAATTCGCCAAGATGGTCGAATGGGGGATGACCCCGATCCAGGCGATCCGTGCCGCCACCACCAGCGCCGCCGAGGCGCTGGGGCGGAGCGAGGATGTCGGATCGCTGACGGTGGGGCATTATGGCGATATCGTCGCGGTGAAGGGCGACCCGCTCGCCGATGTTAAGACGCTGGAGCATCCGGTCGCGGTGCTCAAGGGCGGCGTGCCGGTGGCGATGCAGTGATGGACGGGGGGCGGCGAAAGGGGCAGCCGCTATTCGGCGAGGCGGTTGCCCAGTCGTGTGATGAGGTCCATGCGCTCGTGAAGAATTGCCACGATCAACGCGGGCGCACCTTCGCGCGGCAGGCAAAAGACGTAATGATGTTCGCAACGCGCCATCCGGCAATTTGGGAAAGAGCGCGCTCATGTCCCTGAATGCGCCTTGTCCGGCCGCGAGGCTGGCAATGCCCTGTTCCAGCTTGCCGATATAGCGGCGTAGCTGCGCGTCGCCCCATTGACTGCGCGTGTAGCGGATAAGGCCGCGCAGATCGGCCTCTGCCTCCGCCGTGAGGATATAGGCCGTCAAGCGCGGCGCTCGGCCAGTTCCTCATCGAGAATGTCTGCGACGCTCTTGGAGGAGACCATCCCCGCAAGCCCGCTGTTGATCCGGGTTTGCAGCAGGCCCTGCAATTCCTGCCATGCCCGGTCGGCGTCCGAATCGCCGGGGAACAAGCGTTCAAGCGCATATTGCTTGATCGTCTTGCCCTGCAGCGCCGCCAGCGCCTTCAGGCTTTGGTGCTGCTGGTCGGTTATGTCGATGGTCAGGCGGCTCATACGTCGGTTTCCGTAAAACGGCACAAATCCACATTAGCACAAATGTGGATACAGCGATACATGCACCGGTGACGGTAAACTCGCCCTCGTCCCCGCGCCATTGACCCGAAAGGCGCCTGCGCGTATAGGCGCGCCCGTTCGTGGGGTCGAAAGCCTCGCGGGCAAGCTTGAACATTGCTGGATGCATCAAGGGCCGGGATGGTCGTCATACGATCGCCCAACGGTCCTTTTCGTATTCCGTAAGCTTGTGAAGGCTCCAGCAAAGTAACCTCTAGGACAAGGTGAAGGCTTCAATGCCGACGATCAACCAGCTGGTCCGCAAGGGCCGCGACCCGCAGAAGGCCAAGAGCAAGGTCCCTGCGATGGAGCAGAACCCGCAGAAGCGCGGCGTTTGCACCCGCGTTTATACCACGACCCCGAAGAAGCCGAACTCGGCGCTGCGCAAGGTGGCCAAGGTCCGCCTGACCAACAGCCGCGAAGTGATCAGCTACATCCCGGGCGAAGGCCACAACCTGCAGGAGCACTCGGTGGTGCTGATTCGCGGTGGCCGTGTGCGCGACCTTCCGGGCGTGCGCTACCACGTGCTGCGCGGCGTGCTCGACACGCAGGGCGTCAAGGACCGCAAGCAGTCGCGGTCGAAGTACGGCGCGAAGCGGCCGAAGTGATCATGCCGGGGGCATGATCATCCCGGAAAGATCGCCCGAGGCGAGCTTGTCCGGGAGCCATCAGGCCCCAGCATGAACGGTTTTGACTCCGCAGGCTCCCGCGCGATCGTGGGCCGCGGTTGATCTGAGAAGGAATTCCAAATGGCGCGTCGTCGTCGTCCCGAGAAGCGGGAAATCCTGCCCGACCCCAAGTTCGGGGATGTGGTGCTGTCGAAGTTCATGAATTCGGTGATGCTGGACGGCAAGAAGTCCGTCGCCGAAGGCATCGTCTATGGCGCGCTCGACACCGTCGAGACCCGCGCGAAGAAGGACCCGCTGGGCGTGTTCCACGACGCGCTCAACAACGTGAAACCGGGCATCGAGGTCCGCAGCCGCCGCGTCGGCGGTGCGACCTATCAGGTGCCGGTCGAGGTCCGTCCGGAGCGTGCGCAGGCGCTGGCGATCCGCTGGCTGATCTCCGCCGCGCGCGGCCGCAGCGAGAACACGATGGCGGCGCGCCTTTCGGGCGAGCTGCTCGACGCCTCGAACAATCGCGGCAACGCGGTGAAGAAGCGCGAAGACACGCACCGTATGGCCGAGGCGAACCGCGCCTTCAGCCACTACCGCTGGTAAGCACCGGCACCTATATTGGGGGGAGCTGGACCGTCCGGCTCCCCACATTCGCTCAAGGAACCTACGATCATGGCCCGCAGCCATCCGCTCGACCGTTATCGCAATATCGGCATCATGGCGCACATCGACGCCGGTAAGACGACGACGACGGAGCGCATCCTCTATTACACCGGCAAGTCCTACAAGATCGGCGAAGTGCACGAAGGCACCGCGACGATGGACTGGATGGAGCAGGAGCAAGAGCGCGGGATCACGATCACGTCCGCCGCGACGACCTGCTTCTGGAACGATCACCGCATCAACATCATCGACACCCCCGGGCACGTCGACTTCACGATCGAGGTGGAGCGTTCGCTCCGCGTGCTCGACGGCGCGGTCGCCTGCTTCGACGGCGTGGCAGGCGTTGAGCCGCAGTCGGAAACGGTGTGGCGCCAGGCTGAAAAGTATCGCGTGCCGCGCATGTGCTTCGTCAACAAGCTCGACCGCACCGGTGCGAATTTCGAGCGTTGCGTCGAGATGATCAAGGATCGTCTCGGGGCGCGTCCGCTCGTCCTCTATCTCCCGATCGGGATCGAGAGCGGCTTCAAGGGCCTCGTCGATCTGGTCAACAACCGCGCGATCATCTGGCTCGACGAGTCGCTGGGCGCGAAGTTCGAATATCAGGACATCCCGGCCGAGCTGGCGGATGCCGCCGCTGCGGCGCGCGCCGAGCTGATCGAGACCGTCGTCGAGCAGGACGATGCGGTGATGGAGAAGTTCTTCGAGGGCGAGGAGCCCGACGCGGACACCATCAAGCGCCTGATCCGCAAGGGCACGCTGAACTTCTCGTTCGTGCCGGTGCTGTGCGGCTCGGCGTTCAAGAACAAGGGCGTCCAGCCGCTGCTCGACGCGGTGGTCGATTATCTGCCGAGCCCGCTCGACATTCCTGACGTCGAAGGCGTCAAGCTCGACGGCGAGACCAAGGACACCCGTCCGGCCGACGACAATGCGCCTTTCTCGGCGCTGGCGTTCAAGATCATGAACGACCCGTTCGTCGGCTCGCTGACCTTCGCGCGCATCTATTCGGGCAAGCTGGCCAAGGGCCAGGTCCTGAACAGCGTGAAGGACAAGAAGGAAAAGATCGGCCGTATGCTCCTGATGCACGCGAATACGCGTGAGGACATCGAGGAAGCGTTCGCCGGCGACATCGTCGCGATCGCGGGCCTCAAGGAGACCACGACCGGCGACACGCTGTGCGACGCGGCGACCCCGATCATCCTCGAGCGGATGGAATTCCCCGAGCCGGTGATCGAGCTGTCGGTGGAGCCGAAGACCAAGGCCGACCAGGAGAAGATGGGCATCGCGCTCAATCGTCTCGCAGCGGAGGATCCCTCGTTCCGCGTGTCGACCGATCACGAATCGGGGCAAACGATCATCAAGGGGATGGGCGAACTCCACCTCGAGATCCTCGTCGATCGCATGAAGCGCGAGTTCAAGGTCGAGGCGAATGTCGGCGCGCCGCAGGTGGCGTATCGCGAATATCTCGCGAAGAAGGTCGACATCGACTATACCCACAAGAAGCAGTCGGGCGGCTCGGGCCAGTTCGGCCGCGTCAAGGTCACCGTCATCCCCGGTGAGCGTGGGTCGGGCTTCCAGTTCTTCGACGAGATCAAGGGCGGCAACATCCCGCGCGAATATATCCCGTCGGTGGAAAAGGGCTTCCGCGAGACCGCCGAGACCGGCTCGCTGATCGGCTTCCCGATCATCGACTTCGAGGTGCACCTGACCGACGGTGCGTACCACGACGTCGACTCGTCGGCGCTGGCGTTCGAAATCTGCGCCCGCGGCGCGATGCGCGAAGCGGCGCAGAAGTCGGGCATCAAGCTGCTCGAGCCGATCATGAAGGTCGAGGTGGTGACGCCGGAAGATTATCTGGGCGACGTCATCGGCGACATGAATTCGCGGCGCGGCCAGATCCAGGGCACCGACACGCGCGGCAACGCGCAGGCGGTGACCGCGATGGTGCCGCTGGCGAACATGTTCGGTTACGTGAATCAGCTGCGCTCCTTCACGCAGGGCCGCGCCAGCTATTCGATGCAGTTCTCGCATTATGACGAGGTGCCGCAGAACGTCGCCGACGAAGTGAAGGCGAAGCTGGCGTAACGCCCGGCGCATCCCCATCTTTCGGCCGTCGCCCGCGACGGCCGGTGGGGAGGGGCTGGCAATGGGTGAAAACAGTCGCTATGGGGCCGCCTTCACGGCGAGTCCTCGTGCGGCTCAAGTGGATATCCAGAAGGTAGGGAATCAATGGCTAAGGCTAAGTTTGAGCGGAACAAGCCGCACCTGAACATCGGCACCATCGGTCACGTCGACCATGGCAAGACCTCGCTGACCGCGGCGATCACCAAGGTGCTCGCCGAGACCGGCGGCGCGACGTTCGTCGACTATGCGAACATCGACAAGGCGCCGGAAGAGCGCGAGCGCGGCATCACCATCTCGACCGCGCACGTCGAGTATGAGACCGACAAGCGCCACTATGCGCACGTCGACTGCCCGGGCCACGCCGACTATGTGAAGAACATGATCACCGGCGCGGCGCAGATGGACGGCGCGATCCTCGTCGTTTCGGCGACCGACGGCCCGATGCCGCAGACCCGCGAGCACATCCTGCTCGCGCGCCAGGTCGGCGTGCCGGCGATGGTCGTGTTCATGAACAAGGTCGACCTGGTCGACGACGCCGAGATCCTCGAGCTCGTCGAGCTCGAAGTTCGCGAGCTGCTGTCGTCGTACGAATTCCCGGGCGACGATATTCCGATCATCAAGGGCTCGGCGGTCAAGGCGCTCGATGGCTCGAACGACGAGATCGGCAAGAAGGCCGTTCTCGAGCTGATGGCGGCGGTTGACGAGTATATCCCGCAGCCGGAGCGTCCGCTCGACAAGCCGTTCATGATGCCGATCGAAGACGTGTTCTCGATCTCGGGCCGCGGCACCGTGGTGACCGGCCGCGTCGAGACCGGCATCGTCAAGGTTGGCGAGGAAGTCGAGATCGTCGGCATCACCGACACCCGCAAGACCACCGTCACCGGCGTGGAAATGTTCCGCAAGCTGCTCGATTCGGGTGAAGCCGGCGACAACATCGGCGCGCTGCTGCGCGGCGTCGGCCGTGACGAGGTGGAGCGTGGCCAGGTGCTCGCGAAGCCGGGCTCGATCACCCCGCACACCGAGTTCAAGTCGGAAGTGTACGTCCTGTCGAAGGACGAGGGTGGCCGTCACACGCCGTTCTTCGCCAACTATCGTCCGCAGTTCTACTTCCGTACCACGGACGTGACCGGCACCGTCGAGCTGCCCGAGGGCACCGAGATGGTCATGCCGGGCGACAACGTCGCGCTGGGCGTGAAGCTGATCGCGCCGATCGCGATGGACGTGGGGCAGCGCTTCACGATCCGCGAAGGCGGCCGCACCGTCGGTGCAGGCGTCGTCAGCGCGATCTCCAAGTAAGCGTTTCGCTTGAAAACAGCCGCCCGGCCCACCGAAAGGTGTGTCGGGCGGTTGCCTTTTAGTGAAGGCATGGCTATGCGCCGCGCCTTCGGTTCGTGTTTGAAAACAGCAAGAGGCGGCCGCCGATTCGCCATCCGCAGTGGATGGAGGCGCGGTTGAGTTGCCCCGCTCTTTCGCATCGGTAGGAAAAATGGACAGCAACATCCGTATTCGCCTGAAGGCGTTCGATCATCGTGTGCTCGATCAGGCGACCGGCGATATCGCCGACACCGCCCGACGTACCGGCGCGCTTATCCGCGGTCCTATTCCGCTTCCGACGCGAATCGAGAAGTTCACGGTCAACCGTGGCCCTCACATCGACAAGAAGAGCCGCGAGCAGTTCGAGGTGCGCACCTACAAGCGTATGCTCGACATCGTGCAGCCCACGCCGCAGACGGTCGACGCGCTGATGAAGCTCGATCTCGCCGCGGGCGTTGACGTAGAGATCAAGCTGGCGTAATGGCCCGCATCCCCGCGGTCGACTCAGGCGAGTCCCGCGGGTTTGTCATTCCCGCAAAAAATCGGGTGTGACGTTTAGGAACCCCGCCACGCGGGGCGACTGACAGACTAGAGATACCGCCGGCGGGCTTCGTGCTCGTCCGGGACAGCGTCTCCCGTCATGCTTCCCTCGCGGAAGCGCCGGCCCGGGACGGGGGCACGCTTCGCATTTCCGGGCCGAACTGGTCGCTCCTTCAAGGGGCGGTCACAAGCACCCGTGGGATGGGCCTGCGGGTGCCTCTGTCAAGGAGCGAGTGGATCATGCGTACCGGCGTGATCGCGAAGAAAATGGGCATGACCCGCCTTTTCCAGGACGACGGCCGCCACGTGCCGGTCACCGTCCTGCAGATCGAAGGCTTGCAGGTCGTCGCCCGCCGCGAGAAAGATCGTGACGGCTACACCGCCGTCCAGCTTGGCGCCGGAAGCGCCAAGGCCAAGAATGTCGCCAAGCCGCAGCGCGGCCACTTCGGCAAGGCCGAGGTGGAGCCGAAGGCGATCGTGCACGAATTCCGCGTGACCGAGGACAATCTCCTCGACGTCGGCGCGGAGCTGTCGGCCGATCACTTCGTCGCCGGCCAATATGTCGACATCCAGGGCCGCACGCAGGGCAAGGGCTTTGCCGGCGCGATGAAGCGCTGGGGCTTCGGCGGTCTGCGCGCCACCCACGGCGTGTCGGTGTCGCACCGTTCGCACGGTTCGACCGGTAACCGCCAGGATCCGGGTCGCGTCTTCAAGAACAAGAAGATGGCCGGGCACATGGGCGACAAGAACCGCACCCAGCAGAATCTGGAAGTCGTCGGTACCGACGTCGAGCGCGGCCTGATCTTCGTCAAGGGCTCGGTGCCCGGATCGAAGGGCGGCTGGTTGTTCGTCAAGGACTCGGTGAAGGTCGCGCGTCATGCCGACGCGCCGCTGCCCGCCGGTCTGAAGGCCGCCAACAGCAACACCGCAGCGGACACGCCGGCCGAAGCGCCGATCGCGCCCGAGGCGACCGAAGGCCAGGAGGGCTGATAAGTGAAGGTCAAGGTTTCCTCCTTCGACGCCAAGGCGAAGGCCGCGGAAGTCGAGCTTTCGGATGAGGTGTTCGGCCTCGATCCGCGTGCCGACATCCTGCACCGCGTCGTCACCTGGCAGCTCGAAAAGCGCCGCGCCACCGCGCGCGGCACGCGTGAGCGCGCCGATGTCGCCCGCTCGGGCAAGAAGCTCGGTCGCCAGAAGGGCGGCGGCGTCGCCCGTCACGGCGATCGCCGGGCGCCGGTGTTCATCGGCGGCGGCAAGGCGCACGGCGCTCGTGTTCGCGACTTCAATCCGTCGCTGAACAAGAAGATCCGCGCGCTGGGCCTCAAGATGGCGCTGTCGAGCCACGCCAAGGCGGGTTCGCTGATCGTCCTCGACGGTTTCCAGGTCGACAAGACCAAGGAGCTGAAGGGCCATTTCGAGACGCTGGGCGTTGGCAAGCGCACGCTGGTGATCGATGGTGAGGCTGGCGTGGGCTTCCGCTCCGCGCGCAACCTCCCGGGTGTCGACCTGCTGCCGGCCGTCGGCGCCAACGTCTATGACATCATCAAGGCCGACACGCTGGTGCTTACCCGCGCTGCGGTCGAGAAGCTGGAGGCGCGCTTCAATGGCTAAGAAGCCGACCAAGGCGATCGACAATCGTCACTATG
>NZ_MKRR01000046.1:0-4474 GCF_001897045.1 Sphingomonas sp. 66-10
TGGCTGCCCACAGTCGGGTCAGAACCGGCGCCCGGCCCAAAGAAGAGATCGGCATCCAGAAGCACATAGAGCGGCTGGTTCTGCCTGAGCGTTTCGCTCAGATAATAAAGACCCAGCAGCCAGTTATATTCGTCCGTCGATTGCGAGACGCGGAATTCCTGGGTGAAGGTTTTGGAATTCACGCCGAAGTCGATTTCCAGCAGGCGATTGGGCGAGGCGTCGGTATCCTCAGGGTGCAGCTTGTCATTGTGGTCGAACGCGGACAACGACACGAAATTCAGGCTGCCATAGCTGTAATCGGCCCGAAGATAACCGCCCCAATTGTGGACCTTCAGGTGCTCCCGCCGGTTATAGGACCCGGCATAGAAATTCTGCGGCGTGCCATAGCCGAAAATATCGGTGCAGGCCGCGCCGTTCGCGGCCGTCCCGCTCAGCACTTCGGAGACGGAGCAGGGATCACCCGTGCCGGAATTGATGGAGCCCATATGGCGATATTCCGCCGGCCGGTTTGCCACCGACCCGCCATGGACATTCAACAGAAATGTCAGGTCCTCAATCGGCTCCCACTGCAGGAATGCGCGGCCGGCAATGTTGTTGGCACCGTTTTCGCGGCCGTTCGTGAAGGCGTTGTAGGTATAGCCGCCGGAACCGTTCTTGACGAAGGCGAGGCGCCCGCTCAGGCCATCGGCAATCGGGCCGCCGACGCCGCCTTCGATCTGGTAGGTGTCGAACGAACTGTATTCGACATGAAAATCGCCGGTGTAATAATCCGTCGGCTTGATCGAGATGAAATTGATCGCGCCACCGCTGGTGTTGCGGCCGTACAACGTTCCCTGCGGGCCCTTCAGAACCTCGATACGTTCCAGATCGAAGGCCTGGAATGTCTGCGAGGCTGGCGCGCTGAGATACACTTCATCGAAATAGACACCGTTGGGGCCGGCATTGTTGGTATCGTAATCGTTGAGACCGACACCGCGGATCGCAATGATCGGCTGATTGCCGGCACCTGCGGGCAGCGCAATGCTGACATTCGGTGTGAACTGGCTGAGGTCGGTGGAGGATTTGATGCCAAGGTCCTGAATAGCCTTGGTATCGAAGGCCTGAACCGTCAGCGGCACGGTCTGAATATCTTCCGTCCGCTTCTGCGCGGTGACTACAACGGTTTCGATTCCGCCTTGCGATCCGGCGTTCTGGGCGGCGGCACCCGTCCCCCAACATAACGCTGCAACACAACAGCCAGAGACCAGCATGCGTGAGACGGACATGGTTCCCCCCGATCTCATATCTGCGGTAAGGATAGCGATCGCTATCAATCAGGCAAGCGATTTTTTCCGTTCCCCGTCACCGAAAGAGGTCAGATAACGGGCTGCCATATGGGAGATTTCCGCCGTCACCCGGTCGGCATCCATCTCCGGTTGATCCATGATCAACTCGGTTGCGGTGTACATCACCTCAACCATAAGGGTTGCGCCGATGCGCAGGTCTTTGCGGTCCGCCTTGGGAAACGTCTTGCGCGCGCGTTTGTAAACCCGGTCGGCCACATCCTCGCGGGAGGCGATCCGGACCTCGCTCAGGGTGGGGACAGCCCTCAACGCGCGCATCACCCAGCCCCCGCCCGGAAATGCGCGCGTAATCGCGTTCACCTCTTTCAGGATACGATAGTTGCGCGCCGTTTCTTCCGCCACATCGCCAACGCCGTCCATGGTTTTCTGATGCGCAAAAACGGCGTCATCCTGTATTTTCATAAGCTTGGCGCCCAGTTCTTTCAGCAGAGCATATTTGTTGGGAAAGTAACGGTAGAGCGCCGGTGGCGTCAGGCCAGCACGTTCGCAGACAAGATTGGTCGAAAGCCGCTCGACACCAACCTCTTCCAGCAGATTGCCGGTCACCTCCAGAATCATATCATACGTCGCCTGCGCACGGCGCTGGCGCGGCTGAACCTTCGTATTGAGAGCAACGTGCTTCTTTTTCCGCGCCGGGGTGGTTTTTGCGGCCCGTTTTTTAAGCATCCTATCGTTCCCGACTTTCATAGCGTGTCTCTTTTACGGATAGCACACCCGAAGAGTGAAGGGGGCAGCGCGGAGGGCGAGAATATGAAAGTGAGCGCCTGAACCTGCCTACACCACCCGCACGGTTCAACGGCCGGGCGTTTATGGGCTGCGGTCTTTGTCCGGCTGCGGTGGGGATACCCGGCCCTCCTGTATGTCTCGCGACAGGGCGGCGCGGACCAGCAGCATCAGCGTGACCGGCGTGGTCAGCGATACGAACAGCAATATCAGAACCTCATGCACCACCGGGCGGGATTGCAGCACGGTGAAACACAGCATCGAACCGGCGAGAATGAGCGTCGCGCCAAGCGTGGTGCCGAGCGTGGGCGCATGCACCCGTTCATAAAACGTCCTGAGCCGCAACAGGCCGGTGGCACCCGTTAGCGTCAGCGCGGCGCCCGCGAGAACGAGAAGTGCCACAAGAAACGCGGCCCAGCCCGGCAATTCGGCGATTGGGATCATTCGATCACCTCCCCCCGCATGAGGAATTTTGCCAGCGCCACCGTACCGGCGAAGCCCAGCAACGCGATCACCAGCGCGGCTTCAAAATAAAGCGTGGTCCCGGATTTGATTCCAAAGGTCAGCATCAGCAGCATGCCGCTGGCGTAGAAACTGTCCAGCGCCAATATGCGGTCCTGCGCGCGCGGGCCGCGCACCATGCGGTAAACGGCGCAGCCCATGGCCGCCGCGAGCATGATCCCGGCCAGTGTCAGCGCCCAGGAAAACAGCAGCGCGGTCATTCGAGAATTTCCCGCAAGTGGCGTTCATAGCGGCCCTTGATGGTGTCGATCCAGATACGCTCCTCCACCAGACTGAGCACATGAATGGTGAGCACGCGGCTTTCGGAATCGAAATCCACCCAGATGGTGCCCGGTGTTGCCGTGATGATGCAGGCGAGCGCGGCAAGCCCGTAAGGGCTGCGCAACTCAAGCGGGATGCGCACGAAGCCCGGCCGCCGCCCCGGTGAATCGCGCCAGATGATGCGCGCCACCAGAATGTTCGAGCGCACGATATCGGCCACAACGAGAAGAAACAGCCGCATCGCCGCCAATGGCCGCGGCAGTTTTCCCGCCGGAGGATCGAGCGCGGTCAACACCCAGGTGCCAAATCCGCCGAGAACAGCCCCAAGCACAATCTGCCCCGGTGCCAGCGACTGATTGAGCAGCAACCAGATGGCCATAAGAAAAGCCGGCATCAGCGACCATTTCAGCAGCCGTATCATTGCGGCCCCCCGGAAAGCGCCGGTGCCTGAAAATCGGCCGGCAGAACGGCACGGATATAATCACCGGGAAAGTGCAGATTCTGCGCCGTGGCGTCGGCAAACCGCATGGCGGGACCAGCGCCGGCGGTAAGCCCCACACAAAGAAGGATCAGGCCCGCAACCGGCACGATCTCCACCACGCGCACACGCGGCACCGTACCATCCAGCGGCAGCCAGAAACTTTTGATGCCGGCCCGGACCATTGCGATCACGGCGGCGAAACCGCTGGCGAGCAGCAGCGCCGTCAGAATCCACGCCGTCGATCCGACCGTGCCGGGAATAACCTCCGGCTGTTGGAACAGGGCCTTGATCAGCACGAATTTGGCGATGAAGCCGGAGAGCGGCGGCAACCCGGCCAGAAGCAAGGCACAGGCCATGAAGCAGAGGCCGAGGATGGCCATGGTGGCCGGGATGGAAACGCCGGTAACCGCCTCCCCGTCATCGTCGTCCTCATCGACGTTGGTTTCGCCATAGGCCTCCATCGTGACCGCCAGCACGTCAGCACCGGCCGCCTGTCCACGCGCCACCAGTTCGATCAGCATGAAGAACGCGGCGATCGCGAGTGTCGAACTGAGCAGATAAAACAACGCGCCCGCGGTGACCGCCGTATCACCGACACCGATCAACGCCAGCAGCGTGCCGGAAGAAATCACCACCATATAACTGGCCAGCCGCGGCAGATCCTGTGCCGCGAGAATGCCGATGGTTCCGAAGAGAACGGTGATGATGCCGCCGGTGACAAGCCACGGGTCGCCGAAATAGGCGGATGCACCGGCGCCCGCGCCCAACAGCAGAAGCGACAGGCGAAGAATGATGTAAACGCCAACCTTGGTCATGATGGCAAAAAACGCCGCCATCGGCGCCGCGGCGGGGGCATAGGCACCGGGCAGCCAGAAGCCGAGCGGCCACATGCCCGCCTTGACCAGAAAGGCGACGCCCAGGATCGCCATGCCCGCCTCGAACAGGACGCGGTCTCCGGGCGCGATGGCGGGCGCCTGCATCGCGATGTCGGCCATGTTGAGCGTGCCGGTGACGCCGTAGACCAGGCTGATGCCGATGAGAAAGAGCGATGACGCCGCCAGGTTGATGGCGATGTAGTGCAATCCCCCGCGCACGCGGGCATGGCCGGAGCCGTGCAGAACCAGACCGTAAGACGCCGCCAGCA
>NZ_MKRR01000047.1:0-2452 GCF_001897045.1 Sphingomonas sp. 66-10
GACCTTACCGCCGGACATGCGGGCCGTGATGTTGGAACCGAAGTCGGCCGTGAGGATGCGCTCGGGGTCGATGGTGTCGAGGGTCTCGAAATACATCTGAGCGAGCCCCCGGTACCCGTCCATGTTGCCATGGGTGAGTTGCTGGGCGCGGGCCTGTGAGATCGCCTGCAATGTTGACCCCGTTGGGGGCGGTTATCGCTTTGAAGGTTAGCCCCCCTGTTATCGGCCATGGCTGATCCTTCCGTCTTTTCGGAAGGGTCCGGGGATGACGGGTGTGGAGACGATCGGTCGGATCCGGTTCGAGCATTTCCAGAACGGCAAGGGGATCAAGCGGATCGCGCGAGAGCTCGGCATTGCGCGCGACACGGTTCGCAAAGTGCTCCGCTCCGGCGCGACCGAGTTCTCCTACAAGCGCCAGGTCCAGCCGCGGCGGAAGCTGGGAGCCTGGGTCGATACGCTGACGGCGATCCTCGAGGCCGAAGATCGGCTGCCCCGGCGCGAGCGACGCTCCACGATCCGGCTGTTCGAGGAGCTGCGCGGGCGCGGCTACGACGGAGCCCATGACAGCGTCCATCGGTTCGTGAAGGCCTGGCGTGCCGATCGCGCCCGGCTGCCGGCGCAGGCCTTCATCCCGCTGCGCTTCGATCCCGGCGAGGCTTATCAGTTCGACTGGAGCCACGAGGCGATCGAACTCCACGGGCTGCCCGTGGTGGTGAAGGTCGCTCAGATGCGACTGGCCTATAGCCGGATGCCGATCGTGCGCGCCTATTTCCGCGAGACGCAGGAGATGGTCTTCGACGCGCATGACAAGGCCTTCGCCTTCTATGGCGGGGTCTGTCGGCGCGGCATCTACGACAACATGAAGACCGCGGTGGAGACCGTCTTCGTCGGCCGCGCCCGGGAGTACAACCGGCGCTTCCTTCAGCTCTGCTCGCATCACCTCGTCGAGCCGGTGGCCTGCACGCCGGCGGCCGGCTGGGAGAAGGGCCAGGTCGAGAACCAGGTCGGCACGATCCGCGATTTGCTGTTCCGCCCGCGGCCGAAGGTGAAGACGCTCGACGAGTTGAACGCCTGGCTCGCCGACCAATGTGTCGCCTACGCTCGGCGGGCCAAGCATCCCGAGTTCCGCGATCGGTCTGTCATCGAGGTCTTCGAGGAGGAGAAGGCGCGGCTGATGCCATATCTGGGCCCCTTCGCCGGCTTCGTCGAGAAGCCGATGCGGGCGACCACGACCTGCCTGATCACGCATGATCGCAACAAGTACAGCGTCGATGCCCGGGCCGCCGGCCGCGCCGTGCTGGTGCGCGCCTATGCCGACCGGATCGTTGTGTTGCTCGATGGCGAGAAGGTCGCCGACCATCCCCGCAGCTTCAAGCGCGATCAGGTCGTCTATGATCCCTGGCACTATCTGCCGGTGCTGATGCGCAAGCCGGGCGCTCTACGCAATGGCGCGCCGTTTAAGGACTGGGATTTGCCGGCGCCGCTCACCGTGGTGCGTGAGAAGCTGCGGCGTCATGCCGATGGTGACCGTCAGTTTGTGAAGATCCTCGGCCGCGTCCCCGAGGACGGCATTGCCGCCGTGGCGGAGGCCTGCACCGAGGCGCTCGCGGCCGGCATCGCCAGCGGCGACGTCGTCATCGCGATCCTGGCGCGCCGTCGCCAACCGCCTGTTCCAGCCAGCATCACCACACCCAACGCCCTCAGGCTAAAGACCGAGCCGGTCGCCGACTGCGCCCGATACGACAACCTGCGCAAGAGAAGGGAAGCCCCGCCATGGAACGCCACCAACTGATCGAGGCGATGACCAGCCTCAAGCTCTACGGCATGCGCGCCAGCTTCGACGAGATCGCCGGCAAAGGCCTGAGCCGCCGCGAAGAGATCTATCCCCTGTTGGCGAGCCTAATCCGCGCGGAGCTAACCCATCGCCAGTCGCGTTCAATCAACTACCGCATCAGCGGCGCCAGATTCCCGGTGCTGAAGGATCTCGATGCCTTCATCTTCGACGACACGCCGGTGGACGAGGGGCACATCCGCGAGCTCGCTGCCGGTGAGTTCATCGACGCCAGGCGCAATCTCATCCTGATCGGCGGCACCGGAACGGGAAAGACCCATCTCGCCATCGCGATCGCCGCCGCCGTCATCCGGGCGCGTGCCCGCGGACGCTTCTTCAACCTCGTCGACCTGGTCAATCAGCTCGAACAGGAGAAGGCCGCCGGCAAGAGCGGGCGCATTGTCGAAGCCCTGCTGCGCCAGGATCTCGTCGTCATCGATGAGCTCGGCTATCTGCCTTTCAGCCAGGCCGGCGCGCAGTTGCTCTTCCACTTGATCAGCAAGCTCTACGAGAACACCTCGATCATCATCACCACCAATCTCGCCTTCGCCGATTGGCCACAGATCTTCGCCGACGCCAAGATGACGACCGCGATGTTGGATCGGCTCACGCATCACTGCG
>NZ_MKRR01000048.1:0-11399 GCF_001897045.1 Sphingomonas sp. 66-10
CCCGGGCCAGCCGATCGCCGGGCTGCCGATCGATCGCGTCTTCATCGGCAGCTGCACCAACAGCCGGATCGAGGATCTGCGCGCGGTCGCCGCGATCGCACGCGGGCGACATGTCGCCGCCGGGGTGAAGGCGATGATCGTCCCCGGTTCCGGACTGGTCCGTCAGCAGGCCGAGGCGGAAGGACTAGCGGAGATCTTTCGCGCGGCGGGGTTCGACTGGCGCGAGCCGGGCTGCTCGATGTGCGTCGGGATGAACCCCGATCGCCTCGCGCCGGGCGAGCGGTGCGCGGCGACCTCCAACCGCAATTTCGAGAACCGCCAGGGCGCCGGCGGGCGGACGCATCTGATGAGCCCGGCAATGGCCGCCGCGGCGGCGATCGCCGGGCGGCTTATCGATCCGGCGGAGATTTAACGACCCACCACCCCCGTTCGGGCTGAGCTCGTCGAAGCCCTGCACTTTTCTTGCCATGAAGAAGGGCAGCCCTTCGACAGGCTCAGGGCGAACGGGGATAGGCTTTCCCGAAAACCGGATCAGGCCTGCTCGACCTCGAACGCGTCGATCGCGCCAGCGTGCCGCAGCGTGCGGTCGATATCGTCGAGCCCGTCGAGCAACACCTGCCGCAGATCGGGGTCGATCGCGAAGGTCAGGTTGAGCGGCCCGACGATGACGGTGCGATCGACGAGGCTCACCGTGATGCACTCATCGGGCGCCCGCTCCACTCGATCGAGCAGCGCGGCATAATCGTCGCCCGCCAGCGCGACCAGCAGCAACCCGTTGGTCGCGGCATTGCCGCTGAAAATCCCGCCGAAGCTCGGCGCGATGACGCAGCGGATGCCGTGATCGGCGAGCGCCCATACCGCATGTTCGCGCGACGAGCCCGACCCGAAATTGCGCCCCGCCACCAGAATCCGCGCCGCGGGATCGATCGCGAACCGCGTATCGATCGCGCGCATGTCGGCGAACAGCCGCGCGCCCAGCCCGCGCCGGTCGAGGCCCTTCATGAACCGCGCGGGGAGGATCTTGTCGGTATCGATATCGGCATCCGGCAATATGGCGGCGCGCGAGGTGACGATCGTCCAGGGCGTCATACGGGCTTTCCCCAATCCGCCGCCAGGGTTTCGAGCAATTGATCGAACCGTTCCTGCCCGATCCGCGCGGCCAGCACCCCGGTCAGCTCGGTCATCGCGGCCTGCGCGTCGTTGCGCATCCGCTCGCCGAACGCGGTCAGCGCGAGCCTTTTGTGGCGCGCGTCGTCGGGATCGTCCTCCAGCGTCACCACGCCCTTGTCGATCATCTGCGCGATCGTGGTGTGGATCGCCTGACGCGAGACCCCCAGCCGGCGCGCGATATCCGAAGGGCGGGTGACCCCGCTGACGATGTTGATCATCACCATCGACTGCGGCCGGCTGATATCGGGCCAGCCGCGCTCGTGGACGCGCGCCTGAAGCCCTTCGTCGAGCCAGCAGAATCGTTGGAACAGATGAATGATCAACTCGATGGACCGCATGAACGCGTTTAGACGGTGTTGTATCGCCCCGCGCAACCCGCACCGACGGCAATGGCGCGGGTTGCGGCGACGATTTACTTAGGATACTATGTTTTTTGAAGGGAGCAAGTCTTGCCTGCAGTCGAAATCGTCGAGGTCGCCGCCCGCGACGGGCTGCAAAATGAGAACAGCGTCGTTTCGACCGCGGCCAAGCTCGAACTGATCGACCGCGCGATCCGTGCGGGCGCGCGGCGGCTGGAGGTGACGAGCTTCGTCAATCCCGCGCGCGTGCCGCAAATGGCCGATGCCGAGGCGGTGGTCGCCGGGCTGCCGCGCCGCGACGACGTGACCTATATCGCGCTGGTGCTCAACCGCCGCGGCGCCGAGCGCGCGCTGGCGAGCGGCGTCGACGAGCTCGGCGCGGTGTGCGTCGCCAGCGACACGTTCGGTATTCGCAATCAGGGGCAGACCGCCGCCGAATCGCTTGCGGTCGCGTGCGAGACGGTGGCGCTGGCGCGGGCCGCCGGCCGCGCCGCGCAGATCACGATCGCCACCGCCTTCGGCTGCCCGTTCGAGGGCGAAGTGCCGATCGATCGCGTGGTGGAAATGGCGAAGCGCGCGGCGGACGCGCAGCCGCGCGAGGTGGCGCTGGCCGATACGATCGGGGTCGCGGTGCCGGCGCAGGTGACGGAAGCGGTGACGCTTGTCGCCGAGGCGATCGCGCCGCTGCCGGTGCGGGCCCATTTCCACGACACGCGCAACACCGCGATCGCCAATGTCTGGGCGGCGATCGGCGCCGGCGCACGCGTCATCGACGCCGCGCTCGGCGGGCTCGGCGGCTGCCCGTTCGCGCCCGGCGCCTCGGGCAATGTCGCGACCGAGGACGTGCTCTATCTGCTCGATCGCTCGGGAATCGCCACCGGTTACGATCGCACGCTGGCGATCGACACCGCATCCTGGCTGACCGGACTGATCGGCCGCGACCTTTCAGGCAAGGTACGCTGCGCCCCGCCCTTCCCGCCCGCGCACGGTGAGGCTGGACCGCGCGGATAGACGGCGATATACTTCGGTTACTAAGCAATAATACAGGAGTGGACATGGACCCGCGCGATACCAACGGGCTCGACGTACAATTCATCGGCAAACCCTCCCCCACGGCGCCGCGCATCCAGGCGGGCGGGCATCCGTGCCAGGGGATTTACTGGGCACCGGCGGGAAAGAAGCCCAAGACCGCGGTTATCGCCACCCATTACAACGTCGACTTCGCCGAACATTATATCGCGCCTTATTTCGCGCGGCGCGGCTATGGCTTTCTTGGCTGGAACACGCGCTATCGCGGGTTCGAGGATCAGTTCCTGCTCCACCACGCGATCCTCGACATTTCGGTCGGGATGCGCTGGCTCAAGGAAGAGGCGGGGGTCGAGCGGATCGTGATCCTCGGCAATTCGGGCGGCGGATCCTTGATGGGCGCCTATCAGGCCGAAGCGATCAAGCCGACGCTCGACGGCGAACTGCCCGAGGCGGTGCGCGATCTTTATCGCAACCTCACCAAGGCCGATCTCTATATCTCGCTCAACGCGCATCAGGGCCGGCCGGAAGTGCTGACCGACTGGATGGATGCATCGGTGACCGACGAGAATGATCCGCTCGCCACCGATCCTTCGCTCGATCCGTTCAGCGCGGACAATGCCCCGCCTTATTCGGACGAGTTCGTCACCCGCTATCGCGCCGCGCAGCGCGCGCGCAACCAGCGCATCACCGATTGGGCCAAGGCCGAATTGAAGCGGCTCAACGACGCCGGGGTGCCCGATCGCCTGTTCCCGATGTTCCGCGTATGGGGCGATTTGCGCTGCATGGACCCGGCGCTCGATCCGTCGGAGCGCAAGCCGCGCTGGTGCTATCGCGGCGATCCGGCGATCGCCAACCGCACCCCCTCGATCGGGCGGGTCAATTCGATCAAGACTTGGCTCAACATGTGGAGCCTCGAAACCTCGCCGTGCCAGGGCGCACCGCACCTCGCCAAATTCGATACCCCGGCGTTGGTGGTGCAGGGCACCGCTGACACCGGAGTGTTCCCGAGCGACGCGCGCAAGATCTTCGATCATATCGGCTCGTCCGACAAGCAGCCCGAGCTGATCCCCGGCGCGCATTACTTCGAGGATTCGATCGAGGAACGCGAGAATGCCGCCGATCTGATGGCGGCGTGGATCGCGGCCAAGAGCTGAGCGGGATGAGCGACATGGGGGACGCCGCCACGATCGCCGCCCTGCGCCGCGCCGGCATCGCGCCGGCGGGGCGTGCGGTGTCGCTCGCCCCGCTGTCGGGCGGGGTGTCGTGCGACGTATGGCTGGCGCGGATCGAGGGCGAGGCGCCGGTCGTCGTCAAGCGCGCCTTGCCGCAATTGCGCGTCGCCGCCGAGTGGCTCGCGCCGGTCGAGCGCGCCGAGAATGAGGTGCGCTGGCTCCAGCGCGTCGCCGGGATCGATCCGCGGCTGGTGCCCGCGGTGGTGGCGAGCGTGCCCGAGGAGCATATGTTCGCGCTCGCCTATCTCGCGCCCGAGGCGCATCCGGTGTGGCGCGACGAGCTGATCGCCGGGCGCGTCGATCGCGATTTCGCCGCCGGGCTGGGGCGCGCTCTCGCGCGCATCCACGCTGCGACCGCCGACCGCGCCGCCGATGCCGCCGCGTTCGACAGCATGGACCTGTTCGACGCGCTGCGCATCTCGCCCTTCCTGCGTTATGTCGCGGCCAACCGGCCCGAACTGGCGCCGCGGCTCGACGCGATCGCCGATGATCTCCAACGGCGCCGCGTCGCGTTGGTCCACGGCGACGTCAGCCCGAAGAATATCCTCGCCGGGCCGGCGGGCGGGGTGATCCTCGACGCCGAATGCGCGGTTTACGGCGATCCGGCGTTCGATCTCGCCTTCTGCACCACGCATCTGCTGCTCAAGACGATCTGGCTCGCCGGTCACGCCGCGGCACTTAAGGATTCGGCGTCGGCCTTCGTCGCCGCCTATCTCGCCGAGGTGACCTGGGAACCGGTCGGCGATCTCGCTACGCGTGCCGGATCGCTCGTCGCGGCGCTGCTGCTCGCGCGCGTCGAAGGCAAATCCCCCGCCCCTTATCTCGACGGCAACGCCAAGGAGACGGTGCGCGCCAAGGCGCTCGCGCTGCTCGCCGCCGCGCCGCTGCCGATCGACCAACTCATCGCCGCATGGCCAATGGAGCATCGATGACCAATTTCCGTATCGCCACCGTCCTCGCCCGCCAATTGTGGGATTCGCGCGGCCGCCCGACCGTCGAGGCCGAGGTGCGCCTCGAAGGCGGCGCGGTCGGCCGCGCGATCGCCCCGGCCGGCGCCTCGCGCGGCGCGCATGAGGCGGTCGACCTGCGCGACGGCGGCGCGGCATTCGGCGGGATGGGGGTGGCCAAGGCGGTCGCCAATGTCGCCGCGGAAATCGCCCCCGCGCTCGCGGGGATGGACGCGCGCGACCAGGCGGCGATCGACCGCACGCTGACGCAATTGGACGGCACCGCCAACAAGGGCCGGCTCGGCGCCAATGCCTTGGTCGCGGTGTCGATGGCGGTGCTCCACGCCGCCGCCGCTGCCGAGCGCGCGCCGCTGTGGCGCTATCTCGCGGGCGGGCGCAAGGTGCGCGTGCCGCTCCCCGAAATCCAGATCTTCGGCGGCGGCGCACATGCCGGGCGCCGCACCGACATTCAGGATTTTATGGTGATGGCGCCGCGCGCGGGGAGCTTCCGTCGCGCGCTGGAGATCACCGACGAGGTCTATCGCGCCGCCGGGCGGCTGATGGAGGCACTGGGGCCGCTTTCCGGGGTCGCCGACGAGGGCGGCTGGTGGCCCAATTTCTCGTCCAACGAACAGGCGCTCGATACGCTGACCAAGGCGATCGAAGCCGCCGGGCATCGCCCCGGCGAGGATGTGTTCATCTCGCTCGATATCGCGGCGAACGAATTGGGCGATACGACGGGCTACCGCCTCGCGCTCGACGATCGCCGAATGGACGGCGCGGCGATGGCCGAGGAAGTGATCGGCTGGACGCGGCGCTATCCGATCCTGTCGATCGAGGACCCGGCCTCGCAGGACGATTTCGCGACGATGGCGACGGTGATGCGCGCGATCGGCGATACCGTGCAGGTAATCGGCGACGACGTGCTCGTCACCAATGCCGCGCGCGTCGCCGGCGCGGCGGAGGCCGGGGCGTGCAACGCCGCGCTGATCAAGGTCAATCAGGTCGGCACCGTCACCGAGGCGCATGAGGCGCTGGAGGCGGCGCGCGCGCACGGCTGGGGGATGGTCGTTTCGGCACGCTCGGGCGAGACCGAGGATGTGACGATCGCACATCTCTCGACCGGCTGGGACGCCGGGCAGCTCAAGGTCGGTTCGTTCACCCGCTCCGAGCGGATGGCGAAGTGGAACGAAATGCTGCGGATCGAGGAGGAGATGGGCAATGACGCCGACTTCGCCGGCGCTTCGGCCTTCGCCGCCCCGGTCGCCGCGCGGCTCGGCTGATGAAGCTCGCGATCGACACGATCCCCAGCGCCGGCTTCCAGGCGCAGATCGACGCCGCGTTCGGTGCGGGCGCGGTGCAGGCGTTCGCGCCGGGCAATCCGCCGCCCGCCGATACCGAGGTGCTGCTCCACGTCCTTGCCCCGGTCAGCGCGGCGGCGATCGCGGGGGCGCCAGGGTTGCGGCTGATCCAGAAGCTTGGCGTCGGGGTGAATACGATCGCGCTCGACGCCGCCAAGGCGCAGGGGGTCGCGGTGTGCAACATGCCCGGGGTCAATGCGCAGGCGGTGGCCGAATGCGCGTTGACCCTGCTGCTCGCGGTGCTGCGCCGTACCGTCGCGCTCGACGCCGCGACCCGTGCCGGGCAATGGGCGGTGCCGTCCGCGGTGCTCGACACGATGGGCGAGGTCGCGGGGCGGACGATCGGGCTGGTCGGGATGGGCAATAGCGCGGCGCGGCTGGCGCGCGCGCTGGAAGCGCTGGGCGCCGAGGTGGTGTTCACCGCACGCACCCGCCACGCCGACAAGCCGTGGCGGCAGCTCCCACTCGACCAATTGCTCGCAATATCGGATGTCGTGTCGCTGCATGTCCCACTGACCGACGAGACCGCCAATCTGGTCGACCCGCTGGCGATGAAGCGCGGCGCGGTGCTGATCAACGTCGCGCGCGGCGGGCTGGTCGACGAGGCGCGGCTCGCCGAAGCGCTGCGCAACGGCCATTTGCGCGGCGCCGGGCTCGACGTCTTCGCGACCGAGCCGGTCGATCGCGCCGATCTGTTGCTCGCTTTGCCCAATGTCGTGGTCAGCCCGCATGTCGCATGGCAGACCCCCGAGACGCTGGCGCGCAGCCTCGCTGCCGCCGCCGAGAATGTTCGCCGGCTCGCGGCGGGCGACCCCTTGCTCAATCAGGTGATTTGATGTCGCGTCTTCCCATCGTCCTCGCCTCCGGCCAGTTGCTGACCGAGGAGACCTGGACACCACAGCGCGCCGCCTGGGCCGATCGCGACGTACATCACGCCGATCACACTCGCGACGAAACGATCGCCGGGATGGCGACGCGGCTGCTCGCCGCCGCGCCCGAGCGCTTTGCGCTGGTCGCGCATGCGATGGGCGGGTTCGTCGCGTTCGAGGTGATGCGCCGCGCGCCCGGGCGGGTGGCGCGGCTCGCGCTGATCGCGACGCTCCCCGCCGCCGACGGCCCGGCGCAGACCGCGCGGCGGCAGGGCTATATCGACCTCGTCGACGCCGGGCGGTTCGATCAGGTGATCGAGGAGCGCATCCCGATGCTGTTCCCGCCCGCCAAGCGCGACGATGCGCCGTTGCTCGCACTCGCGCGGCGGATGGCGGCGCAGACCGGGGCGGAAACCTTCCTGCGCCAGCAGCGCGCGATCATGAGCCGCATCGACAGCCGCCCGACGCTCGGCGCGATCACCGCGCCGGTGCTGCTGATCCGCGGCGATGCCGACGGCATCACCACCGCCGAACAGCAGCAGGAGATGCTCGACGGCATCCCCGGCGCGCATCTCGAAATCCTGCCCGGCGTCGGTCATCTGCCGACGATCGAAGCCGCCGGGCAAACCACCGCGCTGCTCACCGACTGGCTGGACCGCGCCTGACCGACGAAGGAAAACCGATGAGCGGGCTCGATACGCGCGTGATCCTCGTGACCGGTGGCGGCAACGGATTGGGACGCGCGCATAGCCGCCATCTCGCCTCGCTCGGCGCGCGGGTGATTGTCGCCGATCGCGACGTGCCGGCGGCCGAGGCGGTCGCCGATGAGATCAATGCCGCCGGGCATGTCGCACGCGCGGTGGCGCTCGACGTGGCGGACGAACGATCGGTGACCAGCGCCTTCGCCGAGGCGGTCGCGCATTTCGGCGAGATCGACGTGCTGGTGAACAATGCCGGCGGAGTCTTCGCGCCGCTCACCACCGCCGAGCATATCGCGCTCGACGACTGGAATCGCGTGATGGCGATCAACCTGACCGGCCCGTGGCTCTGCGCCCGCGCGGTGATCCCCGCGATGAAGCGACGCGGCGCGGGGCGGATCATCAACATCTCCTCGACCAGCTTTTCGCAGGGGCTGCCGGTCGAGCTGGTGCCTTATATCACCTCGAAGGGCGGGGTCGTCGGGCTGACGCGCGCGCTGGCGCGCGAGCTCGGCCCGCACGGCATCACGGTCAATGCGGTCGCCCCCGGCTATGTCCCCAAGCGCGCCGAACAGGTCCACGCCGGATCGACGCTGGGCATGGATAAGCGCGAGGCGATCAAGCAGATGGTGCTCGGCCAGCAGACGATCCCGCGATCGGGCGAGCCCGAGGACATCGTCGGCGCGGTCGCCTTCCTCGCCTCGGACGCATCGGGGTTTATGACCGGACAGGTGATGAACGTCGACGGCGGCTGGGCGCTGGTGTGACCCTTCAGCGTCAGCGCACCGTATAGAGCCGGTGCCGCGCACCGAGATCGGTGCGCTCGCCGACCCCGATCGCCAGCACGCCGTTGAGCCACGCATAATCGGGGCTCGCCGTTTCGAAGACCGGCGCGATGCGCAGATAATAGCGCGCCGGATCGACCGCCGAGGCCAAAGCCGGATCGCCGAACTCCCGCCGCACGTCGTCCGGGATCACGCTGCGGCCGTGATAATGCGCATAGATCAGCGCGCCGTCATGCGTCTTGAGGATCGCGCGCGCATCGAGCGTGCCGACCGAGGCATCGGCGCCGATCCGCCCGCCGACCGACCAATTCCCCCCGCCTGGCAGCACCTCGCCCGACAGCCGCGGGCCATCGAACTTGCCGCCGGTGATATAGCCGATCCTGCGGTCCCCGAACGGCGAGGCGCCGATCGGAATGATCCCGCCGGCGACGTGGAACTCGACCGTGCACAGATAATCGCCGAGCACCCGTTCCATCTCCGCCGTCATCGCGTCTATCTCCACTGGACTAATCGATAGTTAGTAGTCTAAGTGAATACACAGAACATAACAATAAGGCGCAGCGGCGCCCGACGCACTGAAGGGAGGATGGAGATGATGCGCAAATTCCACTTGTTGCTCAACGGGATCGCTGCGGGAACGATCGCCGCGGCGATCGGCGCGACGCCGGCCGCGGCGCAAACCGCGCCGGACGCGACCGCGCAGACCCCGCCGGCCGATCGCACCGACGGCGATATCGTCGTCACCGCGCAGAAGCGCGAGCAGCGGCTGCAGGACGTGCCGATCTCGATGGAGGTCGTGTCCGGGCAGAAGGTCGCCGATTTCGCCGCCGCCGATTTCAAGGCGGTGCAGAATTTCGTGCCCAACATGTTCGTCCAGCAGACCAACGGCAACGACACGATCTATATCCGCGGCTTCGGCTCGCCGCCCCAGAATTTCTCGTTCGACCAGGCGGTCAGCGTCTATATGGACGGGGTTTATGCGGGGAAGATGCGCCAGGCGCTCAACCCGTTCTTCGACGTCGCACGCGTCGAGGTGATGCGCGGTCCGCAGGGCGCGCTTTACGGCAAGAACACGCCCGCCGGCGCGATCAGCGTGGTCAGCGCGGGGCCGACCAAGACTTTCGAGGGCGGGATCACCGGGTCGTACAATTTCGATCTCGAGGGCTATGACCTGACCGGCTATGTCTCCGGCCCGGTCTCCGACACGCTGTCGCTGCGCGTCGCGACGCGGCTGCAGAACCAGGACGGCTATATCCACAACCTCGGCACCGGGAAGGACGACCCGCGCAACAAGCTGCAATTGTTCCGCGTCAGCGCCTTGTGGGAGCCGACCGACAATTTCAGCCTGTCGGGCAAGGTCGAAATGTCGAATTACGAGCGCGAGGGCGGGCTCGGGGTATCCAGCCCGACCACCACCGCGCAACAGCCCAAGCTGGTCCGGTACACGGTCAACAGCCCGCTCGGGCAGGAAGGCTATACCAACCGCTCGGTGCTCGGCTCGGTGACCGCCAACCTCAAGGTCGGCACGCACACGCTGACCTCGATCACCGGCTATTCGTGGTTCAACGGCTCGGTGACCAATTATTTCGATCAGCAGGTGCCGGGCACCGGGCAGATCGTCGAAAATTCGGTCGCCAACAAATATCCCGAGAACTTCCACCAATTCTCGGAGGAATTGCGCCTGCTCTCCCCGACCGGCGGCACGCTCGAATATGTCGTCGGCGCTTATTACGACCGGTCGACCTATAACGTCGATCCGTATCTCTATTACAACCTGCAGGCGCTCAATCTCGTCTCGCTCAACCAGACCTATTTCCACCAGCAAGCGCGCACGGTCTCGGTCTTCGGCCAGGCGACCTTGCGCCCGGCAGCGGGGCTCCGGATCATCGGCAGCCTGCGCTACACCAATACCCATAAGGACGGGCGGTTCAGCGGCGCATTGCTCGGCGGAAAGATCTTCCGGCCGCTCACCTCGGCAACCGGCTCGATCAGCGAGGGCCTCGCCGATCCGTCGGTGACCGTGCAATATGACGTGTCGCGCAACCTGATGGTCTATGCGGTCTATGGCCGCGGCTCGAAATCGGGCGGCTTCGTGTCGAACACGTTGGGCACGACCAACGCCACCTTCACCTATCGCCCCGAACGCTCGCGCAACTGGGAAGCGGGCATCAAATCGACCCTGCTCGACGGCAAGGCGACGCTCAACGTCTCGGTCTACGATACCAAGTTCACCGACCTGCAGACCTCGGGCTACGATCCCGACAGTTCGACCTATATCACCAAGAATGCGGCGGCCGCGTCGTCCAAGGGTGTCGAAGGGTCGCTCCGCATCGCGCCGAGCCGCTATTTCGACATCACCGCCTCCGCCGCCTATCAGGATATCAAATACGACAGCTATCCGGGGGCGCCGTGCCTCGCCGGGATGACCGGGCCGATCTGCGACCTGAGCGGGCACCGCCTGCCCTATACGTCGAAGTTCACCGGCAACGTCTCCGTCCACGGCCGCGCCGATATCGGCGACTACAAGCTCGACGGCACCGCGATCGTCGGCGGGCGCTCGGGTTATTTCGACTCCGACGATCAGAGCCCGCTCTACGGCTATCAAAAGGGCTATGCGAAGCTCGACCTGCGCATCCAGTTCGCGCCGCAGGACGAGCGGTGGCATATCGCGTTCGTCGGCAAGAACCTGACCAACAATCTGACCACCGGCAGCGCGTTCCGCCTGCCCTTCCCGATCACCACCGTGACGCGGTCGATCATCTTCGTCGAGCCGCCGCGCAACCTGGCGATCGAGGCGGGGGTGAAGTTCTGATCCGCTTTCCCCTCCCCGGCATTGCCGGGGAGGGCGTCGCCGCGCTGAGCGAACCAGGTTAAACCTACCTCTCCCCGTTCGGGCTGAGCTTGTCGAAGCCCTGCACTTTCTTTCCGAGGGAGAAGGGCAGCCCTTTG
>NZ_MKRR01000048.1:11514-14151 GCF_001897045.1 Sphingomonas sp. 66-10
GCGGCGATATCGTCGGGGGTGCAACGTTCGTTGTTCGCCAGCACCGGCGCCATCCAGTCCGCCGCGCGATCGCCGCCGGTGGTGTGGAGGATCGGCGTATCGGTCAGCCCCGGCAACACCCCCGCGACCCGCACCCCCCATTCCTCCTTGAGCGAGGCGCAGCAACGGGTGAGCATCATCACCCCCGCTTTGGTCACGGCATACATCGCATCGCGGAACCCCGGGCCGAGCGCGACGGTCGAGACGGTGTTGACGATCACGCCCCCGCCGCGCGGGTGCATCGCCTGCGCGACGCGCTCGGTCATCAGCACCAGAGAGGTGAGGTTGACGTCGACGATCCAGCGCAGCCGATCGAGCGGCATTTCCGGAAACGCCGCCGGGCCGGACACGACCCCGGCGTTGTTGTGGAGGATATCGGGCGCCCCGTCCGCCAAGGTGCGATCGAGCCACGCCGCGACCGCCGGCAGATCGCCGAGGTCGAGTCGCTCGGTCTCCGCCTCGGCGCCCGCCGCCGCGACCAACGCCGCGCTTTCCGCGAGCCCCGCCGCATTGACATCGAGCAACGTCACCCGCGCCGCGCCGGCTTGCGCCAGCCGCACCGCGGTGGCGCGGCCGATCCCCGACGCGGCCCCCGTCACGACCGCCCAGCGTCCCCGAATATCCATATGCCTCTCCTGTGGTTGACTCACATCCTTATGTATCTAAGCATCAAGCGCAAGCGAGTGACTGGAGAGAGAGCGGCGATGAACGAGACCGAGATGCGCGCCTTTGCGAAGCGCTTCTTCGATGCGATCGAGGAAGGCGATATCGCGACGATGCAGGGCAGCTTCACCCCCGATGCCGAAATCTGGCACAATACCGACGAATTGATCGTCACCCCCGCCGATACCGCCAGGACGCTGACCGGGATGGTCGCGCGGATCGCCAACCGCCAATATGCCGAGCGCCGGCTCGATATCTTCCCCGGCGGGTTCGTCCAGCAGCATGTGCTGCAGGGCAATCGCGTGCATGACGGCGGCGCGGTGCGCCTGCCCTGCGCGATCGTCTGCCGGGTGGAGAACGGCAAGATCACCCGGCTCGACGAATATTTCGATTCGGCGCACGTCGCCGAATTCCGCAAATTCGCGGCGGCCTGAGCGAGGAGAACGATCATGCCCGTATTGCGCCAGGTGCCGCGCGGCGAGGTGGCCGACCAGATCGTGCTCAATTATTACGACCGCCTGTTCGGCGATCGCGATCCCGTCGCCGAGCCCGGTACCGCGACCGGCACGCCGGGTGATTGGTGGACGGTATTCGCGCTCTCCCCCGACATCTTCAAGCACGCGGTCGACGGCTTCGCGGTCTATCGCAACCCGGCGCGGACGATCGATCCGGTACTGCGCGAGCTCGGCCAGACCCGCGCGGGCTGGGTCAAGGGCAGCCAGTTTGTCTTTTCGCAGCATTGCAAGTCGCTGCGCGGGCTGGGGGTAAGCGACGAGAAGATCGCCGCGGTACCGCATTGGACGGTCGCCGATTGCTTCGACGATCAGGAGCGCGCGGTGCTCGCTTATGCCGATTGCCTGTCGCAGGCCGGCGGGCGCGTGCCGACCGCGGTGTTCGACAAGCTCAGGACGTTCTGGAACGACGAGCAAATCTTCGAATTCACCTACATCACCTGTCTTTACGACATGCATGCGGTGATCACCCGCGCGCTTAGGATGGAATATGACAATCGCGACGAGCCGATCGTCGAGATCGCTGCGCCCGAAGGCTTCAACGCCGCCGACTTCCTCAGCGCGGCGCGGCCGGCGGCAAAACCGTCAACTTGATTGACGATTGGCACGATTCGCGCTATAGCCGGATATAAGAGACACGAAATTTGTCTGGCGCGGCCGCGGCGCGAAAAACCGCCTCTTTTCCGCCGCGTCCCACAAGAGGAGAAGGACGATGCCGGCCACCAACACCCAGTTCGAGTTCAAGGGCGTCAATCATCTGGCTTTGGTCTGCAAGGATATGGCGCGAACGGTGGAATTCTATCGCGACGTGCTGGGAATGCCCTTGGTCAAGACGATCGACCTGCCGGGCGGGCGCGGGCAGCATTTCTTCTTCGATATGGGCAATGGCGACAGCCTCGCCTTCTTCTGGTTCGACGGCGCGCCCGAAGCGCATCCGGGGATCGCCGCCCCGTCGGCGCTGCCGACGCAGGGCGATTTCCGCTCGGCGCACGGATCGATGAACCATATCGCGTTCAACGTGCCGGCCGAGAAATTCGACGAATATTATGAGCGGCTGCAGGCCAAGGGGATCGCGGTCACCAAGATTCTCAACCACGACAATTCGGACACGCAGACCAGCGATCACATGCATGACGACGTATTCGTCCGCTCGGTCTATTTCTTCGATCCCGATGGCGTGTGCCTCGAATTCGCCGCCTGGACCAAGGAGTTCACCGACGCCGACGTGGCGCACGATCCGGTGACCGCCGATGGCACCAAGAAGGAAGGGCTGATCGTCCAGAAGGCGCTCGCCCAGAATGACGTTACCGAACTCGCCACCGCGAAGTGACGCGCGGGACAACGGGCGCATCGCGCTGACCAGATCCTCTCCCCTTGTATGTTGAAGGTTGCCCGATCTGATTGGAGGATGGGGTGATCGCCG
>NZ_MKRR01000049.1:0-1228 GCF_001897045.1 Sphingomonas sp. 66-10
AGCCCCGAACGGCCGGCATGACTGATTCCATCGTCAGGTTGCCAAGCACGCTCAGCTGCTCAGGTGCCAGCCTGATCCCCACCTGCGAAAACAATTCTTCGAGGAACGCCCACGCGCTCTTCGTCCGCCTTCCGTCGATCTGAACGATTAGCTTGCCATAGCCACGAGTTGCGAGAAGCCTCTGGACCAGCGTAGTCTTGCCGTAGCCTGCGCCACCATGAACAACAGCGAGCTTCCCAGTTCCTCGAAGAAATTCCTCGAGCACCGTTAATTGAGCTCCTCGCTCACGAAAATGAACACGCTCTTCGATTTCAAAGCTCGAACTAAGACCGTTTTGAATTCCCTTCTCCACGACGCGGAAGAATTCCGCAGTCCGAACTCTTCGCTCAACGGCTGGAGCTAAGACGGCCGCTATGTATCCGACATCGTGTAGCTGCCGGGTCAACGCCGTCACTTGGAGGTCGATATCGAGCGCATTGATGAGCTCATCACGTTCGGGTAAATCAGCAGGTGTGCTGCTTTCGATCGCCATCCAAGTTTGCCATTGACGGAAACGCGCGCGCGCCACGCACGCTTCGACCTCTGCTAGCGACGCCACCTCACCTCCTGGAGGGGAGGCAATCATGTTGAAAAACGCGTTGCCAGAGCGGGTGCCTTGGGGAACCGGGCCATGGCCAGTGAAGCCCACTTCGTCTAGGCATGCGCACAGTTCGTCGGGAATCCAACAGGCGTTGTGCCGTTCGCTGACAGGAAATCTAATAAGATCCTGAATTAGGTCGTGAACTCATAAATCCGACGCTCGCTGTTGGCGCGGCGCGGCATCAGGTTTAGCATCGTGGGATGTTGTCAGTTGTCGTCCCCGTCTTACTGCTTGCCGCTGGCGGCACGACTAGCGATCAGCAGTTCGGTGCGTGGCGAGCCACCGAGGTTTGCGCCCATGATGCCGACAGCTTCGGCTGCACGAGGACTCTCCGGCAGTCGAACCCGAACTTGGATGTTATCCTGATCTTCCGGGACAGTTTCGCCATCTGGGCAACGGTTAGAAGCTGCGATCAAGAGGCAACACGCGTCAGTTTCACACCTGATCCGAAGGAGTGGAAGCATCTGGCCCTCGCGGGACGGATCGATCGAACGAGGAAGGTATTGACGCAATGGGGCGAGGCGTCGGTCATCGGATGTGGTCACCCTGCGGCGTTGTCGTTTGATGGCTTTGAGAGCGGCTTCTCCC
>NZ_MKRR01000049.1:1251-3407 GCF_001897045.1 Sphingomonas sp. 66-10
CATCGTAGATGACGTGTGGGGGGAAGCGGAGGCCGGGCGTAGCCCGGACGTAGCTTCCCCCCACACGGGCGCGGGTTTCCCCGTGCCGTTGGCGGCGACAGCGGTCAGGATGGTCCGATCTTCAACGCCAAGAAGAGGATCGGATGCCTGGCCGTCCCATCACCGACCAACAGCAGAGGTACTACATGTCCCTTCGTCAAAAACACCCGCAAAAAGCGGCCGCCGCCATGGCGGGCTTTTCCACCAGCACGGGCTACCGGACAGAGAAAGATCCCCGGTCGCCATCGGAGCGTCGCCGGGAGCGACGTCATGGCGGCGGCAGGCCAGATCCGCTCGCCGAACTGTGGGATAAAGAAATCGTGCCTTTGCTCGAGAGCACGCCGGGCCTGAAGCCCATCTCTATTCTTGGGGAGCTGGAGCAACGCCACCCCGGTCTCGATCTAACACCAGCCCGCAGGACCCTGGAACGCCGGATACGGCTATGGAAGGCCGAGTATGGACCAGAGCGTGAGGTCATCTTCCGGCAGGACCATCCGCCAGGCCGACAGGGCATGTCGGATTTCTTTGACGCCCGCGATCTGAAGGTCACCATCTCCGGCAATCCGAGCCCGCACCTGATCTATCACTTCGCGCTGGTCTATTCCGGGTGGGAGCATGCCGAGGTCGTGCTGGGAGGAGAAAGCTTCACGGCGCTGGCCTGCGGCCTTCAGAATGCGCTGTGGCAGCTTGGCGGCGTGCCGCACGAGCATCGCACCGATAGCCTCTCCGCGGCGTTCGCCAACCTGGAGCAAGATGCCCAGGAAGATCTGCGGACCCGCTATGCCGCCCTGTGCGCCGATTACCAGATGGAGCCCACCCGCAACAATCGCGGGGTCGCCCATGAGAATGGGTCCATAGAAAGCCGTCATGGTCACCTTAAGGATCGGCTCGATCAGGCACTCCAGTTGCGCGGGACACGTGACTTCGCCTCCATCGAGGACTGGCGCACGTTCCTCGCCCAGATCGTGGGCCGCCACAATGCCCGGCGGCGCGATGCCTTGCGCATCGAAGCTGAGCACCTGCGCCCGTTACCTTCACGCCGCAGCTGCGATTATGATGAAGCTACGGTGCTCGTCACCTCATCGGGCGGCTTCGTGCTGCGCAAGGTCTTCTACACCGTGCCTTCCCGGCTCATCGGCCATAGCCTGCGAGCCAGGATCTTCGATGACCGGATCGACCTTTATCTGGCCGGGCAGCCCATCGAGACCCTGCCACGCGGGAGGGCGCCCGATCGCGGACGGGGCGGTCATGACCACGTAGTCAATTATCGGCACGTGATCCACAGCCTGCGTACCAAGCCCCACGCGCTGGCAAACCTTGTCTATCGCGACAAGCTCTTCCCTCGCAGCGAATATCGCCGCTGCTGGGATGCTCTGGAGGGTGCGCTTCCCAAAGCCGCCGCATGCCGCAGCATGGTGGGGCTGCTGTGGCTTGCGCATGACCAGGCCTGCGAGGCTGAGCTCGCCGCGACCCTGACCGGCATACTCGATGGCCAGGGTTTACCCGATCTGAGGGATCTGCAGGAGCGCTTCCAACGCCCCGGCAAAGAGCCGGCCGATGTGGTCGTCGATATTCCCCAGCCTGACACATACGACGATCTGCTCACCGCCAGGGAGATGGCCGCATGAGCATCACTGTCGACACCGCCCAGCTGCCCATGTTGCTTGGCACGCTGCGTCTGCCCACCATTGCCCGTCTCTGGCCGGACTTCTGTTCACGAGCGGACAAGGAGGGGTGGCCGGCTTCGCGCCTGCTGGCAGCCTTGGCCGAACTGGAACTCGCCGAACGCGAACAACGCCGGATCCAGCGCCATCTTACAGAAGCACGGCTGCCTCCCGGCAAGACCCTGGATGCCTTCGACTTCAGCCTCGTTCCCACCTTGAGCAAGGCCCAGGTCATGGCTCTGACCCAAGGAGATGCCTGGCTCAAGGCGGGCCACAATCTTCTGGCATTTGGTCCGCCCGGTGCCGGCAAGAGCCACGCCGCAGCCGCCATCGGCAACGAGCTCGTCGCGCGCGGATACCGGGTCTTCTTCACCCGAACCACCGATCTCGTCCAGCGTTTGCAGGCCGCACGTCAGTCCCTGACCTTGACCCAGGAGATCGCCAGGCTCGACC
>NZ_MKRR01000050.1:0-2332 GCF_001897045.1 Sphingomonas sp. 66-10
ACTCAGGCCGTATCGAAAATTCTAAGTCCGAATGACCTCGGGGAGACCGGAGGCCACCAGGCCGGAATCCTGATTCCGAAGAAGCCCGAAATCCTCGGGTTCTTCCCACTGCTGACGGCCGAGGTGAAGAATCCTCGGCACCTCCTCACCTTCCGCGACGATCATGGCGGACGCTGGGATTTTCCATTCATCTACTACAATGGAAAATTCTTCGGAGGGACCCGCAACGAGTTTCGCCTGACCGGCATGACGGGCTACTTCCGGGAGGCGGGGCTGGTCGCTGGCGACGAGCTGGTCCTTGAGAAAAGAGACGGGGGCGGCCGGCGGATCGCGTTCAGGCGGGCACGCGCCACGGGGCTGCAGGACGGCGTGCTGCGCCTTGGCGGCGGATGGAAGGTCGTGTCCGCCTGAGGACACATCTGGAGGAAAGATGACTACTGAGAATATCGAGACGCTTCCCGATCCCGAGCGGATGATTGAGGGGCTCCGCGACACGGGCTACAAGTTCAACACCGCGATCGCCGACATCATCGACAATTCGATCGCGGCGAAGGCAACCTACGTCGACCTGCAGGTCGTCATGGACATGCGGGACAACATCCGCGTCTCCATCGCCGACAACGGCGACGGCATGGACAGGGAGGGCATCCTGAACGCGATGACCTACGGGTCCCGCCGGCGTGCGGACCCGTCGAGCCTCGGCAAGTTCGGACTTGGCCTCAAGACCGCCTCGACCGCTTTCTCGCGCGTGCTTTCGGTCGTCTCGCGTCCTTCCGCGGGCGCGCCGGTGCTGCAGGCGACCTGGGACCTGGGCCACGTGGCCAAGCACGGCTGGAACGTGCAGCTCACCGACGAGGTCGACGAGGAAGCGCTCGATCACCTGAACCAGGCTGCGCCCGCGCATTCGGGAACGGTCGTGCTCTGGACGAAGGTCGACCGGCTGATCAAGCAGACCGGCGGGGGAAGCGCCGCCCAGAACGCGCTGAACAAGACCGTCAAGGCGCTCCGCGAGCATGTAGGCATGGTCTTCCAGCGCTTCCTTGATCCAGCTGACGGACGGGCGCCGAACGTGGAGATTCGGATCAACGACGAGAAGGTGCACGCCTGGGATCCGTTCTGCGTGTCCGTGGCTGACAAGGTGGTGGACCAGACGGTGGATCTCGAGACCGCCGACGGCCGCAAGGCGCGCTTCATCTTCCGCGCCTACATCCTGCCCCGGAAGGAGGAGTTCGAGTCCGATCTGGCCTTCAAGAAGTCCAGGCTCGGGAACGAAGCCCAGGGCATGTATATCTACCGCGAAAATCGGCTGATCCAGGAAGCGACCTGGCTGGGCATGTACACGAAGGAACCTCACGGTTCCCTCCTGAGGGTCGAGTTTTCCTTCACGCACGAGCTCGACGAGGTCTTCGACATCGACTTCAAGAAGTCGCAGATCTCGCTCAACGAGGACCTCTGGATCGCCCTGCGCGACCAGTTCCTGACCGCACCCCGGCGCGAGGCGAACAAGCGATACCGTCAGGGCCGCAAGGCGGACGCCTCGAAGAAGGCCCAGGGTGCGCACGACTCGTCGAACCGTACGATCGCCGCGAAGGAAGGCGCGCTCGACAACACGAAGATTGGCGATCCGGATCCGAAAACCGGCGACGCCGAACTGACCAACGCCCAGGGCTCGTTCCGGATCAAGATCAACTTTGGAACCGCGCAGCGGCCTGGGGAAGTCCACGTCCAGACGGTCGATTCGCTCGACGACGGAGCGCTGTTCGAGCCCGGCATCATTGACGGGCACAAGGCTGTACGGATCAACACGTCACACCCCTATTACAACAAGGTCTACATCCCGAACCTCGCGCAGGGCGTGACGGTGCAGGGCATGGATTCCCTCCTGTGGGGGCTATGCCTGGCCGAGCTCAGCACCATCAGCGAGAGCACGGCCGAGCATTTCGAACAGATGCGCTACGAAGTCTCGAGGATCCTGCGGAAGCTGGTCGAGGATCTGCCGGAGCCGGAGATGGATGATGTGGCGGGCTGACCCCGGCCGTATCGCCAGCGCGGTGTCCGCCAGGTTCGGGGTCGCCTTCACGGGCGCCCCGCGACCACCTGCTGGAGGGTACCCCGGTGTCGAGCTGCGGCCGCAGGATGTTCACGGCAACGAAGGCTTCTCCATCGCTCTTGAGGTGGCGTGGCGAAGCGTCGAGCTGTCTTTCCGTCCCGGACCCTTCGCGGGTCCGCTGATCGGGCAGATGGGCGGCGCAGGTCCAGAAGCCCGTCTGGCGTTTCGCCGGCTTGCGGACGACATCCGCTCCCGGGGGGGTGTCGTCACGCTCGTCGTGAA
>NZ_MKRR01000051.1:0-199 GCF_001897045.1 Sphingomonas sp. 66-10
AATTGACACGCCACGGGGCAGCGGGTCCGCCGCGTGCATTAACTCGCAGCAAGATCTGTGCTAACGCCTTGTCATGATCTTGATGTCTCCGAATTTGGTCATCGTCGCCGTACCAGACGGATTCTAAATCTGCCCCCCACGGCAGATTGCGTGTGTGCAACTGGCGCCAAGCGCCGAGCACTTCAGTTACCCATGGCGG
>NZ_MKRR01000051.1:241-2304 GCF_001897045.1 Sphingomonas sp. 66-10
CGTGACACCGAGCCGTGCTGCGAGATCGGCTTGGGTGAGTTCCAGCAATCCTAGATATTCGTTGAGTTCAGCGCCGTCCATGTCCGTATATATAGCGGACACCATGTCCTCATTCAAGGGGGCATTTTGCCGTTTTCGAGGGACACGATACATACTCCCCTCGTTGAGATTGAGCGGCTGAAGAGCGCTCACCGCCTAAGGCCGCACAGGCAGCGGCTGGCCGAACGCGGTCGTTCAACTCCTTCGATAACCAGCGGCTTCCCCCGCCGCCGATCTCCTGTATTTGCACGCTACGCTACTACGCCGGTAAATCCTTGTTGAATCGGCCCTAAATCAGGCTCTTTTAATCGACCCCGCAAGGGGAAGGTCTGTCGATCCCCGCTGAACTCGGGGCGACATGAAGGCTTCGCATCACAATTCTGAAGGCTTGGCGCGGGGCGCGCGGATGCTGCGCACTGCGCTCGGCCCGGCGATCGCGCGGTTCCTCGAAGACGCCGCCGTCGTCGAGGTGATGCTGAACCCGGACGGGCGCATCTGGATCGACCGGCTTTCTGAAGGGCTCTCCGACACGGAGGAGCGCCTTTCGCCCGCCGATGGCGAGCGCATCGTGCGCCTGGTTGCGCATCATGTCGGCGCCGAGGTTCATGCCGGCGCGCCGCGCGTCTCGGCTGAATTGCCCGAAACCGGGGAGCGGTTCGAGGGGCTGTTGCCGCCCATCGTCGCGGCGCCTGCTTTTGCGATCCGCAAGCCGGCCGTCGCGGTGTTCACGCTCGACGATTACACCCGCGCCGGAATCATGTCTGCCGCACAGGCCGAGGCGTTGCGGGCAGGCGTTGCCTCCCGCGCCAACATTCTCGTCGCCGGCGGCACCTCGACCGGCAAGACGACGCTCACCAACGCGTTGCTCGCCGAGGTGGCCAAGACCTCCGATCGCGTCGTCATCATTGAGGATACGCGCGAGCTGCAATGCGCCGCGCCCAACCTCGTCGCCATGCGCACCAAAGATGGCGTCGCCTCGCTCTCCGATCTCGTTCGCTCCTCACTGCGCCTGCGCCCCGATCGCATCCCGATCGGCGAGGTGCGCGGGGCCGAGGCGTTGGACCTTCTGAAGGCTTGGGGGACGGGCCATCCCGGCGGCATCGGCACCATCCACGCCGGTTCGGCCATTGGCGCGCTGCGGCGCATGGAACAACTCATTCAAGAAGCCGTCGTCACCGTCCCGCGCGCGCTGATCGCCGAGACGATCGATCTCGTGGCGGTTCTCGTCGGCCGTGGCACCAAGCGTCGCCTTGCAGAACTCGCTCGTGTCGAGGGCCTCGGCCCCGACGGCGACTATCGCGTCATCCCCCTCGATCCCGTTTCCCCTCAGCCCGAAGAAGGAAGTTCCTCATGATGCCTGTCGTGTTTCGTCTACGCCGCCGTCTCGCGACGTCAGTCTCCATTGCCGCCATCAGTCTGACGATGGCCGCGCCAGCACATGCCTCCGGCTCGTCGATGCCGTGGGAGCAGCCGCTGCAACAGATCCTGCAATCGATCGAAGGCCCCGTCGCCAAGATCGTCGCGGTGATCATCATCATCGCCACAGGCCTCACGCTCGCCTTCGGCGACACCTCGGGCGGTTTCCGCCGCCTGATCCAGATCGTGTTCGGTCTCTCCATCGCGTTTGCGGCCAGCTCGTTCTTCCTGTCGTTCTTCTCGTTCAGCGGCGGGGCGCTGGTCTGATGGCGGGCGGCGTCGATCAGGGAGACGTGCCTGGCTACACGGTCCCGCTCCACCGGGCGCTGTCCGAGCCGATCCTGCTTGGCGGCGCTCCGCGCGCCATCGCCATCATGAACGGCACGTTGGCGGGTGCGATCGGCCTGGGGCTTCGCCTCTGGCTGGTCGGCCTTGCCATCTGGGCCATCGGCCATGTCGCCGCCGTCTGGGCGGCCAAGCGCGACCCGCTCTTCGTCGATGTGGTGCGCCGTCATCTGCGCATTCCTGCCCATCTGTCGGTTTGAGCGAGGGCGCAACGATGATGAACCTCGGCGAATATCGCAACCGCAACAGCCGGCTGGCCGATT
>NZ_MKRR01000051.1:2331-4250 GCF_001897045.1 Sphingomonas sp. 66-10
GGCCTGATCTGGATTCGGCGGTGCCCGCCGAACTGGTCGCGGTGGCGGGACGATTGAACAACGCCTTCCGTCGTCTCGGCTCAGGATGGGCGATCTTCGTCGAAGCACAGCGCCACGTCTCCAATCGCTATCCCGAAAGCCGGTTTCCGGATTCGGCCTCTGCGCTGGTCGATGCCGAACGCAAGGCCGACTTTGAAGAAGCCGGAGCGCATTTCGAGTCGAGCTATTTCCTGACCTTCACCTATCTGCCACCGGCCGAAGATGCCGCGCGCGCCGAAAGCTGGCTCTATGAAGGCCGCGACCAGAAGGGACTCGATCCCCGCGAGGCTCTGACCGGCTTCGCCGATCGCACCGATCGCATCCTGCGCCTCGTCGAAACCTTCATGCCGGAATGCGCCTGGCTCAATGATGCCGAGACGCTGACCTATCTGCACGCCTGCGTCTCGACCAAGAGGCACCGCGTGCGCGTGCCTGAAACGCCGATATATCTGGATGCACTGCTCGCCGATCAGCCGCTCACCGGCGGCCTCGAACCCCGGCTCGGCAACCAGCATCTGCGCATACTGACCATCACCGGCTTTCCGACCGCGACCACGCCCGGCCTGCTCGACGAGCTGAATCGATTGGCGTTTCCGTATCGGTGGAGCACACGCGCGATCCTGCTCGACAAGACCGACGCCACCAAGCTCCTCACCAAAATCCGCCGCCAATGGTTCGCCAAGCGCAAGTCCGTCGCGGCGATCCTGAAAGAGGTGATGACCAACGAGGCGTCGGCTCTGGTCGATACCGATGCCTCGAACAAGGCGGCGGACGCCGACCTGGCGCTACAGGAACTCGGCGCGGACTATGCCGGCATCGCCTATGTCACCGCCACGGTGACGGTGTGGGATGCCGATCCACGCACCGCCGACGAAAAGCTGCGCCTGGTCGAGAAAGTCATCCAAGGCCGTGACTTCACCGCCATGCCCGAGACCATCAATGCGGTAGACGCCTGGCTCGGCAGCTTGCCGGGGCATGTCTATGCCAATGTCCGCCAGCCGCCGGTCTCGACGCTCAATCTCGCCCACATGATACCCTTGTCAGCGGTGTGGGCGGGGCCGGAACGGGACGAACATTTTGCAGCCCCCCCGCTGCTCTTCGGCAAGACCGAAGGTTCGACCCCGTTCCGGTTTTCCCTCCATGTCGGCGATGTCGGCCACACCCTGATCGTCGGCCCGACCGGCGCCGGCAAATCCGTGCTGCTGGCCCTGATGGCCTTGCAGTTCCGCCGTTATCTCGGCGCGCAGGTGTTCGCCTTCGACTTCGGCGGTTCGATCCGCGCCGCAGCACTCGCCATGCGCGGCGACTGGCACGATCTCGGTGGCGGTTTGACGGAAGGTAGCGCTGCGAGCGTATCGCTACAACCGTTGGCCCGCGTCGATGACACGGCCGAACGGGCTTGGGCAGCCGACTGGATCGTCGCCATCCTGATGCGCGAGGGCATGCCGATCAGCCCGGAGGTGAAGGAACATATCTGGACGGCGCTGACCTCGCTCGCCTCCGCGCCGATCGAAGAACGCACCATCACCGGCCTTTGCGTCCTCCTCCAGTCCAACGATCTGAAGCAGGCGTTGCGCTCGTACTGCATCGGCGGCCCTTACGGTCGGCTGCTCGACGCCGAGAGCGAACATCTCGGCACTGCGACGGTGCAAGCGTTCGAGACCGAAGGGCTGATCGGCACGGAAGCGGCGCCGGCGGTGCTCGCCTATCTGTTCCACCGCATCGAAGACCGGCTCGATGGCTCGCCGACGCTCATCATCGTCGATGAAGGCTGGCTCGCCCTTGATGACGAGGGTTTCGCCGGCCAACTCCGCGAATGGCTGAAGACGCTGCGCAAGAAGAACGCCTCCGTCATTTTCGCCACGCAGTCGCTCAGCGAC
>NZ_MKRR01000052.1:0-10199 GCF_001897045.1 Sphingomonas sp. 66-10
TCAAAGATTGGGGCCTCAAGTTGCGCGAACGGCTGGGCTATCGACGCCCCGCCGTGGCTGTAGCGCGCAAACTCGCAGTGATCATGCATACCATGCTCAAGACAGGAGAAGCCTTCAACGCATCGGCTGGCGCCGTCGCTTAACTGCGACCATCAGCCCCCGCTCTCAGCACGCCGCTATGGCGCGTCGAGGCGTCCCTGCTGTGGACGTGGGTCGGGCTATTCCGGATGACAGGCGGCAGCTTGAAGAAGACTGCGACTGAAACATAGGAAGGCTCTACCTGCGAAGACCCATCGTGCGGCGGCTTATGCCGACCGCGGAGACAACCCTGCTCCCGGCAAACGACGTCCCCTCGCGCGAAGGCGGCAGCTGAAAATAAACCGTGAGAACGCGATCGTGCCGGTCACCATGCTGGCGCTGCCCTCGACTTATACGCCGACGCGCTTGACCAAGGATATGCGATTAGACAAGCTGCCGTTCGCCGCAGGAGCCTCGTCGATAGAGCCGAAAGGCCGGGTCCGGGACTTTCCTGCCCTACGAGGCGACCATGTTGAGTGGCAGCTTCTAGCGAAAGCGGACCCCGCGCGTCCGTTGGGAGGCGCCCGAATCCGCCCTCTCCTCTAAGCGGTCGGAACAGTCCCGCCGTCTATGACATATTCGGTGCCGGTGATCGCAGCCGCTCGCGGGGAAGCGAGAAAGGCCACCAGGTCGCCGATTTCGTGCGGTTTAACCGGGCGGCCGAGCGGAATGCCGCCGAGCGAATCCATGATGATCTTCTTGCCACCCTCATAATCCGTGCCGGCGTCGTGAGCGAGGCGCTCGGCCAGCGCCACAGCTGCGTCGGTCTCGATCCAGCCAGGCGATACCCGGACCACCCGAACGCCTTTCGGCGTCACTTCCTTCGAGAGGCTCTTGCTATAGGTCGAAAGTGCCGCCTTGGCCGCGGCGTAGGCGGTCGTCGATTCCGGCAGCGGCAGCTCGTGTTGGATCGAAGTCACGTGGACGATGACGCCGGAACCTTGCGCGATCATCGACGGCAGCAGCGCCCGATCGACCCTGACCGCGGGCATGAGGTTGTGGTTCAGTTCCTCGAACCACTCCGTATCGCTCAGCGCGGCGAATCCGCCCGGTGGGGCGCTCGACCCGCCGAGCATGTTGACGATGATGTCGACGCCGCCAAGTCGATCGAGGACGGCCGCAGCAAGCACCGCGCAGCCTTCGGCAGTCATCAGGTCGGCGGCGACATAGTCCAGCCTGGGCGGCGCTTCCGCCGGCACCGTTCGCGCGGCCGCTACGACCTGCACGCCCGCTTCCAGCAGTGCTGCGACCACCGCCGCGCCTGCGCCCTTGGTGCCGCCGGTTACCAGCGCGCGCTTGCCTTTCAGGCCCAGATCGAAGCTCATGGCACGATCTCCAGCCGTGCGATGGCGCCGTCCGCAAGCGTGAAGGCATAGCGCAGGTCGACGGGACTGCCCGGAAAGTTCCCGACCAAGTGTGCGGTGACGATCGTGCGATCCTCGACCTTCTCGACCATGATCGGCTCGCTCGTATATTGGTACTTCGCCACGGCCTCGGAGCGCCAAGCCGCGATCGCGTCGCGACCTTGATAGGTCTGTTGTTCATCGACCACGATGGCGTTGGCAGTGAAGCAGTCGGCGACGGCAGCGCCATTTCCTGCATCGGCGGCGAAATAGGCGGCGATTGGCTTCGGTAAGACAGGGGGCATGTCGATTCTCCTCTTGCGCAGTAGACAGATCGGCCGTCGCTGGTTCATGGGCAAGTACTGACGAAAAAGTAGGGTACTTACCTCAAGGTATGGGACACGATTACACCCGCGAGACCGCGGCCGAGGGCGTCGAGAAAGCGCTCAAGCTGCTCGAAGGCCGATGGAAGCTGGTGATTCTCTTCCATCTCTTCGGCGGTCGCGTGCTGCGCTTTTCCGAGCTCGAGCGCGCGATTCCCGCGGTGTCGCAGAAGATGCTGATCCAGCAGCTCAGGCAGCTGGAGCAGGACGGCATCGTCCGCCGGACGATCTTCCACCAGGTGCCGCCCAAGGTGGAGTACAGCCTGACCGACTGGGGCCAAGCGCTGTGCCCAGCACTGGATGCACTGCTCACCTGGGCGGCCGAGCGAGAGGCGCCCGACGGCGGATGAACCAATTTCACAGCTCGATGCCCGCCGCCCGGATGATCAGGTCGGCGATCTCGCGTGGCTTGGTGACCATCGACAGATGGCCGGCGTCGAGTTCGATCGTCGTCGCGTGCATCCGGTTCGCCAGATAGCGCTCGAACTCCGGCGCGATGGTCCGATCCTGGCGCGAAACGGCGTAGTAGCTGGGCTTGGCTGCCCATGCTGTTGCGCTGGTCCGGTCGCCGAACAGGCTAGCGGCGGTGGCCCCTTGCTCGGCGAAGAGTACCATGGCTTCGCGCTTCGACACGCCGCTGGCAAAATCATCGAGGAACGCGGACTGCGACAAGGTCGTGTATCCAGCCATCGTCACGATCCCGGCGCGCGCAGGCGTGTTGGGAAAGTGCTGTTGCAGCGTCAGAAAGTCTTCGCCGGCAGCGGGTGCCCGCGCGGCAACATAGACCAGCGCGGATACCTTGGGATCGTCGCCGACGTCGCTCACTACGGTGCCGCTCCACGAATGGCCCACCAGCACGGTCGGTCCATTCTGCGCGGCCAGCGCGCGGCGCACGTCGGCGTCCGCCTGCTCGAGCGAGGCGAGCGAATTCTGCACCGAGGTGACGTTGAGCCCGGCGGCCTGGAGCAGCGGGATCACCTTGCTCCAGCTTGAGCCGTCGGCCCAAGCGCCATGCACCAGCACGACGTTGCGCGCGACGACTGGGGTCTCCGTCTGGACCGGCGTGGGTGCCGGCTGCGCGATCAGGGAGGTGGAACTTGTCAGCAGCGCCAGTGTAGCGATTGAAAGCATTGCACGCATCGATTTTCTCCTGTGTCGGCGAGGCGACGGCCGTCGCCTCACGACGAAGCTCAGGCCCTGATGAAGGCGAGCAGGTCCGAGTTGATGACGTCGGCGTGGGTGGTGAGCATGCCGTGCGGGTAGCCCGGATAGCGCCGGGCCCGCGCATCTATGCGCGCCTGCTGCCGGCGACCCAAGGCGCAGCGCCCGCGGTGGACGATGGATTGTTTCCGAGCTGGGAGCACCATCTTCGTCCGATCGGGGACCGGGAGCTTGGCGGACTATCCGGCGGCCGCACCGCCAACGGTCATGTCCTCTCGGCCGCGATCGGGGAAGACCGGACCACCAAGACGATCGTGCGCTGGTACAAGGACAATGGTGAAATCTGGGCGGTGTCCGCCTGGGCTTCTACAAGCATGGCGACCATAGCCATGTCGCCTACGATGAAGTCATACGCGATCTGGTCCGGTGGCTGGAAAAGGCGGTGCAATCATCGCGAGCAACTGGGGGCACTGGGCCGTTCAAGATCCGGCTCGGCGCGGGTGGGCTCCACGGCGTGCATTGGCAGCACGGCAGGCCGAGCCCCGGTTCGAACCTGTTCTTCGCGCTCCGGCACGGGGTGGAGAGCGAGGCGACATTGGCTGACGATTCTCCGGATGCGATCCTGCCGGAATTCGCCCGCCGCTGCGGCGCAGATGTCGCGGACGACGGCGCCTACAAATGCGAGAGCAAAGCGAGGCGCTCAGGCTCTTCGAAGCATTGTATGAGGTCGAGCGGCTGGGCGGTCATCCGCGCGATTACAGCCACTTCATCCGTCTGAAGTGGACGTAGAGCGTGGCGCAGATCACCCCGATCGCCACCAGCACGACGAAATAGCCATCAGTCCCCAAATCACCAGCATGCCAATTTCCAGCACTCAACGAGCCAGCTTTTGCCACCAAACCGGGGAACGGGAAGGCCGAAGCGATCCGCCTGAAGACTCGAACAGGGGGTGACGAAGCCGCAAGCCGGTCGACCTCGACGCGGATACGCGTCACGCGCCATATCGACGAAAGAACCACAGTTTCACGAAATGGGTAAGGACGCAGTACGCGAGGAGATAGGCGAAGATGAACGGCCAGTAGAGCGGCGGGAGCGGTTTGAACCCCAGCGCGCCTCCGATCGGAGAGAACGGCAGGATTGCCCCGATGAGGCAAATGACCATGGTCGTCACGATGAGCGGAGTGCTAGCACGGCTCTGGACGAAGGGAATCCGTCCGGTGCGGATGATATGGATGATCATGGTCTGCGTCAGCAGCGACTCTACGAACCAGCCAGTCTGGAACAGCGCTGGATCGTGCCATGCATTGAAGACAAAAAGCATGAGCGCGTAGGTTGCATAGTCGAAGATCGAGCTCATCGGCCCGATGAACAACATGAACCGGGCGATGTTGCCGATTTCCCATTTGCGCGGGCTCGCGAGATATTCGGGATCGACATTGTCGGTCGGAATGGTCGTCTGCGAGAAGTCGTAGAGCAGGTTGTTGGTCAGTACCTGCAGCGGCGCCATCGGCAGGAATGGCAGGATGATCGAGGCGCCGAGCACGCTGAACATGTTGCCGAAATTGGAGCTCGCGCCCATGCGGATATACTTGACGATGTTGGCGAAGGTGCGCCGACCCTCGATGACGGCTGCACCAAGCACCTGCAGGCTCTTTTCGAGCAGAATGATGTCGGCCGATTCCTTGGCGATGTCGACGGCGCTGTCGACCGACACACCCACGTCCGCCGCTTTGAGCGCCGGGCCGTCGTTGATCCCATCGCCGAGGAAGCCGACGACGTGCCCGGCGCCCTGGAGCGCGGTGATGATCCGCGCTTTCTGGGCGGGAGATACCTTGGCGAACACCTGGGTGCTAGCGGCCTCGCGCGCAAGCGCGGCATCGTCGAGTCCCTCGATATCGCTTCCTAGCAGAATCCGCTCAATTGGCAGGCCGACATCGCGGCATATCTTTGCCGTGACGAGATCGTTGTCGCCGGTGAGGATCTTTACCGCGACGCCCATGTCGCGCAGTTCCCGAAGCGCCGCGCCGGCGGTCTCCTTGGGCGGATCGAGAAAGGCTACGAAACCAATCAGGGTGAGTTCGCGTTCATCGGCCACGGTACAAGCGCCACGCGCGTGATCGAGCGACCGGCAGGCGATGGCCAGCACGCGGAAACCGTCGCGATTGAGCTTGGTGGTGCGATCCTGGATCGCATGAAAATGCGACTGATCGAGCCGGTGATCGGCGCCGTCCTGCCGGTAAGCCGTGCAGATCGCGAATATTTCCTCAACCGCGCCCTTGCAGATCAGCAATGGCGGCTCGCCATCCCGACGGACGGCGATCGACACGCGGCGTCGTTGGAAATCAAAGGGCACCTCGTCGAGCTTTGCATAGCTGCCGACTGCGACCGGATGTTCTGAAATACCGGGATGCGAGAGGATCGCTTCGTCCATCAGGTTTCTGAGGCCGCTCGCGAAATGCGAATTGAGCCAGGCATAGGCCAGGGTTTCCTCGCTGTCCTTCCCGGCGACATCGAGATGGAGCTTCAGCACCACCTTGTCCTGGGTGAGGGTGCCGGTCTTGTCGGTGCACAGCACGTCCATCGCGCCGAAGTTCTGAATGGCATTGAGGCGTTTGACGATGGTGCGCTGGCGGGACATGGCGATTGCCCCGCGTGCCAGGTTCATGGTCACGACCATGGGAAGCATTTCCGGCGCGAGGCCGACCGCAACGGCCACCGCGAAGAACAGCGCCTCCAACCAATTGTGCTTTGTCAGGCCGTTGATCAGGAAGACCAGCGGAACGAGTACCATCATGAAGCGCAACATCAGCCAGACGAACTGATTGATGCCCTTGTCGAAGTTCGTCGCGCTGTCAGCGGCCACGATACGCTCGGCGATCTCACCGAAATAGGTGGCGCGGCCGGTCTGGAGGATAATTCCGGTGGCAAACCCGCTAACCACGCTTGTGCCCATGAAACACAGGTTGGCCATCTCGAGCGGGGGTTCGTCCTGGCTGGGTATCTCAGCCTGTTTTTCGACAGGCATCGCCTCGCCCGTAAGCGGCGCCTCGTTGACGTAGAGGTCATGTGCTTTCAACAGGCGCAGGTCGGCGGGAATGAGGTCGCCGGCCGCCAGCCTGACGACATCGCCAGCAACGACGTCCTCAAGTGGAATTTGGCTGAATCCATCAGTATCGACGCCAGCCGCACCAAGCCTTCGGACGCTCGCATGCACCTGCACCATCTGCTTGAGCCGCGCCGCCGCCTGGCTGGAGCGGTGCTCCTGGATGAAGCCGAGCCCCACACTCAGCACGACCATCACCGCGATGACGATCGCAGAACGGACGTCCGACAGCAGCCAAGACGTGATGGCAAGCCCGAACAGCAAGCCATTGAGTGGCGTCCGCAAACGCCGCCAGATTTCGCGGATCAGCGAATATTGTGTTTCCTCGGCTATTCGATTGGGGCCATCGGCGCGTAGGCGCTTCTGCGCCCTGGTCGATTCCAGCCCCTCGACACCGGAGTTCAGGCGGGCATACAGATCGGCATCGGCCATTCGCGCCATGCCCGAGAGGGCAGAGAGCGATCCCGAGCAGTCGGATTGCGCGCGCAAGCTATCCCTCCCCGTTGTGCGGCCAGTGAAAGATTTGTCGATCAACCAACACAAGCGTCATGTCGGCGCTTCCCGCCAGGCCAATGCAGAACAGAGGAATGCTTACACCTGAATCGTTTGCTGTTCCCCCTTGCCGTGCGGTGACCTGCTGAACGGCACCCATTCCTTGTTCAGGTCCAAAAATACAGGAGGGCGGCAAGTCACAGAAACGCGGCGCCTTCATGCCAGCGATTGATCCCCGCGCCGAGCGGCGCCTCGGCGAAGGCCGAGGCGGCGATGAAGCACCCGTCCGAGAGCAGCAGGCACAAGGCAGACGTCGCGGCGACAGGAGAGTAGTAATGCGTTGACGACAGCAGGGCGAACGCAACCACAACCAAGTCGAAAGGCAAAGCGGAACAGCACTGCGGTGCCTGAACGAGGCTGCACTGGGTCTTGCCGCCGCATAAGCGCCCCATCCACGTGAATGCCCATGCCGGAACTCTCCATGGCGGAAGGATAGGCCGCGTTCGAACACCTCGTGATGCGTAGAGTCCCGGATGTACCGGACGAGGCTGCGCCGCTCCGGGAAGAAGGATCGCAAAGCGATCCGAGGAGACGTCAATCCATCACAAGTGCCAACTGTCCATCAGGATTGCGCGGGACAGGGGACAGAACAATGTTTGCCACGCGTAAGACGCAGGGGTTTTCTCGCTTCTCCGGCTGCGCGGCAATCAACGCCAGCGCCGTGCTCAGCCCCAGCTCACATCCATTTTAGCTTTTGTGGCGGATTCGAGTGCCTTTAGGACGGCCGCACGGCACGTCCTATCAGGCGGCGAACCTCGGGCGGTTGGGGTCTCACAAGGAATAGGAGCGTGGGCGGAGGCCGCCGGCCTCATTTTTGCGGTCGCGGTTCCCGCGCCTTCCGGCTTTTGCTTCACGGTAGTCGGCCGGGCGTGGACCGCTAAGCCTTTGATTATATTGATATCTATCGATGACGCGGGCAGCGCGCGGAGCTATACCAGCGTTCCGATTGGAGACCGTCCGACAGCCTGATCGTGATAACCGATATGCAGATAGCGATCATCAAACCCTGCGACCGTGCGGAGCAACGCCATGTCGGGCAGTGTAACAAGAGCCCCTACACGGCCGATATAGCGTTTGCTCGTCATCTGCTTGAGTGTCCGATTGACATGCACCGAGGTAAGGCCCGTCGCCTCCCCGATCTGTTGCTGCGTCAGCGGGATTGGCGACTGGCGCACATCTATTCCCTGTACCTCCAGCCTGAGACCGAGCTCGCACAGCAAGTGGGCGATCCGCCTGACCGCATCGCGCTGGCCGACGTTCAGAATCCACTCGCGAAATATCGACGCGTCGACCAGCATCGACGTGATGACCGCGTCGGCGATTTCCCGTTCGCGGCCCAGGAGGTCGCGCAATGCCTGGGACTCGATGCGAGCGATGGTCGATCCCTTAATCGCCTGAAGGCTGTCGTCAGCCACTGGCAGATAGAGGCGATCGAGATCGATCGGATCGCCGCGGACATAGAAGGCCGATATCTGGCGCTCGCCATGCGCCGTCAGCCGAAAACGCTGGATATAGCCATCGACCAGAATGGTGCAGTAATTTGTGTCGTCCCCTTCCCGGGCGAGCCATTGGTGCGCGCCGAGAAGCGACAAGCGGTATGGCAGCGCTTTGATCGCATCAGCGCCACGCTCCGTCAGATTGGCATGGAGCCTGAGACGCTTGATCAATCCGACCAGCGGATGGGGGTCTTTGCCTTCATGCATAGCCTGCCCGTAGCATCCCCGCCAGGAATCATGACTGCAATACGTAAGACACCGAATGGTTGATTGAGGTTAAGTTTGGTACGGCGTAAATTCGAAGGAGGTCGCGTGTCCCGCTATTTTTTTCATCTGTCGGACGGTGAAAGTCGGCTGATCGACCCACAAGGTACCGAAATCGACGACCCCGCTCAGCTCCCTGCGCAAGCGCTTCGGGAGGCACGGGCGATAATCGCGCATGATGTTCAGGAAGGGCGTATCGATCTCAATCAAAAGCTGACGATCGAGGACGAGCATGGAATGGTTGTTCATGAGCTCAAGTTCACGGACGCGGTTGAGGTCCGGGGTGCGGCGAGCTAGCTGACCTCACGACGGCGCTCGGGATCGCAACGAGTACCGGGATTAAGCGGTGCCTGCGAGTGCTGCGTGCCGCACGGAGGTACGGCGACGATTTTGAGTTATCGGCGTTATTCTCGGTAAATAATTTACCAACGCCGCGCTCGATATGGGCGGCAAACTTCAAGCAGTTCGAAAATGTCTGGCGCGCGCCCTTCCGCGATGCATTCGACGATTTCGTCCGGAATGGTGCGCAGTCGTGGGAGCATAACATTCCCTCTTGAAATCGTTCAGATTTTTGTGTGCGCGATCGTGCCTGCCTGGAAAAACCTGCGGCGTTCCCGCGGTTCGACGCTCCAGTGGAGCGTAGCTTCCGGAAACGCCGCAGGCGGCATCAGTCCTCTCATCACAGATCGTCGAACCACGACCGCCATAGCGGCCCAAAGCGATCCTCTGCTCCTGACTGACGTTTGCCATGTAACCCGCCGCCAAATTCGCGCATATACGCAAAGAGCCGGAGGACCAGGCCGAACGGGTCAGGGGAAACAGCAGGTCCCGAAATCGCAAACTTCCCCGCGCGTTATATGATGATAGGAAGGCGCGGCGTTAAATTGTCGTCCTGAAGATCAGCGGAGATCCTTTTTCCGATCGCCGTGCTTTTGCACGCCGCGCAAAAAAGTTGATCTGTTCCAACGCTTTGTTCGATTTCCGTCAGGCGACTTGTAGGTTGGGCTTTGCCGCGTTTTCACCAGCCGAGTCGAATTGCTCCAGATTGAATTAGCATAGGCTGACCTCTTGGATTCTCACGGTTTTCTTAACCCATGTTAACCGCGTGAAGTTTGGTTTATGTAACTTCGTCTGTTTCCGTTGCGTAGCTCAGAAGTCAGGTTCGGAGGTTGCGGTGGAGAGATTTCGAGCGGTTCACATCGTTGATGATGAACCGGCGATCCGGCGATCGCTCAGTTTCATGCTGATGACGGCCAAGCTCGAGCCCATTCCTTGGGTCTCGGGGGACGCCTTGCTCGAACATGCGCATGATCTCGAACCCGGGTGCATTCTGCTCGATGTGAGGATGTATCGCACGTCGGGGCTCGACGTGCAGCGCCAGCTCATTGCGGAAGGGGTGAGCCTTCCCGTCATCGTCTTGACGGGACATGCCGACCTTGTGACGGCGCTCTGCGCGATGAAAGCCGGGGCGATCGATTTCCTGTACAAGCCTGTTGAGATGAAGGTGCTGCTTCGCGCGCTTGATGACGGATTTCGCTTGTTGGCAAGCGAGGAAGTAGCTGCTGATCGCAAGCAGTCCGCGCGGGCGCTCCTCTCGCACCTCGACAGGACGGAAATCGAGATATTGCGGAAACTGAGCAACGGCGCGGGCAGCGGTACCGTCGCCGAGCAACTCCACATGCCGAAGCAGGATGTCGATCGCTGCCGGGCCAACGCCATGGAGAAGCTCGGTGAGTTGGCCCCCGAAATGACCTGACAGGGTCTCGCTCTTAGATAAGAGTGAGCCATATGACTGAGCATACGACTAGGCGCTACAATG
>NZ_MKRR01000053.1:0-1276 GCF_001897045.1 Sphingomonas sp. 66-10
TCGCTAACTCTCTCGTCGCTCAAAACCGGCCATGGATACCTCGACCCGCTTGATCAACATCACAGATGCTCCCTTGTTTTTTTGGCTTGAGCGTGATGAACGGCTCAAACAGCGCGTCTTCCACCGATCGATCGACACCCGGCCCATTGTCGGAAATACGTAAGCGGTAGGGTTCGTAGTCGATCGCGATCTCCGGCTTAAAGGCCGGATCCCTCTCGAGCTTTTCCTTTAACCAATATTCGGCGTTCAGTATAAGATTATCAATCACCTGAAGCATGCGGCCTCGGTTAATTTCAATATCGAAATCGCTCCCCGTCAAAGCTATTTTGCACTCAAATTGACTTGTTTCCCATCGCGACCGAAAATGATCACGCACCTCTTTTAGCAAGCCGCTCATCTCGATCGTTTCAAGGCTGTCGCGTTGATACCGAAGCGAAGGGCTGAGGTGGGCGACTAGGGCGCGTAAAACCGAGACCGTTGACGTTACATCTCGCGCAAACTGAATTAGATCGCGGTTCTGTGGTCGCGTGGCCTGCGCCTTCTTGGTGGCGCTCGACGCTTGGAGCATCAGGCGATCGGTCTGGTTATACACCTCATGAGTAAGCGCCTCGGCGAGCATGCCGAGGCCAGCGAGCTCAGTGAAGTCGGCTAGCTGATCGGTCAGCACGTCGAGTCGCGGCGCAAGCGTCGCAACAAGATTAGCGAGTATCCGGGCTTGGCCCGTATAGTCATCCAGTTCCGCAAACAAAGCCGTGGACGCATCCAGGGCCGCTTGAGCTTCGCCCAACAGCTCTGACACCTCACGTTCCGCAGCGCTTGTGAAAATTGGCGCTTTGCTAATTCTATTAGTAACTTCCTTAAGGCGTGCGCGCGTGGAATCAGTATTTCTTCTTAAAGATGCCGATTTTTCCGAATATGAAGCTAGTTGCTCGGCGACGTTTCCCGCGTCGGCAACAGCTTTCACGCTTCCCTCGAACTTATGATCTTCGTCTTTCAGCGCGCTTTTATACTCATTGAGAGTGCGTCTAATTAATTCATAAATATTTCCAACAACTCTTGACACTTGAGTCACTAGGCGCTGGAAGTTTTGCGACCAGGGGTTCGATACGAATCCTTCTCGGTCGGTCTTTTCTTTAAGATGATTATTATCGGCTTCGGATATGAGAACGAAACCAAGAACATTGTCTGGCCGTAAGCTATAATAGGATCCGGCGCTCGTCCAACCGGCTCCCAACCTGAGCCAGTCTTGGCCGTTGATGCCATAAGGTTTGCTACC
>NZ_MKRR01000053.1:1323-6644 GCF_001897045.1 Sphingomonas sp. 66-10
AGTCGTCAATTTCACCGGTGAAGGGGCCGGGATCAGCTGGTACGCGTCTGAGAGGATCGCTTGGATCAAAAATTGTGTCTACATCGCCAAGATCGGATAAGGAGATGCTATAATCAAAGTCTACGAAGTGTGTTTTGTCTCTGCTCGGATGAAGCAAAGATGCGGCAGATTTCTTCTTAAGGAAATCGAAGAACGCTTTCCCGTTATCGGGAGCAATCCATCTGTCATAGAAATCGGAATCGTTGCCTCGGAGCTTCGCGAGGCGGATGCTGCCGTTAAGGCTGAGCTGTCCCGCTTCAAAGTTGAAGCGGAAGCGTCCAACAGCAGCCCGGCGCACCTTCTCTGAAACTTGACCAAGATCGATCGGTCTGCCGTTGATCTTCAGCGTCACTAAAAACGGTCTCGCCTCCGGGAAAGGCGAGATAATCTGCGACAAGTCCGCGATCAGCTGATCAGCGGCTGAACCTTCCCAGACATTGGGGTTTCGCAAGCCGGAGATGATTAGCTCAGTTCCCTTTGCGCGACCTGGCGCCGGTGCGCTGCCGATCGATACGGGAACATCGCTCAAGCTTCGGTCATCAGAAAAGGCGGCCCACGAAAAAGACACCTGTAAGGTATCATCGCTCCCGGCCTTGCGGGTTATCATGTCGAGATTCTGGCCGAGTTTCTGCGTGCTAAGGCGCCCAAGCCCCTTGTCACCCAACGGCGTGCGGCTTTTGGCGTTCGCTTGCCGCCCGCTTTCATTTTGCGCTTCGCTGAAAGCGAGATCATTAGCCAACCATTGCGGATCTCGTCTTCGTTCATGCCGAGGCCGTCATCTTCGATGGTTACGTAGCCCTTGGCGCCATCAATATTGGTCGTGCCGAGTGGTGGTGGGTCGTTGGTGCTGACGACAACATTCGCGAACGTCGCGTCAGCGTCGTAAGCGTTTTTGACGAGCTCGACGATGGCGGTCACTTCGTCAGACACCAGCTCTTCGCCGAGTTGGCGCACGACCGCGGCACTGATGTCGAAATGAGGTGATGTGTCAGCCATGCTAGCGCTCTAGCTTACGGACGAGTAGGATTCTTTCCTCGCGCATGGTGGGTGAACTGGCATTGCGACCTGGCATTCGCTTGTGGTGGATCTTACGTGTCAACGTCTTCAAAACCGTGCAGACGTGGGTGGAAAGCATCTCGCTCAATATGAGGTCGGTGGGTACTTGGCGGCCGCCAATGCTCCGATTGCCCACCGTCCAGACCATATAACCATTAGGCTTTGTCAGCTTGGTAATGCTGTCAAGGCTCGCTGCAAAATCAGTGTAGAAGCGCAGAAGTCGTGCGCGGCCACCGGCAGGTACGGCTGGTAAGTTTCCCGCGCAATTGCGTAAGGCCGGGGAACTATCGAGCAAGCGTTCTTCGCTCCAACTCTTATCGTGAATCCAGCCGCCCAGGCTCCGCCGGTCGATTTCTTGGGTGGTTCTCAGCGTTTCAATATCTGCCGCAGAATCGATGTCTCGATAGTCGATCCAATTAAGCGGCAGGTAGGAATGCTGGCCGTAGGTAACCGTGGTCATGTTATCGCCGTAGGGCGGCGAAGTCATGACAAGATCGAACGATCGAGAGTTCCAGCTTGCTGAAAGATCGCGGGTGTCACCGATTTTCACTTCCGTCTCGGCGCGGTATTTCTTCGCTTTTAATTGCGCGCGCGCGTGCAGCTGGATACGAAAATCGGCAAAGCTCTCGGCATTGATCGCGCCGATCTCTCCGAACAGTTTGATCGGGGACAGGATGCGCTTGGTAATTTCCTCCACAGGGCGGGCGTGAAGTTTGTAAGTTGAAGTGCGATCGTTGCTGGTCAGGCGGACCGTTTCCGCCAGTGTCACCCAAAGAAAGCGTCGGACCCAAAGATCTGGCTGGCGGCGGATTGCGCGGCGCAACCGCGAGAGCTCAACGCTCACCACGTCATGGAACCACTTTTGACGGTTGGGCAGAGTGCAATCGATTGTCGTCTGGCAATCGCCGGTTGCTTCTCGAACGACCTGGTCAACGATCGCGCCGATCGCGGATTCGACGACTCGTGCGGTGCGAACGCGGCTAATCAGGACCGCGAGCGGATTCACGTCATTTCCGTAGACGCCAAGCCCAAAATGCATGCCCGACACCAGCGAGGTTCCGGAGCCGACAAACGGATCATAGAGCGATTGGATTGATGGTTTTGCTTCAAGGATCGAGGCAAGCAGTCGCCGTTGTACGAGCGGCACCATCATGGCAGGGTATTGAAAAATGCAATGAGCGCTGTCTCGCCGATCACGATCCTTTGGCGACCAGAAGTCGTCATCGGATGCCCGCTCGTCGATAAGCGTCAGCAGGCGGCGGTCGATCGCTTCAGCCCCCTGAGGCTCGGTCGCCGAATTGCTGTCGTGATGAGTGATAACATCGCCAAAAGGCGGAAGGTAATTCATCGCGCGACGCCCCGAGACACTAAACGGGGTGCCCTGGCAGCCATTGTCGATGCTGGAATGCCCGTTGCAGTCATTGCCCCCGCGTTTTCCGTTCTTGTAGCAACAAAAGCTAGACTGTGAAGGTCAAATTTGAACTACTTTGAAAGCATCGTCTCGTCCAATCGCTCGCCTGCCGCCCCTTGCCGCTGGCGGCGTTGAATTTGCCGGACGGTGGCTTGCCGCCCGCCCGGTTCCGATCTTACATGGGATCGCGGCGCCAAAAATCGGCCGAGCGCCGCCGTGCCGCCATCGGCGGTTGCGTGATTCTTATCCGCACAGGCTTGATGGCCCCTGTGCGCGGTTCGAACCGTTGCGGCTCATAGCGCTATGACCTGGACCGGCATCCGGCCCCGCGAAACCATCGCGTCGAACCTATTTCCCCGCCCGCGGCATGCCGCGGGCTCCTCGCGGCCGCTTTCGCTGCAAATAGCTCCGCCGCTCCGGTCCGCCGCTGGCGCTTCGGCCCTGACGGGTTCGCGCGCCCGGCTTCTGCCGGCCTTTCGGTCGCGCCTGTCGCCCGAACGGTTCGGGCGCGCATGTAAGGAGACCAACAATGGCTGCCATCGGTTATGTCACCCGCAACGGCGAGGGCTTCAAGGGTCAGATCAAGACGCTCTCGATCCGCACCGACGTTGAGATCGTGCCCAACAATCGGCGCACTAACGACGTCCAGCCCCACTATCGTGTCCTCGCGGGCGGCGTCGAGATCGGTGCCGGTTGGCTCCGCCAGAGCGAAACGACTGGCAACACCTATGTGTCGCTGAGCCTTGCGGCCCCCGAATTCGGGCCGCGCCGGCTCTATGCCAACCTCGGTCGCGCGGCGGGGCAGGAGGATGACGATACCTTCGCCATCATTTGGAACGCGCTCGATTGAGCGCCTGCGCTGCGCCCGCCACTGACGGGCGCAGCGCTTCGCTTTTCATTGCCTCAGAGCAGCAAATCGCTAGGATTCCAGCGCGATGAAGACCGATCTCGACCATCTTCCCAGCCGCAAGCAACGCGACCTTCAGCGTATTCTCGAGGTGATCTTCGCCGAGTTCGAGCAAGCGACCAAACTGTCCACCGCGAAGTGGAAGAAGCACGGCCGCATCGTCAAGATTATCCTCTATGGAAGCCACGCGCGCGGCGACTGGGTCGCGGATAATGCCAGCGGTTATTATTCCGATTACGACATTCTCGTCGTCGTCGATGACGAACGTTTCCTCGGTCCCGAGATCGACCTGTGGGGCAAGATCGACGACACTTTGATCCGCGATTACGCGATCATGAAGCGCCTGTCGGCCGAGACCAGCGTCATTGCGCATACGATGCAGGACGTGAACTTCCAGCTCTCGCGCGGCCGGCCGTTCTTCATCGATATCGTTCGCGACGGCATCGAACTCTACGCGATGGACGATCGCTCGTTCGACACGCCGGCGGTATTGTCGCCGGAGATCGCGCTCGAGGAAGTGAAGACGCACTACAAGCAATGGTTTAAGAGCGCGAACGGGTTTCTCATTGCCGGGAAGTTCATGATTACGCAGGGGTTCAACAACCACGCGGCGTTCAATCTGCATCAAGCCGTCGAACACTTCTACCATACAACGATGCTCGTCCTGACCCTCTACTCGCCCAAATCGCACAACATCAAATTCCTCCGCGAGCGCTCGGAGGACGTCGCGCGCGACCTGATCGACATCTGGCCGCGCAACACCAAGTTCGGCAATCGCTGCTGGGAGCTATTGCGTCAGGCGTACGTGAAGGCGCGCTATTCGCCCCATTACAAGATCACCGGCCCTGAACTGGCGTGGCTCGTCGAGCGCATCGAACTGCTGCAGAGCGAGGTCAAACGCATCGCCGAGGAGCGTATCGCGCGCGGCTGACGCCGGGCTCAACCGGCTATCCCTCAAGACCGCAAACACATCGTCTTCTGACAGCGCTGCAACCGCTTCAATCACGGGCGTTGGGAAGGGGCTCTTCTCGAAGTCGTCCGAGTATGGCGGCCGGCGGCGCTGCTCTCAAGGCCCGCGGGTACCCCCCAATTTGCTGCGCAAATCGGTTCCCCCCGCGTCCGCTTCGCGGCGCCTGCGCTTCGCTCCGGCGGCCCTGACAGCCACGCCGCCGACCGCCGTCGACTGAGGGTCTTCAAGCACGAAGACGCGAGCGACGGAGAGATATCATGGCTATGGTTCAACCGGTTTCGGTGGCGTCGGATCGCGTGATGGCGACGCTGGTGGCAGGGCTCACGCTGGAGTTCGGGAGCAGCGCGGCGGAGGCTTTGGCGGATCGTTTTCTGGCCGCAGAAGAGTGCGATTTTCACTGGGATGCGCGCCGCGAAGCGCGCTGGCTCGGGGCCTGGACGAGCGAGATCGAGGACGATTTCGAGCTCGACCGGATCGCGATCCTGGGCCGTTTAGGTCGGCGCTGGTTCGTCGCGGTGTGCATCGTCGATGGCGATGAAATGCCGCACGGAATGATGGGCCGGCGCACTTTTGGCAGCCGAAAGGCAGCGCTGACAGCGTTCGCTAGCTGCCATTGAACGGTACTCGAAAGGCCGGGATCGCGGGCGTCATCTGGCGCTGCGTCCCGGCCTTTTTCATGTGGGGCTGCTTGGAGGGAGCGGGGGAGGAAAAAGGGAAATGTGTGCTGGGGAGGGGGATGGCGCGTATGGCAAGATAGAAAGCTATGCCTCCACGATCGTCGGCATGCGAGGTCTGCACAGCGTTTGCGATGGAGGCATCCGTGCACCGATACCTCCACCGCTAGCGGGATGGAGTTTAGCTCTTTGTTTTCATGATGTTATTGTGCCAGCGAGCGGAGGCCCTTGAAGGCGGTCCAACGCTTCCCCTTATCCGTCGCC
>NZ_MKRR01000053.1:6727-11374 GCF_001897045.1 Sphingomonas sp. 66-10
CCGCTGCGTCACCAGTTGCGCATCGCCGGTAATCGCGCCGGCAGGAAGTTGGGTGGGGGTGGCGAGCGGCGCTTCACCGGTGTCCGGATCGGGCGCGGAGCAGGGGTTGGCCGCGTGCTGTCGACCCGCGATCGTTCGCCCGGCTTTCGCGCACGTCGGGTCATCGTCAAGGCTCGCATCGTCAAACTTGGTGGCAAGGGGATGGGCGCGGCCCGCGCGCACCTGCGCTATCTTCAGCGTGATGGCGTCACCCGCGAGGGTGAGCGCGGCGCACTCTACGGCACCGATCACGATATCGCCGACGGGCGCGCGTTCCACGAACGCCAGGCCGGCGATCGCCATCAGTTCCGTTTCATCGTCTCACCCGAAGATGGCGCAGCCTATGACGATCTGAAGTCGCTCACCCGCCGGCTGATGATGCAGATCGAGCATGACCTTGGCACGAAGCTCGACTGGGTGGCGGTCGATCACTTCAACACCGGCCATCCCCACACCCACATCATCGTCCGGGGGAAAGACGAACGCGGCAAGGATCTCGTCATTGCCCGCGATTATCTCAGCCATGGGTTGCGCGAGCGCGCCGCCGAACTGGTCAACCTCGACCTTGGCCCACGTACCGATGCCGAGATCGACGCGGCCTGCCGCAATGAGATCGACCAGCATCGCTTCACTGGCATCGACCGCCGCCTGCTCCGCTCGATCGATGAAGATGGACTCGTGCGCGCCGTGCATCGCGATCCAGCCGAGCAGTCGCTGCGCGCCGGGCGGCTGCGCGCACTGGCGCAGCTTGGCCTTGCGAGTGAGGAGCGACCCGGCAGTTGGACGCTCGACAGCAATCTCGAACCGATCCTGTGCCGGATGGGTGAGCAGGGCGATATCATCCGCACGATGCAGCGCGCGATGAGCGACGGGCATCTCGCCCGTTCACCCGCCGACTATGCGATCCATGATCCGCGTGAGGGCGATGCACCGCCCCTCGTCGGCCGGGTGGTCGAGCGCGGCATCGCTGACGAACATGCCGACCGCCATTATCTGATCGTCGATGCGACCGACGGCCGGCTCCATTATGTCGGGATCGGATCAGACGCTGAGGCTATTCCCGACAATGGCATCGTCCGCATCACCGGGCGGCCGGTCGCCGCGCGCGGGGTCGATCGCACCGTGGCTGCGGTCGCCGCCGCCAATGACGGGCGATATGATGTCGACGCGCACCTCCGGCATGACCCCACGGCAACAGCGGCCTTCGCCGAGCGCCATCTTCGCCGGCTTGAGGCGATCCGGCGCGCGACCGGGGGCGTAACCCGCGAACCCGATGGCACCTGGGTCATCGCCCCCGATCATCTCGAACGCGCCGAAGCCTATGAGCGCAGTGTTGCCGACCGGAGCCCGGTGATCATCGATACGCTGTCCAGCAAACCGCTTGAGCAGCTTATTGGTCATGATGGCGCGACCTGGCTTGATCGCGAACTGACCAGCGACCAGCCCACGGAATTGCAGCGCGGGTTCGGTGCCGAGGTGCGCAAAGCGCTCGATGCCCGCGTCCGCTGGCTTGCCGCGCAACAGCTCATCACGATCGAAGGTGGCGCGGCCCGGTTCGACACGGGGCTCACCGACGCGCTGGAGCAACGCGAGCTGCGGCGGACCGCGGCGCAGCTGAGTGGCGAGCTTGGCTTGAAATTCGCGGAGTCCAAATCCGGTGACCGGATCGAGGGCAAGGTGACGCGGGCGCTGGAGATCGGCGAAAAGCGCTACGCATTGATCGAGAAAACGCGCGAGTTCACGCTTGTGCCGTGGCGCCCGGTTCTCGAGCGCGCGATCGGCAAGCAGGTATCGGGGATAGCGCGCGGCGATTCGACCGACTGGCAGATCGGACGCTCGCGCGGGCTTTCGATCGGTAGTATCTGAAATCTGGCGCTCTGTGTCGCTCCGCTGCGTCGCGGCGCGTCTCAACCGTAATTTTTCGAGCCCCCGTATCGTGGGATGATCCCGGCCTATCGATCATCAGGCAACGGGCGTCAGCTCCATGAACACGCGCAGGATCCGGCATCAGTTCTATCTTCCCGATGATCTGTCGCGCCGGCTCGACATGCTGGCCGCGGCGCCGGGCGCTTCGAAAACCGCGATCCTCACCGATGCCCTCAAGGACTGGCTCGATCGCAAAGCAGGGAACGAACTCGATCAGCGGTTCGGTCCCCGTCTTGATCGGCAGAGCCGGATATCCGCCCGGATCGAGCGCAAGCTCGATGCGGTTACTGAGCTGGTTGGTGTGTTCGTGCAGCACCAGCTGACGTTGGTGGCTCATCAGCCGACGTTTGACGAGCCGACCGCGCTGAGTGGCCGTCAGCGCTATGCGGCGCTGCTCGATCTGGTCGAGCAACGGATTGCAAAGGGCGGGGTGATCGCACGCCTCATGCCGCCGTCCGGCGAAGACGCGAAGCGATGAGCGTGCCGATGTCGCCCCCATTTTTAACGCAAACCAGCGCCAGGAGGACAACATGATCGACGGACCAGGCCGCATCCTTCGTCTCCCCGCCGTAGTCGACCGTACCGGACTCAGCCGATCGACCATCTACCGAAAAATGGACGAGGGGACCTTCCCGAGGAATATTCGCATCGCGGGGCGCTGCAGCGGGTGGCGTGAGGCCGCCATCGACGAATGGGTGCGCGCGCCGATGCTCTATCGCGCTCATGAATGAAAGTCGCGAAGGCTGTTCCTACAGCCCTTCGCCAGTGAAAGGTCGCGGCGGAAATGGACATTCCCGGCGGGTGGGAATTGCGGCTTGATATGAGCGGGAGGAGCTTGGTCGGCCGATGGCGATCCTGCTGCTTTGCGCCTCATCTCGGCCGTTCGTCTGGCCCGAAACTGATCCCGAAAGCCGACATTCGCTCACGTCGGCACGGTCGTCATATCGACAGACAGACTGGCTGCTGATTTTCAGAGACCTGTACAAACGGGGCGCTGCGGCTCGGACAGTAACTTCGACAATTGACCGTGATTGTCCCGCAACCATGCCGTGTAGGTCGCAGCGAATGGTGTGGCGAGCTGGTCCACGGCGCTCGCCAGCCAGTTCTTATACTCGTCGAGCGGCAGACACATGGCGGACATGAGCGCGGCCGGCTTGTCCCATTCACTCAGTGATCCAAGCTGGGTCTTGAGGGCACGAAAGAAGGGGCGATCGGCCGCTATGCCACGAAGGAAGAACTGGGCGCGGCGCTCGATGATGCTCCTGCCGAAATCGTATCCGTTCCAGTCGCGTAGCAAGACCGGCAGCGTCCCATCGACAAAAAGATTGAGCAGCCAGGCTCGGACATAGGCGAGGTCCGCGAACGGGGGCAGGGCCAATAGCTCAAGCACCCGCTTCTTGACCGCATCGGCTGCGAAGTCGGCCTGTTTGGACGCGGCGTTGAGCACTAGGCAGAATTCCCGCGGGACATAGTAGAGGAGGTCAGCGTGTTTCTCGATGAGGTTCATCGCATCGATGTCGGGGAGAAACCGCAGGGCACGCAGGATTCCCTTGAACACAGAGAGATCGATCTCCTTCTTGTCCCCGATCGTATCCAGCCGTTGCTGCAGGATCGACGAGGTCAGGAACGGGTTAGAGATTGCATCGTCGTCAATCGGCTCGTCGTCATCGCCATAGCTAAGCGAGATGAAGGCCTGCATCTTCTCCAGTTCGACTGAGGTGAAGACGTCCTGCAGCCGCGCCTTCGAGCCCTTTTCGATGTCCTGAACGCTCGTCAGCTTCGTCTTGGTGACGTTGAGCGACAGTCCCTCGGTCACCATCAGATGCTCAGCGATCCGACAGAGAATCGAATGAGCTTCCATGCCCGGCGGCACAGCGATCCGAAAGTCATCGACGTAGCGGGTGAACTTCACCCCCATATTCTTGAGCAGCATGTCGGTGTCGTGCAGTAGGCATTCCGCCAGCAGCCGAGACGCGGCGGTGCCCACCGGAAGCCCGTAGGATTGCCGCGCCCGGGACGTCTTGATCACCTTCTTGATCAGTTCTGCGGGGCCTTTCGGGCATCCGGCGTCCTGCAGGACATTCTCGATGCGGTGGAAATAAATACGCTGATAGAAATCAGAGATGTCGGTGGCGATAGCGGGTCGATCCTCGGCGAACGGATTATCCGGCCCGCCAAAGTCCGACAGATGCGCGAGCCATTGATGGTAGCCGCGCGCTCCCTCGAAGATTCGGATCGTCTCGCCTTCGATATAGCGGTACGCGAACGCCTCATTGTCGTCTTTGGGAAGGCGCACGGCTTCGAGATGGGGCGCGCAGTCAAGCAACGCCGCCAGATAAATCACATTGTCCGACGCCGTGAGCTGATGGGCAATGCGAAAACCCAGCCAGGATTTCGGAGTGAGTGTTTCGACCGGTCCAGTCGGCGCGTACTGGCCAATGTTGAGCTTTTCGCAGTCCTTCGCGATCGCGCCGGGGCGCTCGAGAAAGCAACGCATCTCGGGTAGCCGCGGGAAAAGGTCGGTGTCACCGAGCGCACCGAGATGATTGATCGCGCGCCGCACGCTGGCTTCACTGATCATCCGACACACTCCCCCGCAATCTAGAGCTATTCAGGCAGAATTCGGCAGACGGATTGGTGCATCGGTCAGATCTGCTCATTGCTCGCCCTCCTGTTCAGGCC
>NZ_MKRR01000054.1:0-2215 GCF_001897045.1 Sphingomonas sp. 66-10
AGCCCATCAGCGTGCCCGGTGCAAAGGCGGTGGGATTCTTCAGCCAGCGATCGAGATTCTCCGGCGTCCAGACCACATTCAGCTTTTTCAGCGCGGCGGAATAATGATAGCCCGGCACGCTTGCCGATTTGCGCCCGACCACACCGCGATGCATCGGCCCGATGCGGTTGGCATCCAGCGAATGGCAGCCGCCGCACTTCGCTTCGTAAAGGCCTTCCCCCCGGGAGGGATTACCGGGGGGAAGAACGCTCCGCGGCACAGATGCGTTCACAGTGGCGGGCATTTTCACGGTGCCGTTCTGTGCCGCGGATGCAGGCCCGGTGAAGAGAACCACAGAAGAGGCTATCGCGGCTGCTTCAAAAATCCGGACCAGGCGTTTCATAGTTCTCAAGTAACTCCCAAAGTGTGATTGTCGCGATCAGCCGAACAGCGGCGCTTTTTGCGGAACCGGAACGCCCAGCACATGGCCGAGCACACCGGCGTGAAAAGCCTCATCCCCTGCCGTCCTGGCAGCGAGCAGATAGAGATCGGACTCCCCCAGTGACGGAATAATGCCGAGATAGGCGTTGGTGGCGCCGGTTTCGAGCTTGAGCGCCAGCCGCAATACGCCGGTCTGATCCTTCAGCGAAGCCGCATTCAACTCTTTTGCATAATCGCCAAGTTTCTTCGGCTCTACCGGCTTGCCGCCAAGCCGCTTGATCGCGGCGATGAGATCGTCGCGATGGGTCTTGTGGTGTCCCTGAAACGTCACCGCGACTTTCAGCACATCCGGCGTAAGCAGTTTGCTTTCCGCGCCGATCTGATAAGCGGCGATGCCTTCATCTTCGAGGGCGAGCGCCGCATTCAACAGTTGAACATCCTGTGCGGTGTTGCCGCCCGCGGCAGCCTTGCCGGCGGCACGCGCAGGCAGGTCCATCAGCGCAAGCGCGCCGGCCGCAGAAAGTGTTGCCCCCGCTGTCAAAATTCCACGGCGGGATTTGGGTGCAAGAATTGCGTTCATCATTATTCTCCGGTGTTTTCCGGGCCGGAATGGCCCAGACGTTCAAGGACGCGTGCTGTCAGGGCTTCGCAGTCTACCCCCGCGAACGGGAAAGTTTCGGCCAATGCCGCTTTCCATTCGGGGTCAAGCATCTGTTGCAGGCGGTGGCGCGCACGCACCGCGCGGGTTTTCACCGTGTCGGGATTGATGCCGAGCACGCCTGCGGTTTCATCGACACTGAGGCCTTCGATCTCACGCAACACGAAAACGAGGCGGAACGGTTCCGGCAGGCGCGCGATGGCGCGTTCCAGCACACCGGCCAATTGTTTGCGGGCCAATGCGGCCTCCGGTGTTGCCTTGCCTGCCGTGGCGTTCATCAGTTTCTCGCGATATTCATCCATCACCACGACCGAATCCGTGTTGAATGCCGCCATACGCCGTAACGCGGCACGCCTGCGCGACAATGCTTCGTTGACCGCGATCCGGGTCAGCCAGGTTGTGAGCGAAGATTTTCCGTTGAAGGAAGCAGCCGCTGGAATGGCGTGGAGATAGGCTTCCTGCACGACATCCTCGGCCTCTGCACGGTTGCGCGTGACGCTCCACGCGGCACGGAACAGCCGCTGATTGTTGCGTTGCGTGACGAGGCGGACCGCTTGCGGCTCCTTTCGGGCAAAACAGGCCGCCAGTTCGACGTCCGTCAGATTTTCGTAGTCCCGCAGCGCCTGCATAGGCATCGCCCCAACCTTTCACACATTAGACGCCGCCCCGCGCCAAAGGTGCCCGCCATATTCGAGAATTTTTCAGCGGCATCCGGCGCTATTGAAAGGTGCGCGGTATTCCTTATGTTATAGGCATGAGCAAACTTGTCGCACTTCGGCAGCTGCTTCGCGCGGGACGCCTCCACTCAGGCGTGTAGCCCGGGCGTTCGGCGTGGCCGTCGTCCGGGTAAAGCTCATCAATCTCATGGATTTATAGGCAAAACCGCTTTTGGCGGCCGGGTTTGATCCCGGCCTTGGACGAGGTGCAGTCATGCTTCCCACGTTACCGGAGGTGTTCATTCCGCTGTCCGAACGGCCCCACCTGGAGGCCGCCATCGAGAAAGCGTCCCGTCAGGGCCATCCCGTCGCGAATTTCCTCAAAGGGGAACTGGAACGGGCGTCCTTTTGCAGCCGCGCGGACATGCCGCCGGACACGGTCACGATGAATGGCTGGGTGAATTTCCGCGTCGACTGGGGC
>NZ_MKRR01000055.1:0-2169 GCF_001897045.1 Sphingomonas sp. 66-10
TCGTCACGGCAACCGGCGCTGTCGCGCAAACCGCTGAGCAACTTCGACAGGGCATGATTGCCGCTGCGGGCTGTCCGGCCAATGCCCCCTATACGACGATCCGCCACAACAGCATCATGCCCGGCAAATGGGCCGAGTTCCAGCAAGCCGTCGCCGAGCATCAGGCCTGGTATGCCAAGCATGGCGACAAGACGACGAACAAGATCGCGCGGATGATGGAGGTGCGCAACGGCGCTGCCGTGCCATCCGAGGCGGAAGCGGTGACGATCACCCAATATTCCGGCAAACCGCAGCCTGCGCATGACGCAGCCTACGAAGCCTTCACCGCCAAATATCGCGCCAGCGCCGTGATCAAGGATGAGATGCGGGTCTGCCTGCCGAAATGAGGCGTGCTGACTGAGATAAGAAAAGGCGCCGCAACCTGGGTTGCGGCGCCTTTCCTATAAATGCGTTAAGAGCCTGCCGTCGCTCAGCCAAAGGCGAGCGAGACTTTGCGGCGACGCATGGCCGATCCGACGATGCCGAAACCGACAAGCATCATGGCCCAGCTGGCCGGCTCCGGTACGACCGGCGCAGCAATGCCGCCAAGGCGCAGCTGACGCAGGTCGTGCACGCCGCCATTGGTGAAGCTGAAGCTGATCTTGGTGAAGGTTTCGCCGGCCGTGCCGGAGATGCCCATGAAGTTCTGACCGTTATTGGCGAGGTCGAACGTCTTGTTGACCAACGCTGCGAGCGTGGGATCGAAATAGGTGATCGTCACAGTCGTGGAATTTTGCGACGCATCGAACAGGTTGAACAATGCCGTCTGGAAAGAATAGCCGTTCAGCAATTCGAACGTGAGCGTGTTGAGGATGCCATCCTGCGCTTCGATCCGTGCTTGGCCGTTCGATGGCGCGAGCAGGTTTTCCAGGCTGGTAAATTGCACGCTGGCTGCGCCGGCAGAGCCCGTCTGCGTGGTCGAAGCCGTGCCGATTTGATTGATCAGCACATTGGTGTCGGTGCTGACGCAGTTGCCGTCGCAAATGTTGATGGTAGCCTGGGCGCTGGTCGCCCCAAGCGTCGCGGCGAACAGGCCAGCGGCGATTACAAAATTTCTCATGACTTGCCCTTCAGTACTAGTCCCACAACCGAGACCGAAGACCCCCAAATTCGCACCGAGCGACTCGGAACGAATGGTTAACTCGTAGTTAAAAATTTAGCTTTGTGCAAAAGTGGACACACTCGGGCTGTACCGAATTAAGACAAGGCGTTCCGAGCCCTGCCAGAAAGCCCTGTCGATTGGTCCGGGTTCAACCCCCAAACCGCCCTTTCAACCACGCATCCACCACTGCGGTTGCCGGATAATCCTCCAGACCGAGCTTGCGGTTGATCTCCATATGGCCCTGCAGCCCGGTGCCGGGGAAGTCGTTGATCTGCACCGGCGTGCCGGCTTTGCGCAGGGCATCGGCAAGCGCATTGGCCTGTTCGATGCCGTCCTTGCGCTGCACATGCAGGATGAGGAAGGCCGGCGCATTGGGCGCGGCGGCCTGCAGCGTGGGAGAGATGGCGCGTTGGCGCGCCGGGTCGGTGCCGAAGGCGTCTTCATGGGTGTCCGGCATGAAGCGGTTGCCGCTCGCCATCTGCCGCGCCACATCATAGGCCGCGCCATCGATCGGCACGACGCCCGCAATCGATGTTTCGGTCAGCCCAACCGCCTTCAGATAGGCCGGGTCCGTGCCGACCAGCGCCACCAGATGCGCGCCCGCACTATGCCCCATCAGTATGATCCGCCTGGGGTCGAAGCCGAGGTCGCCGGCATGGGCAATGAGATGCGCCAGCGCGCTCGCCACATCGGCCGCCTGCTGCTCGACCGTCGCTTCCGGCACGAGACGATAATCGATCGAGGCAAAGGCATAGCCCTCGCCGGTGAAGTGGGCGAGCTTGGCCTTGCCGGTGCCATTTTCCTTGGTGCCGCGCTTCCAGCCGCCGCCATGGACGAAGACGATCAGCGGCGTCGGTTTGGCGCTCTTCGTCGCCGCTCCCCAATAAGAAAGCGTCTGCATCGCATCCTTGCCATAAGCGAGGGTCTTGCCGCCGCTCACCTGATCCTGCGCGATCTGCTTCTCGAATTTAGCAGCCATGCGCGCGCGGATTCGGTCGCGCATGCGGTCGTGTCCCACGGGGTGGTGT
>NZ_MKRR01000056.1:0-8442 GCF_001897045.1 Sphingomonas sp. 66-10
GGGCCAACTCAAATTCCGAACAGCGGCCAGTCATCTGTCCGGCACCCAGTCGAGCAGCTTGAAATGTAGCGCGACCCAGAACAAGTCGAAGAACGACACGCCCACGACCCACAGATAGATCGAATTACGCGCATCTTCGCTCACGCCTCCACCCCACAAGAAAAGTCACACTGCATGATATATCGGATGGCTGCAATCGGAAGTGCGTCACCGACGGCGGAATGCCGTAAAATAGAGCGACATCATCCCGCTTTCTCTTGCTTGCGGACGGCTCGGATCTGGTGGCTTTTACGCGACATCTATTGAGATCATCGTGCGACGGGGGAGATGGCAGCTGCAAAATTTGTAACAGCCAATAGCGCCCATGCCACGCTGCCGTAACGAAGCACCCAATCCAGCGAGTGATCGCCCATATGTCGGAGATTGATGATCGCGAGCGTCGATCCGAGCAGGGCCGCCGCAAGGTTGATTGCTCGCTTCATCTTTGCATCCCTTTCTCCTCACACACTGCTGCCGTCGATGCGCCGATACTTCAAGCGGAATGTCCGTTTTGGACTCGCCTCTAAACTTCCACAGAGGTCAATGTTTGGGGCGGACGCGGTCGAACGATCGGGCGTCGGATTATCACCGTTAGACTCTTTGCCCGCGAGGGCCAAAAGGGTGGCGGCGAATCGCATCAAGCGCGACTGCTTGCCCGACCCGAAGTTTTACCCAGCCGGGGTATGGAAGGGTAAATCCATCACCCGGTTGCACCTTCAATGCGTATTCGGCTGTACGCAAGTCGTGATAACCGGTGACGAGTGTCTGCCATTCGCAACGCTCTGCGGTGGGCGCCGTGAACCTGACCAATTTTAATAGCAATAGATTGGCGACGCGCTCTACGATCATGGCCGCTATCCATTCTTCTGACACTTCTTCGACGGCAGCTTATCGAATGGGCCCGCGATCATCCAGCGGTCCGCTTCTGCGGCGCCTTCCCCCCGTCGGCTAAGAGATTGCGCCAAATTGGCACCGATTGGCTTGAGCTGGGTGGTTTGAAATCCGGCAGCCTTCAGACGGTTCAGTCTGAAAGCCGCCGACCGGCGAGGAAGATTACAGCTTCACCGCGGCGTTGCCGCCATCGGCCCACAGGGCCGATCCCGTGACGAAGCTCGACATATCGCTGGCGAGAAACAGTGCCGCCTGCGCAATTTCTTCGGGCTGAGCGATCCGCTTCATGGCGTGGAGACCCGCAGCCCATTCGCGCTGGGCCGTATCGCCGGCCATGTCCGTTGCTGTGCCGCCCGGCAGGAGGGCATTGGCACGGATGCCGATTGCGCCATAATCCGCTGCTATGCCGCGGACGAGACCAAGCAGACCCGCCTTGGCTGCTGCGTAGGGACCCATGCCCGGCAGCCCCACGCTGTTGCCGACAAAGCTGCCCGTGAAGATGAGCGCGCCCGCTCCATGCTCCAGCATCGCAGGAATCTGCGCTCGGGCACCGAGAAAGGCCGCGGTCAAGTTCACTGCCAGCACGTCCGACCACTCCCGGGGTTCAATCTCGGCCAGCGGCTTCATGGCTCCCACGAGACCTGCATTGTTAAAGGCGATGTGCAAGCCGCCGAACGTCGCTTTGGCGGCAGCGACAGCCTCGTGATGCGTGCGCTCGTCCGTTACGTCTCCGACAACAGCGAGCGCACGCCCCCCGCGCTCCTGGATTTGCGCAACGACCAGGTCCAGCTGGTCTTGCCGGCGGGCGACAAGCACTGCGGAGGCGCCGTTCGCGGCGAACAGCGTTGCGGCTGCCTTCCCAATTCCTGAACTTGCGCCCGTGATGATCGCGATTTTGCCGTCTAACAGTTTCATTCCTCGGCTCCCTTGGTGAAGCCGGATAGCTACGGATCCTCGCCGCCCGCGGCGTCCTGTTTCTTGTTTTGAAACGACTTACGCGACCTCGCCCGCGCGGTGTGCGCACGTGCCCCCGGCTTTAGCGGCCGTTTTCAGAGATCGCGCCGCCTCTCGAGGCTGACCGAATTTGGGGCGACAAGAGAACGGCCGATTCGGTCGGATCTCATTAACGCGGAGCTGTCCGGTTCACTATACAGGGTTGTAACGCCCCGGGCGGCCCAGCCATTCGCGCACGGCATTGGCGACGAATTCGGTGCCGGACCGAATATGCTCGGGCGGTGGCCGCGGTTTGCTACAGCCACGCCAGCGGCACAATTTTTGACAATCGGTGACAGAGCCCGCTGCTCATCGGAACCGGAGGCGTCACCGAGGGTTGGTTGCGGAGATCGTCGGTCCGCTTGGATAGATGGTTCGAGGGTCGATGGATTATAATGCGCAAGTCGGTGCTCATCGTTGAAGACGAATATCTGATCGCGAGCGAGCTTGCGCTCCTGCTTGGCGAGCATGGATGGCAGGTCATTGGTCCGGTGGGAACCACCAGCGACGCGCTGGCGCTGCTTCATGGCGAACTGCCCTCCGTCGCGCTACTCGACTTAAATCTCGGGGACGAATTGGTTACGCCGGTTGCGCTTGCCCTGAAACAGGAAGGTGTGCCATTCGTGTTGGCGACGGCTGTTGCGCAACCCGAGCAATATGGCGGGGACGTTTTTGCCGGAATTTTAAATATCGGCAAGACCGTGATCAAAGATAATCTCATCGCAACACTAGAGAATCTCGTTGCGACCACCGCTCAGAGTTCAAAGATCGCTCTTTAATTAGCGCAGGCGAAGTAGATCAGTCTCCAGATGGATCGCGTATAAGAAACTAATGAGCTTAGTTGAATGAAACAGAGATTTGATCATGTCCAACCGCTTTCTTTAATGGCGTTTGTCAAGCTGGCATGTGAATATCGGCGACCAGGCTCATGGTTCTCTTCGAAGTCGAAGGTGATCCCGCTTCAGCATGGCGTTGGATAGGTTGAGCCGGCCAATGTGGTGTTCGCGGTCACCAACATCGCTGGTGCTCGCATGCAGCGGAACGCGTCACCTGTCTTCCACATGACGTGGAGCACTGTCGTGAGCTTGTGTGCGACGGCGACCTTCGTCTTTTTGAAGCCACCGCGCATTCGCAATGCGCAGCCCCGATCAGTTCAGTAGGCCTCCCTGGTGCCTTCGCGTGGAGATCAGAATTTCACCCGTGCATCAACCAGGAATGCGCGCGGCGGTAGGAAGCTGAACTGATCCAGTTGACCGTAGCCGCTCTGATAGCTCTTTCCATTAATCGCTGTCGTTGGCGCGCCGGAAGCGCTGTTGGCGATCGCGGTGATCGCACGGCTGTTGAACACATTCTGCACGGTGACGCCGAGCTGGAAATGCGGCGCGATTTCCTGGCTCATCGCGAAATCGCCGATGGTATAAGGCTTGATGCGATAGAGCCGGTAGCCGGGGCTGCCGCTATATTCGCTCGCATATTGCGGCCCGGTGTATTTCTGGTTGAACGACACGCGGAAGCCCCCGTTGCGATAGATGAAGCCGCCCGCCGCGGTGCTGAACGGCGCCTTGGCAATTTGGGCACCGGTGGTCGCGCTATGCGCGTAATTATACGATCCGTTGGCGAACAGGGTCAGGCCGTGGATCGGCATATAGCTGATCTGGCCTTCGACGCCCTTGTAGCGCACCTTGCCGATGTTGATCAGCAAGGTGGTATCGCACCCGGCGGTGGTGCAGGTACCGATCTTGTTGTCGACGTTAACGATATAAGCGTCCGCATCGAGCGACACCTTGGCGCCGTGCCAGACGGTGCCGACCTGATAGTTGGTGGATGTCTGCGGGCGGAGCGCGTCGAGCGCGGTCGAGAGCGTACCCGAGGTCGAATAGAAGCTCGACAGATCTGGGACGTACATGCCCTGTGCATATTGCGCGTAGAAGGACCAGTTGGCGCGCGCGGCCCAATTGGCGGTAACGAACGGCAGCGCCTTAGTCCAGGTTGCGCTGGTATCGATCGGCCCGCGCGATTTCTGGTTCACCGCCGCGTCGACCCCACGCGTGAAATGGACATATTTGACGCCCGGGGTGATCGCCACGCTCTCGATCGGGTGGAATTCGAACTCGCCGAAGAGCTGATACTGATCCCATTTCGAATGCTGCAGATATTGCGCATTGGCGAGCGCGGCGGATGGCAGCGCGCTTTGCGCCGCGGAGCCGTTGCCGTTGTTGAACTTCTCGTTGAAGCTCGGCGCGCCGGTCGTCATGTCGAGATCGACCAGATGGCGGTCGGTGACGGCATGCTCATACCAGCCGCCGATGCGGACCTTGCCCAACGAAAAGTCGTAGTTAAACTGGCCGATATAGCCGAATACGCGATATTTGTTCAGCTTGTTGTATCCGAGCACGTCGCTCGCCGGGCCTTTCACCGCGACATAGGGCGAGGCGGGCGTGCCCGCGCCGCTGAAACCGCTGATCACGCCTCCCGAATTCTGGGTAAAGACGGGAGTAAAACCGCCCGGCTGCGTGGGGATCGCTACCGTGGCACTGCCGTTCCCCGACATGGTGTTGTTGGTATAACCGTACATATATGCACGGTTATCCATCGAAAAGCCGCTGCCCAATTCGCTTTGCAGGCGAATGTAGGAGAAATCGGTCGTCTTGTCGGTGCGATTGTACTTGTAATAGCTTGCAAGCGCAGGATTGTTGGTCATCCCGTAATTCTTGCCATAGAGGCCAATATCGGATGTCGCTGCGCAGTTGGTACCGCTGAGCTGCGCGAGCTGATTGCCTGAACCATCGATCGCCACCGCGGACTTGCCGCCGTTGGCCGAAAGCGCGGTCGCGCTCCCGCAGGTCGCGCCCTTCGCGACGTCCGACTGATAATAGAAATTGCGATTCCACGTGCTCATTACGGTCAGCGTGTTCGCATGGCCGATCGGGATCACTGCCTTGCCGTAGAGGTTCCTGCCGCCCACCGGCGAATAGGTAAGCGCGCCGTCCGATTGCATATATTGGCCGGTCAGCACGATGCGCGCGCCGCCGAGGCTGTCGATCTTGCCGCTCTGGAATTCGGCGCGGCCGATGAAGCTGTTCCAGTTACCGAGGATGCCCTCGATCTGGCCGCCCATTTCGTCCTTCGCCGCACGCGAATACATGTTGATGTTACCGCCATAGCTCGCCTGGCCGAGCTGGCTCGCATTGCCGGGGCCGCGATCGACCACCACGGTCTCGATCGTGTTCGACGGGAAGAACGCGGTCGAATGGTGTGTCGGATTGTTGGTGTCGCCGAACGGGATCGAATCGTAGGTGACGTTATATTCGCCATCCTGGAAGCCGCGGATCGTCGCCTTGGTCTCGCCGAAACCATAACCGTTGCCGGTGCCGGAAATCGACACCCCGGGGGTCAGCGCGATCAGTTCATTGAAATCAGCCGCGGGGGTGATGTTGTCGATATAGTCGCGGCCGACCGCCGACTGCGGCTGGGTGGTGGTGAGCGATGCGGTGATCGGCGCGCTCTCCGCACTTTTCGAGCCGGTGACGATGATATCGGACGAGGTCAGCGATTGCTTGTCATTGGCCTGACCCGCTTCGTTGGCGCTGGTCGTCTGGGGAGCGGCATCCGCCGGCTCTACCACACCGGCGGGCGCAGCGGCGGCATTGGTCGCAAATGCGATGAGGCTAATCGCGGCGAACAGCGCGCCGCGCGAATGGATGCTCATGATGCGGGGCCTCTTACGGTCGATCAGGACGGCAATTTGGCGAGTTCGGCGCGGGCGGCGGCGACGCGTGCGGCAGTGGCGGGATCGGCGAGGATGCGCCCCACCGCGAGCGTCGCGATGACATGGCTTGCCTCGGTATCAGAGGGGAAGTGGACGCCGCAGATTTCACGGCTCAGCGCATAATCCTTGGCCCGCTCCATCACCGCTTTGGCCTTCGCGGGCGCCAGCGTCGCCAGCAGCAGCCCGACCGAATAGCCGAGCGTCGCATGGCCGCTCGGATAGCTGCGCGTCGGCTTCTTGCCCTTGCCGGCGTCACAACTAGGCATCGTCGGATCGACGCCCCAGGGGCGGATGCGGCCGAAATGCTCCTTGGCGATATTGGCGGCGAGGTCGGCGTCATTGTGGACCGCCAAAAGCAATGCCCATGTCGCCGGCAGCGTTTTGAGATCGACGCCCATCGCTTCGTTGAAGATCGTCGGATCTTCATGCGCATCATCGCGTCGCGCCTGCTCCAGCCGCTCAGGCGAGGTGCCCGCGATCAGCGCGTGGAGATAGGCGAGCTCGAGCTTCTCAACGTCCGATCCGGGCGCAGGCGGGGCGGGCACCATAGCATCGGGCGGAAAATCGTCGGCGCGAAGGAGCTTGAAAGTCGGCGCAGGTTTCCTGACCGGCGCAGTCTGCAATTGCTCGGCGTGGATCGCGACGGGGGCGAGGAGGGGCAGGGCGGCGAGCAAAACGCTCGTTGAACGGCGCGAGATCATGGGGAAGGCTCCCTTTGCTTCGGTGGATCAGGATTGGCCGGGGGCGATGACCAGCACCGCGAAGCTGCCGGGCACGGGCTTGCCGCGCTTGGCGCCCGGCTCCGGCGCCGCGAGCGCCGCGGCGGGCAGATAGATGCGACCATCGCGCGGATCGACCGCGCCGGTCTTGGCGCCGACCTGGGTGGCGATCGTGTCGGTGACACGGATGCGCGCGGCATCCTTGACGTCGATCTCGACAAGGGTGCCGCTTTCCCCGCACGGAATGAAAGCAAGACCACGGCCCTGGTCAACCAGCACCGCATCGGGGCCGGCCCCGATCGCAAGCTTGTCGATCACCTTGCCGGCCTTGGCATCGACAACCATCGCCACATTGTTGGCGCAGGCGCTGATGAGCCGGGTGCCGCCCGCAACCAGGCCAAGGCCGGTAGGGCCGTCACAGCCGGTCAGTTCGATCGTCTTGACGACACGGCGCGCCTTGAGATCGAGCACCGCAATGGCGTTGCGATCCTCGATATTGACGAATGCACCGCCCTTGCCGTCGGCGACGCCGAATTCAAGGCTCCCGCCGACGTCGATCCGGCCGACCAGTCCGTGCTGATCGCGGTTGATCAGCGCGACGCTGCCGTCGCCCGCATTCATCACCGCGATCAGTCCCGTGGCAGGGTCGAGGAAGGCAGCATCGGGTTTCTTGCCGGTCGCGACCTCCGCGATCGCCGCGCCCGTCGCGACGTCGATGAAGCGGGCAAGACCGGTTTCGCCGTCGGTTTCAAGCAATTCCTTGCCGCCGGGCAGCGGGAGCACCGAGTGCGCGCGCTGCGCCTTTGCCAGCGCGGGCGTTACCTTCCCGTCGGCAAGGTCGACCGTCATGATCGCATTGGAACGTGCGACATAGAGCCGCCCGGCCGCCGGATCGACGCTGGCATAATCCCAGCCGCCATCCTCGCCCGCGATGCGCGCCTCGACCCGATAGCCGCCTTTCGCGGCCGGCCGTGCCAGTCCGTAGGAAGGCGCAAGGATCCCCGCCGCGGCCATTGCCGCAGCGCACCATTTTCCGATCATGTGCCGTCAATCCCCAGATAGACCGATGACGCTGCATCGGCGATAGACATAGACCGGCTAGGTGGGTCGGGTGACAGTCTCGTGACTCACCTGCGCGATCCGGCGCTCGGCGCCCGCACATTGCAAAATTAGAATGTAGGCGGCGTATCGGCCGCGGGGAAATTCACCTCGACGATCAGCCCCGGCGCCGCATCTGCGAGGACAATCTCGGCATCGTGAAACGCTGCGATTGCCGCGACCAGCGCGAGCCCCAGCCCATGCCCGGGCGCGCTCCGGCTTCGTTCCAGCCGCACGAACCGGCGCAGGACGTCCTGCCGGTCGCCCGCTGGAACGCCTGGCCCGTTGTCGCTGACGCGGAGCGCGATCAACCCCGCGTTTCGCCGCAAAGAGACCTGTGTGACGCTGTGCTCGGGCGTGTGCAGCCGGGCATTTTCGATGAGATTGACGAGAAGCTGATTGAACAGATCGGCATCGCAGCGGATCGTGCAAGGCTCGCACTCCTCCAGCAAAAGCTGCTGCGATCCATCGGCGAAGACGGGTGCGTAGGATTCGACGATGTCCTCGACCAGCGAATCTAGGCGGATCGCTGCAACGTGTGGCCGGCGTCGCCCCTCCTGCACTTCACCGATCCGCAGCATTGCGGCGAACAACCGCAAGATGTCCTCGCATTCGCGATCGGCGGCAGCGATCAGCGTCCGCCGCTCATCCTCGCCAATTTCCTCCTCCGATGCGTCACGCAGCATGGCCTGCAGGCGGGTCAGCGGGGTGCGAAGGTCGTGCGCGATATCGCTCGAGACCTGGCGAAGATTGTCCATCAGCGACTCGATGCGATCGAGCATCCGATTGAAGACGCGTGCCTGATCGGCAAAGGTTCCGCCCAGCGAGTCTATCGGTACGCGCCGCGAATAGTCACCGGCGATGATCGCATTGGCGGTGGTGCCGATCGCAGCGACGCGCGCAGCGATGAGCCGGCCGAGCAACAGGCTGGCG
>NZ_MKRR01000056.1:8454-8648 GCF_001897045.1 Sphingomonas sp. 66-10
TGCTCATATCCTCGATCGACTGGCTTTCCGCGACGATGGTCAGCATGCCACCGTCGGGAAGCGGGATCGCCATGGTTCGCGCACTTTCCCACTGTTCGCCGGGCTGCCGAAACGATCCCGCCTCGCGGATTTCGGCGGTTCCCGCCACCAGCTGCCCGCGTGCATCAACGAGCCGGTGGCCGATACTGCTGATT
>NZ_MKRR01000056.1:8695-18146 GCF_001897045.1 Sphingomonas sp. 66-10
GTCGAGGCTATGCCCTGCGACCGGCGCGAGGAGCCGTTCGCGCTCGCGCTCGATCCGTCCGTCCTGCACCCGATCGAAGGCGAGGCCCGCCAGCATATAGAGTATCGCCCCGATCGCGACCGACCCCAGGGCAAAGAGCAATCCGAACAGCCCCGAGAAACCGGTAACACTGCGCGGCTTCAGCCAGTCAGGCATCGGCACCTGCGCGCAGGACGTAGCCGAAGCCGCGCGAGGTTTCGATCGGATCGGCATCGCCGTACACGGTGAGCTTCGCGCGCAGCCGGCTCATGTTGCTTTCGATGATGTTGGTGGTCGGTTCGAACGAATAGCCCCATACCGCCTCGATCAGCATCTTGCGGGTGACCGGCCGACCGGCGTTGCGCATCAGCTCGGCGAGCAGCGAGAACTCCTTCTTGTTGAGGTGCAGCGGGCGACCGCCGCGTGTCGCGCGGAATGTTGTCAGGATGATCTCCAGATCGCCGGCGCGCAGGATGTCGCCGCGATCCCCGTTGCCCGCGCGCCGCAGGATCGCATTCAATCGCGAAACGACCTCGGCAAGGTCAAACGGCTTGACCAGATAATCGTCGGCGCCGGCATCCAGTCCTTCGATGCGATCTTGGAGCGTGCCGAGCGCGCTCAGCATCAGGACCGGGATCTCGCACGGTTTGCGGCGCAGGACTTCCATCCCGTCGAGCCGCGGCAGCATCCGATCGAGCACCATCGCGTCGAATCGGCGATGCCCGAGGTGCGAGAGCGCCTCCTCGCCGGTGGCGGCGACGGCGCATTCGATGCCGTGCTGGCGCAGGCCGCGTTCGAGGTGAGCGGCGATCCCGAAATCGTCTTCGACGATCAATATGTTCATGCCCGACAAGTCCCGAGTGTGTCGGGATCGTCCTGCGCGATTTTTGTGACAGGTCGGCGATGATGCCGTCCGACATCCGGTAAAGGCGAAAGATTGCAAACTTAGAATATTTCTCCCCCTTTATTGCCGCGGCGGGGCTGACCCATAAGCCCGCCCGACCAATCGCGAATGGAGTGACGATGATTCCGGCGCCTTCCGTTGCCGGGCGACGCCTCGGGCGCGCCTTGCTGCTGTGCCTCGCCTCCTCGCCCGCGATATTCGTGGCCGATGCCGCATTGGCACAGGACGCCGAGAATCCGGCGCCGGCCGAGAAGGAGGTGGTCGTCACTGCAGGTCGGCCGCGCGGAGCGGTCGAGGGGCCGATCGCGCCGGAGCTTTCGATCGAAGCGGGCGCCATCACCTCGATAGGAGCTAGCTCGCTTGCGGATCTCATCGCCCAGCTTTCAGCGCAGACTGGTGGCTCCCAAACCCGTGCCGGCAGCAGCACCGTAGTATTGCTCAACGGGCGGCGTATTTCCTCGATCAACGAAGTCGCCAAGCTGCCGCCGGAGGCGGTTGCGCGGGTCGAGGTGCTGCCGGAGGAAGCGGCGATCCGTTTCGGCTATCCGGCCTATCAGAAGGTTGTCAACGTCGTCCTGTTCCCGAGCTTCGCGTCGGCGACCGGTGAACTCGAAGACCGGCTGACCCAGGCGACCGCGCGCAACGATTTCAACACCGAGGCCAATATCGTCCGCATCTCGGGCGACAATCGCATTACCTTCGATCTGCAATACCAGGTGGGCGATGATCTCACCGAGGCGCAACGCGGGATCGTTGGCGCTGTGCCGCTGCGCACATTGGTGCCGCTGACCCATCAGTTCACCGCCAATGGCGTGTTCGCGCGGGCACTGGACGATGGGCTCGGCTTTACGGGCAACGGGATTTACGACCGGCTGACTTCGCGTGCGATTCTCCGTGCGATGCAGTCCGATCCCTCGCAAGGGCTGGCACGAACCACAACCACCGACACCGGCCATCTCGGTGGAGTCCTGAGTGGCGCCACATCGGGCTGGAAATGGTCGGTCACCGCAAATGCCGACCATATCGCGACTGTCGTGCGGACAGCGGCCGATGGCGCGTCCCTGGCGAACAGCAGCAGCGGTATCGACGATCTGCTTGCGCTGGACGCGGTGGCCAACGGCAGCTTGTTTGCGGCTCCGGCAGGCCAGGCTTCGCTCACCGTCAAAACCGATATGAGCGGCGAACGGCTGACGGCGCGTGATGAGAGCGGGACGACACGACGATTGACGCGGCGCGTAACGGGTGGCCAGGTCGCGCTCGATTTGCCCGTGCTGCGCCGCCAAAGCCCGCTCGGCGCGGTGTCGGTGGGCGCGAACCTCGCCTTTCACGATTATTCGGACGTGTCCGCGCCGATCGATCGCGGCTGGACCTTCAACTGGGCGCCGCGCCCGATGCTCAGCCTGCTCGTCGCGGGCGCCCGCGAATCCGCGCTGCCGACGATTCGCCAGCTCGGCAGTCCGCTCATCGCGACGCCTGATATCCGTTTCTACGATTATGGCACCGGGCAGACCTTCACCGCCGCCCGGCTCGACGGCGGCGATCCGTTGCTGCGTCATGACGTCCGCACGCTCTTCAAGGCCGAAGCCGCGCTCAAGCCAGCCAAGGCGTGGTCGCTGATCGCAACCTATACCGATGCCACCACGCGTGATGCGATTCTCGCGTTTCCGGGCATCTCCCCGGCGTTCGAGGCCGCTTTTCCGGGGCGCATCGAGCGCGATGCCGGCGGCGCGATCCTCTCAGTCGACATGCGCCCGCTCAATATCGCCAGCGAGACCCGCCGTGACCTGCGTTTCGGTGTCAATTTCAGCAAATCCTGGGCGGGGCCAGCGGGGCCGAAGCTGCCCGGCGGCGGCAGTTTCGGCGGCGGGCATTATTTCGGGGCGAGCGGCACGACGCTACAGTTCGCCATCTACGATACCTGGCACCTCGCCGACCGGATCGTGCTTACACCTGGGCAGGCGTCACTTGACCTGATTGGCGCAAACCCGCTTGGCGAGGGACTGCGCGTCGCCCGGCATGCGATCGATGCCCAGTTGAGCGCGACACATCACGGCTTCGGCTTCCGTGCCAACGCCACATGGCGCGGCAACGAGATGGTCGCACTGGGGATGCCGGGCAGGCTGAGCTTCGGTGAACCGGTCAGCGTCAACTTGCGCCTGTTCTTCTTCCCCGCCCAACAGGCGCGATTGCGAGCGGCGGCGCCATGGCTGGAAGGCGTGCGCTTCCTGCTCGCAATCGATAATCTGTTCGATCAAACAACCAATGTGCGCGACCGGTTCGGCGATGTTCCGGCGGCTTATCAGCGGGGATACCTTGATGCGCTAGGGCGGTCATTCAGGCTAAGTGTCCGCAAGACGTTCGAGTGATCGATTCGTTCGCAACGCGAAAGACAATTAAGCAAAAATGAAATCTAATCCGAGCACGGTCCGTTAGATGGTGGCTGGCATCTAGATTTCATATAATATTCATCTGGCGAAATTCTGGAGACAAGAAAGTGAGCGCCGCTATCCTCCGCGGGCGATTTTCTTGCATGCCTATCGCGTTGGCAAAGGAAATTCTGTATAGATCTTCATAAGCGGATATTTTCTGAGTGGTTGCATAGGAGCACTGAGATGGGCATCGAAAAGTTGGTTGAAGAAGCGGCTGGCGCGTTCGCCGCCGATAAGGCGCTCGAAGCTGTCGATCCGAACGCTGGCCTTCTCGCCAAGGGCGCGGCGGCGGTTGCCGGTTTTGAGGGCGTCAACAAGCTGACCGACGTGCTGGAAGAGAAATCGGAGGCGCAACAGGACGCCGCGCCCGATGCTCCTGCCACCGATCAGGACGACCAGGACTCTTAAGCCCGACGGGTGTAGCCGTTTCTTATCACAGGGCACGCAAGCGACGCCTCGTTTCAAGCCGGTTCCGGCTCCGGCGCGAGAGGAGGACACCGTTTCTTGCGTGGCGATTGTGGGGCGCGCCGCCAGCGCCCTTGTGTGGCTTCCCAATCGAGCAATTGGCGGGCGGGGGCCTTTCGCTCTCACGCTTTGCCTCGGCGCCAACAGCGGAGGAGTTCCGGCGGTATCGGCCGGTCCGGCGCTTTTACCGGACTTCTCGGCCCGTGTGAGGAGTCAGGGCCGCCGGCAACCCGGCGCGATTCATTCCTCAGCGTTCCCGGTCCACCGGGCGAACGACTATAGTGGGGCTGGTGGCATGTCGCGGCGATCTGCCCGGCCTTGTGGACCATCATGCGTCCAACCTTCGAGCGTCAGTAGGTCGTCATATGGTCGATCCAGCGACCGGTCGGGGGGAGAGGATTCGTCGCACCGGGCGATCTCTGGGGTGGCAATCGCGCTATTGTGTTGCGCCCGGCAGCTTTATCGTAGGGCGACGGCCGCGGGTGCGTCTTGGAAGGTTGGATCCTGACCACGGGCGTGCTGGTCGTATCGCCCCTATTCGTTATCCGCGTTGGGGGCGATTTCCTTCCGATCGCGTGCAGGCGGATTTGGGGAGCCATTCTCCGGACCGGCGAGCGCGACCTCGGGGCGTTCCCGCGCTGCGCTCGCAGGACGAGCGGCCGGCAGGACGATGGCGCGTCATCCTCGCGATCGGGCCGGTCACGACTGCTCGAAAGCAGGCCGCAGCCGGTCGCCTGCGCGGCCATGTCGGTTCTTACGTACGCAATCTCGCCCGTCGAACATGCGGTCGGCGCAAAACGTCGGTCAGACGCATCCGGTATTCCAGTTGTTGCCGCGATCGCGCGGACAACAGGAAAGGAATCTTGAAATGAGCAAATCCAGGCTCCTTGTCGGCGTTGCTGCGGCCGTCGCACTCGGCTCCGCAGTGCCGGTCTTCGCGCAGACCAGCGCCGGCGGATCGACCGTGACCGGCGCGTCCGGTGACCACAGCGACACCTCAGTCGAAACCACCGCGACCACCATTTCGAAGAGCCTGTCGCTGACGAGCAGCCAGAGCGACAGCTCCCAGCACACCAAGAACCTCACGCTCGGCAGCTATAACACCGATAACTCGCAGCGCACCAAAACGGTGACCGCCGACAGCAACAACACCGACAATTCGCAACGCACCAAGACGGTCGCCGTCGGCAGCTACAACACCAATAATTCGCAGCGGAACAAGGTGTTAACGGTCGACAGTAACAATTCGGACAGCTCGCAGCACAACAAGACGCTGACCTGGAACAATACCAATAATTCTCAGCGCAACGGCAACATCCGTCTGGTTGCCGATCAATCGCTGGAATCGTCGGTGAGCAACGCTGGTCCGATGAACTTCAATGGCCATCACTCGACCTACAACAGTGGCGCGAACAGCATCGGTGGCAGCGCATTCGCCGCCTATTCGGGCATCCTCAACCAGGGCTGGAATACCGGCATCAATGCCAATTCCCAGGCGGCGACCAATATCGCTGCACAAGGCACGATGACCTTTACCACTCACTGACGCTCCCAACCTGCCGGGCGGCTTCGTCCGCCCGGCGTTTTTTTGGTCTCATGCGAAAAGCCAGGAGACGCACGATGTCGCTCCCTCCCTTCAGGCTTCATATCGCGAGCAGCTTGGCCATAGCGCTTGCCTCGCTCGCTGCGCCAACGCTCGCGCAGACCGTCGCACCAGCAACTGACTCATCCGCGGCTCACGCGGCCGTCCTTGACGATGCAATACTCGGCGAACAGCGCGGCGGGCAAGCGATCGTGATCGGTAATCAGACGCTGCAAAGCGCCCTTACCGGAAATACGATCGCGGGAAGCTATGTCGCCGGCGCGATCAGCCTCTCGGACAATGCCTTCGCCAATTTCAACGGCATGGGCAATGTCGTGATCAATTCCGGCGCGCAGGCAAATTTGCAAAGCGCGATGAACCTCACCGTCAATCTGGGGAAGTGAGCATGCTGCGGTGGCCTGCCGCATGGCGATCGGGTGGCAGTATCGCGCTCGGTCTTCTGGGTTTCGTCGCGTCGCCCGCTATGGCGCAGACGCGGCCGCTGGCGCAGATGCCGGTTGCTGCCCCGGGCCGCGAGCCGGGGTACACCGTGCGCGTGAGGAGTTGGGCCGAAATCCCGTTCCGCACAATCGTGCGCCAGCGGTTCGATTTCAGCTGCGGATCGGCAGCGGTCGCGACCTTGCTCACTTATCAATATGATACCCCAACCGATGAGGCGGCGCCGTTCAGGGCGATGTACGACAAGGGCGATCAGCCGAAAATCCGACAGAAAGGCTTCTCGCTGCTCGACATGAAGAATTACCTCGTTGGTCGGGGATTTGCTGCGCAGGGTTATCGCCTCGGCATTGAGGACATGCGGGCGCTGGAAAAGCCGATGATCGCATTGATCAACGTGCGCGGTTACACGCATTTCGTGGTGATCAAGGGCGCGCGTGACGGTCGGGTGCTGATCGGCGACCCGGCGCGCGGCCTGATCAAGATTTCCGACGCCGAATTTGCCAAGATGTGGAGCGGGATCGCGCTGATCATCAGCGCGCCGCCGAACGGAAAGGAAGGTGCGTTCAACCTCGCGCGCGACTGGGATCCCTGGTCCACCGCACCGACCCGCGTCTTCCAGGGCGAGCGCTCGATCACCGCGACCACCGACAATCTCCCGCCAATCTATCAAATTCAGGTGCAGATTCTTCCCAACATCCGCGTAGGAGGCATCCCATGACACGCACGTCCACGCGCCGCGCCGCGCGTTTCGCGCTGATGCTGGCGGCGTTGCCGCTGGGCGGGGTCGCGTCGGCAAATGCTGGCGAGCGGACGCTCGATGCGGATGGGACAGCCCTTTCCGTGGCCACAACTGACACTACGGGCGCTGGCGTCCTTGCACATATGACTCCGTTGACCGACAGCGAAATGGCCCAGGCGCATGGCGGCTTCGACTGGGGCGGCATGAGCATCAGCTTCGGCGCGGATGTGCAGACCTATCTCGATGGTCAGCTGGCGCTGCGGACGTTGGTCAGCCTGTCCGCCAATGGCGCGACGACGCAAACCATCGTCGGCAGCCAATTGTCGGTCGCTGACCTGGCGTCGGCGACTGGGGGCGGGGGGGGCATTGCAATTCCGCAAATGCTCTCCGGCAGCCAGGTCTTTTTCGCCAATGCCGGGCGGACCGCGTTGATCCAGAATACCAATGGCGCGTTGCAGAATGTGCTGATCAACACGATGGCCAACCTCAACGCATTGCAGCAGACCAATGCCACAGTAACGCTGGGAAATTACGCGGCGTTTTCCGCTGCGCTGCATAGCGGCGCCCTCAATATGGGGCTTGGCCATGAGATCGCGACCTTCTCGCACTGACGAGGACGGCGTGCGGCCGGCCTAGAAGGTAAACGGGAGCCGCAAGGTAATCGAAACGCCGGGGGCATCCTGCGTCACTCCGAACTGGAACGCGAACGTCACCAGCTGGCGTTGATTCAGGCGGTAAGACATGCCGAGATCGAGCGTCCCGACCTGCAATGTCTTGGAATCCTGGAAACTTCCGTTGAGCTCGGTGCGCGTCGGCAGGATATAGGTGTGGCTATACCCCAGGGAGAAGGAGAAGCGCGGGTTGATCGCGAATCCGAAGCCGATATTCGCGGTGATCGCGCCGCCAGGCGTTACATGGCCGATCAGCGTGCCGGCAACCTCGCGATTGATGTTGCGCGGGATCTGATAAAGATAGGAAACGCCGCCGTAGATCACCGCCGGATCGGAGGGCAGCAGCACGGTGACGCCGGGCTGGATGCCCCAGAAGCCCGAACCGGTCGCGAGGCCATGTGCGATGCCGAATTCGTCATAAGCAATTGAAAACGGGCTTTTGCCAGTATCGCTTTTCACGCGCAGCCCGAGGATGATGATCGGGGCTTCGGGATTGAGCGGGGCATTGACCTGCCAGCGCAGCGCCCCTTCGATGTCGCCGATTCCGGTTTGGTGGAGGTCGAACCCCTCGGTCACCGTGCCGTCGCGGACCTGCGAGAGGTGGATGCTGTCGGTACGGATCATCGCGGGGATCATCAGTTCGCCTTCGAGCCGGCTGGAAAAGCCGTGCCAGATCGTCAGTGCGTCGATCGTGGTGTTGCGATCGGCGGTCGAGGCCTGGATCGAGCCGATCTGCAGACCGGGCACCAGTTCGATCCCGGCGAACACCAGCCTGTCGTTGGCGGAGCGGATATAGGTGAGCGATGCCTGTACCGTCGTGCGCCCCGCCGGGGTAAGTACGCCCTGCCCCTGGGGGACGGCCTGGGTCTTGTCGGCGATATCGGGTTTCGCGGCCTGCGCGTCGCCAACGGTGGTCTGCGGTACGGGCACCGTCTGGGTCGCTGGTGGCGCAGCCTGCGGGCCGACCCCCGTGGCGCGGGCGGCGGCCAGGTCGGCCGCGGTCTCGCGCCGAAGCGTGTCGATTTCCTCGCGGTCAGCGATGATCTGCTTTTGTTGCGCGTCGATCTCCTTCTGCTGCGCCGCTACCCGCGCGGCGAGGTCGGCGAGCTGCTGCTCAACCGATGCGGAGGGCGCGGTTTGCGCCGGTGCCGAAGCAACTGACACTGACGTGCGCGCGTCGGACGACGCCCCGATGGCCCATGCTTGGCCGGGAAAGGCAATCAGGCTGCCGGCGCAGAGCCAGCGTGTCGTTGCGTAGCGCATCACTGGGTTATCCCTGGCGAAGAAGCGGAGATATGACCGTTCGACCGTATCGCCGGGGCTTCGTTTGCGATTTCGCGAAGCCGGTCGATCTGGGTAATGGTGATGAGGCGACCCCGCGCCTGTCTCAGCACCCCCTCGCTCCTTAACTCGGTAAAGGTCCGGCTGATCGTGTGCAGCCGCAGCCCGAGATGATCGGCAAGATCTGCGAGCGGGATGAGGAGACGGAACTCGCTGCCCAGTCTCCGCTCCGCGAGATCGAAGAGAAACGCCGCGACGCGCGCGCGCGCATGCCGGCGCGACCGAAGGGCGAGCGCGAGATAGGCCTGATGCAGAGCCAGCACCAGCATGCTGACGCGTTGATCGTGCTCATCCTGGGGATCGACCGCCCATTCGAAGGTGAGTACCGGCGCTGCTGCCTCGATGGTGAGCATCTGGTGGCCGCCGACGAGACCGATCAACTCGCCAGGAAAGGCGAAACCTGCGACAAGGCGCTGCCCGTCGGAAAGATACAGGCACTGGCGCACCACGCCTTCCTCGATCCGGTGAAGGTGATGGGTCGCGTCACCGGGCGGGAAAAGGACGCTATCCTTCGGAAAGACCCTGCGTCGGCCAAATGGATGCATCGTCATATGCATAGGGCTCCCCTGGCAGCCTTGCGCAAGGTGAAGCGGAACCGAAGCCAACGCTATCCGGGGAAACGCTAAGTAAAATTGCGCATTAGACGCGTCGAGTAATCTTGCTGTCACCTGGAGGTGGTATCGCATTCCAAGCGAGTCGAGATGCGAAGGACATCAGGGCGCACACGCCTCGGCCCCACGGTTTCAAGACCGAAACAGGAGGTGGGCAATGTCTTCGTTCAGCGATCAGGCGCTTGACGTCTGTCTTACCGCTCGGTGAGTTGGCCCCCGAAATGACCTGACA
>NZ_MKRR01000057.1:0-9409 GCF_001897045.1 Sphingomonas sp. 66-10
AGCATCTATCTTACCCTCGCTAACCGCGCGGGCGTTATCGCCGATACCGATCAGCTCCGGAATGTGGGGAGGTTTTGGCGCTTACGATAAAGCGTGTGACTGCCGCTGGAATAGGCCATAATCGGTATCCTCGGAGAAGTGAGACTTCACGCCCCACGGGCGGTCTCACTTCTCCGAGGATACCGATTATACGCCGAGTCGTAGGCTGAAGCCCTTCCCGGCTCAAGCCGGGGGTTTGAGACCAAAGACGGGACAATCAAATTTATGCTTTTCGTTTCGTAAGTTAACAACCGATTCGCGTCGATCCGTGTCAGGTAGACTAATGACCGCTCGTGACGAAATCAGCCGTTCGACCGTGGCCAAGTGGCCTCCATTCCGCTCATGTCGTTCCTCGCCGATTCCGATGTTCGATCGCCGGTTGGTCTTAGCGACGATATCCTCCAGCGACACAGCCGCGCGCGGTCGCGGCCCGCTGCGGTGATCGTCGGGCCATAAAGCTTCACAAGCTGACCGTCCCGCCATCAAGCAACTGCGAACCAACCCTTGGATTTTAGCGTATCAAACGCGATAGCAACCTGGCGCTCGGTGAACACTTTCTTGCGGTCATTCCACCCGCGTACTCCGGCAAGAGCCTTCTCTGCAGTATCAGCCCCTTCACGGGTAACCAGCCAATGAACTGTCGCAAGCAGTTCCAACCCATACGGCGTCTCAAAGCCGTCAACCAGATCAGCCACCTTGTTGAAATGGGCATGAGTTGCCTCTTCGTGCGCTAGAGACACCTCTGCCTCCAGAATGGCGCCAGGCACAATTGTGAGTTCCTTATCCGGCTGATCGCCGCCATCCTGATAACCCGCAACGAAATGTCCCTCGACCTTATTAAGGACATGGGAAAGGTTGGTGGCATAGGGACCATAATGATGCTTGATGTAGTTCAGCCGGAGCGGCTGGCCGGCTTCCTGCATAAAATACATCAGCTTCTGAACCTCGATCAGCGTCACGAACGGGTCCATCAGCCCTTGCAAATAGCGGTTCATGAGAACGACGAGCGCGGCCCGGCCCGGCGTCATGTTGGGTACGTCGCGCGACTTGATAACGTCAGGTGCGCCCTTGGGTTGATAGATCAACACATGAAGGTTTGGCAGATCGCGGAGCGCAGCCTCGATGCGCGGGCGAACATCGCCCCAGTCAAGGCCACCTAGGCCAGCCCCAAGCGGCGGAATAGCAATCGATTTGATACCTCGCTCACTGATTTCATGCGCCAACGCGACCAGCCCGCTCTCGATGTCCTCGATACGGCTCTTGCCCTTCCAATGCCTCTTGGTCGGGAAGTTGATAATGTAGCGCGGGTTTGTGAACGAGCCGGAGTCAAAAACAAACATCTTGCCAGGCTGCACCTCGCCATCCTCGCACGCGCGCGCATAGGCGTGGAAATTGGCCGGAAACGCCTTTTTGAATTGAAGCGCAATGCCACGTCCCATGATGCCGACGCAGTTCACCGTGTTGACGATTGCCTCCGCATCCGCCTTCAATAGGTCACCCGTTTTGAGTTCGATTTGTGCCATGTTTGTTCCCCCTTAATAGTACCACTCTGGTCGAATGTGAACCAGGGGACGATGGGCGGCGCCAGCGATGGCTTGCACCACCTGCTGGCCTATCGCCTGATTGAGCACACCGATCTGCTCGATCAGGTGCCATGGGAAATGCTGCTCAAGCAGGAACTCGGCTTGCTTTTGCTCCTTGGTGGGGCTTCCCGACCATTGCGTCGTTTGCACAGCGTTCCAATTGATTTCGCCGAGCTGCGCCAGGTTGCAGCGATCCTCAAAATAAAAGGAGCCTGCGTTCGACAACGTGAACGCCCATCGTCGCTGTTCCGCTTGTGCCCATGCGACCACAGCGTTCAGGTCGGCGACAAGATGCACGATCGGGTTCTGGCCGCCCTGATACGCAAGCTCTGAATTGCGACGAGAAATGAGATAGAGCATCACCGAGCGCGGACAGAAATAGAATGGCACACACTGGCCGACGTAGAGGCCAGGATGGCTGGCGAGCGTCAACTCGTTCATCCGCCGAGCCTTGATATTGTTCATGCCGATGACCGTCCCGTTGGCCGGGCGTTGGGCCATCACCGCGTCGGAATACAGAAATCCATCGGCCGCAATCGCTGCCAGCTTGTCGACATGGACGATGTGGTAGATTTTTGGGTTAGCAGGCTCAGGAATCATCAGGCGGCTTTGTCCTCGTCTTTCATTGCATCAGCATCCACCAGATCGTCACCATCGGTCAAATGATCTGCGCTACCGTCGGCGTGGATCGCATCTGCGAGGTCCCTCACCAAGCGACGTAAGCCGAGGCGGTCGCTAGAGATTTCAGCGGCTCCCGGCGTTGGCATTTGCCGCGTGCGCTTTCAATGGCTTGCACCTCAAATCCGACCGTCGTCCAGCAACCGGCCTTCAGGATGAATCGTCGCTGGCCGACCGACGCGCTACGTTCGCTCCTACCCGGAAGCCGTCAATCTCCGCTGGAGCGGTGAGTGAACACAAAGCCCCAACGGCACCCGACAGAGGCGGGCGATCCGCTCGTGACCGGCGGTCAGACCGCTCAAGCCATGGCGTGCACGGAATTGCGATGAAGGTCATAGTATCACGTGTACCCCGGCTAAATCGGCGTAATCTCAGCTATTTATCTCCACCCCAGGCATGTCCTGTGGTTCACGTGGCACACGATTCAATGATCTTGTGGCACGTGTATCACGCACCCAACCTATTGGGATCATTTGAAAATAACTTTGCAGCACCCGTGCGTCAGGTGCATTACACCACGGCCTCGCGCCGTGCGTCCCGCCTCACGCAGCGCGCCCGCGCTGCGCAGCCTCGTGCCGGGAGGCGCGGGCACCCTCGGGGTTTCACATAGCGCCGTTGGAATTGCCCCGGTCAGCCTCCATCGACAGCGGAAAGGGGAGCGACGTTGGCGGGCCGCCAGGCTCGACAAAAGGAGCGGCGCGGGGGAAACCGCTCGGGTTTCCCCCGCCTTCGCGCCAACGCAAAAAAAAGGGCCGGCAGCGGTCCCCCGCCCCGGCCCTCATAATCCTGCCGCCCGCCGCGATCAGGGCGCGAGATACCGCCGCCGACGCGTGACCGGCACATCCGGCTTCTGATCGTCCTGATAGAAAAGATGCGTCGGGACGCGATGCCCATGCTCGGGGTTGAGAATGTCATAGAGCCCGGACTGGATGCCGGAGCCTTCACAGATGATCGCCTCGACCGGCATCAATGCGGCGATATCGCGATTGCGCTTGAACGCCTTGCCATCGCCGCTGCCATAGAGCCCCCAGTTGATGCAGGTCACCCCGCGCTGGACGGCCCATGCGGCGGCGGCGGCATCCACGCCCTTGCGCTGGCCGGTGGTGAGCAGGATCATATGCGGGATACGCGCCTTGATCTGGTCGAGCCGGCCCCAGATGATCCGGTCATCATGCCATTTCGCCGGCCCCGAAACGACAACGATCGGCCCTTGCGGGTCATAACGATCGCGGCGGCGTTCGGCGCGGGCGCGGAGGAAATCGAGCGCAGAAATCTGGCTGGCGGTGGTGACGTGCGAGGCACGCGACCCGCGCGCGGGAGACCACGGCCGGCCGTTGTACGTGCGGTACATGGCAGCGGCATAATCGCGCATCGCCTCCATCGCCCTGCCCTGCTCCGCGACCGACTGGCATTCGAGCTGGAGCTGTTCGAGTTCGCCATTGAACACCTCGCCGGGTTCCAGCCGGCGCGCCATGTCGCGCAGCTGGTCGGCCAGCCGATCCTCACGCCCCGCCAGCCTGTTCGCGACGAAATGGAAGGAATTGACGAACCCCCATGCAATTTCAGCGGCGAGCGGTTCAAGCCGCGTGTCGGTGAGCAGGTCGAAAATGGCGGCAATGACACCTCCGCATTCGGCCTGCGCCGCCAACGGCTCGGGCATATCATGCTCACCGGGTTCATCGCCCGGCTCGATGATCGACAGCGGCAGGGGGTCGCCGAACGACGCCACGAAATCGGGAGTCGCGGTGAGTTCGGCAAATAGTTTCGGAAGGTCAACGAAGCTGCTAACCGCGCCTGAGGTCATTTGCTTGTTCATGTGAGTCCGCCTCTTTGATCGGGTTGATGGCTGAGGGTCCGGGGAAGCGTCTCCAGCGCTCCCCCGGGCCCGACTTTGGGGTGTTCCTAGAACGGCACCTCGTCATCGAGGCCGCGCGGTGCGCCGGTATATTCGCCACCCGGCCCGGCGGTGCTGCCGCCCGAGAAAGCCCCGCGCCGGCCACCACCATTGCCGCGCTGACCGAAGCCACCACCGCTGCCAAAGCCCTGCGGCTCGCGCTCACGTTCGCGCCGCCACTGGACGTCGAATCCATCATGCTCGTCGCCAAATAGAGCAATCGGCAAGGGGACGGCGAAAGACGGGTCATCGATCATGCCCGACAGGAAAACCTCGTCATTCGCGCGCATGCGACGTTCCCAAACAACGCCGATCTGGATTTCGTCGCCAGACTGACTGGTTTCGTACATTTCATAGACGGGTGCGCTGTCGCTCTGGCGATCGGTCACCTTGCGCATGATGAGATAAGGAAAACGCATCTCGCGGGTTGCGATCTTTCCGACAAGATCACCGACGCGTTCATCGAATTTGAAGCTTCCGATCTTCATGACTTGGTCCTTTCTCCTGTCCGTGGTCCGGTTCCTCTTTCCCCGGCCACATCCCTTTCTACCCCCTCCCCTGAATCCCATCTATCTAATTGATTTCTTGACAGATTTCGATCGCCTTTGGTGAGCCTGAGCCAATAAAATCGGACGCGGTCAGCGTCCCTGAAACAAGGAAACGTATCGCCGAAGGCGATCCCGCATTGATCCCCCGAGGACAAAGGCGCTGCGTCGTCTGTCATCACCTCCGGAGCCGCCGTCGCCGGGGCGCAAGGGCCGGTGGGGGTCCGCGGGTGCAAGGGACGTTGCGCTGCGGCTTAGCGGAGGTTGAAGAAAATGGCCCTGCTGGCACCCTTGGATCGAAGGATCACGCCAGCAGGGTCATTTTCTTCTACCGGAGCTTGGCCGGAGGCAGCCCTTGTGCCCGCGGACCACCACCGGCACGCCGCGAGCCTGCGAGGCGGCGCAGGAGGCGATGACAGACATGGGTCCGAGCGGGATGCCCCGGCGAGGCGCCCCGCCGAGCTCGGCCACCTACCCCGCCTCGCGGAAGGGATCGTTACCGCTTCAGCGGACAAGACCCCGAAGGGGGCTTGGTCGGAGCGAAGCGGAGATAGAGCCCGGTGGCCGCCGCCAGGCGGGCATCCGCCCGCCCAAGCCTGATCGGCGCACCACTCACCGGAGATCCGACCCGAACCACCCCGCGCACTACCGTCCACGAACGACATGGATCTTGGTCCAAAATGAGGGGAACAACGGCTGACACAGACCTGTTCGTGTGGGACGTTTCGACGCAGAGGAATTGCCGATGAAGATACGCGTCTTGTCGATCGACGGCGGCGGCATCAGGGGCATCGCGCCCGCGCATATGCTCGCCAGGCTGGAACAGAAGCTCCTGGACAGCGGTAAACTAAAGGTCGCGGACAGCTTCGAACTGTTCGTCGGCACCTCGACCGGCTGCATCGTGGCGGCAGGCCTCGCCGCTTCCGGTCAGGCAGCCCAGCCACTTGCCCCCAAAGACATCGAACAATTGTATCACACGCACGGGCAGGCGATGTTCACCAGCCAATGGGCGGGGATTGGCCCGTTTCCGCTTTTTTCGGGAAAATACAAAGAGTCAGCCAAAGGCGCGGTGCTTCGACAGATATTGGGCAATCTGACGCTGGGCGAGCTTGAGCGAAACTTCCTCGGCACTTTCTACAATGTCGCGGCGGGTCCGGGGCCGATTTTCCCGAATGGCGGCCCCCAATACAGAAATGTGGGCGACAATCGCTTCAGCCAAGTGCCGCTGTGGAATGTGGTGAACGCCTCATCGAGCGCTCCCTTCTATTTTGACCCCGCCGAGCTCACCGCCTTGCACCATGACATGCGTGGAGCCGATGGAGGCCTGTTCGCCAACAATCCGGCGATGTGCGGCTATGTCGAGGCAGTCAAAACCTGGGCAGGGGAAAACGGCGAAAAACCGGAATTCCTTGTTGCGTCGTTCGGCTGCGGTCAGTCGACGGTCAAATTTGAGAAACAGAAGCGCTGGGGCGTTCTGCAATGGGCAGCACCGACGCGGGGCGTACCTTTGCTGGAGGCGATGTTCGACGGTCAGAGCGAGACGGTCCACTATCAGATGAAAAAACTATTGGAGCCCGAGAATTACTTCCGCCTCGAATTCAGCCTCGACGGCTTCGGCAAGATCGCGATGGACGATGCCTCTGATGCGAATATCGCACGCATCCTCAAGGCCACGACCGATTACCTCGACCGCCAGGGCGGCGACGCCGAACTGGACCGCCTTGCCGCGGCGCTGTGACCCGAGCGGAACAGCCGTCCGGCCACCGCCACGTCAAGGTGCAACCCGCCCCATCCCCAAAAACCAAGAAAGGTCGCCACGATGGATGAAGATGCGATGTTTGCCATGGGCTCGGTTCTCGCCGCGCTCGGCGGTATCCTCGAGCGCAATGGAATCTGCACTACCAACGAGCTTGCCGAAACGATTGGCGGGATCGCGGTGATGACCGCCGACGCCGGGGAGCAGTATCAACGCCGTGCGGCCTATATCGGCAGCTGGGCGCATATGGTGCGCGCGGCGGCCCAGGGCGCCGGCCGCAAGAACCAGAATTAGCGCAGCGTCGTCGTCCCCGCACGGATTGGTGGAAAGGCGATCAAGCCATCGGCGGTCCGGAAAATACCCGCCCGAATAGAAACTGATCCTGGCGCAGGTCACAGAAGCAAGATGTTACCATATCGCTCCCTCCGCGGCCGAACGCCGAAGACACCGACCAGAATGATCAGAGCGATCGCCCCGAGGTCTGATAGCGAAATCCCGGGCCCGTCTCGCGGCAGGCGGCACCGCCTCTCGGATGAGACGAACGAAACCAACTCCGAAAAGGTCGATCGCGAACAAGGGCGAGCCGTTTTGTGGGGCATCGGCGTCGCAGCGCTCGGGATGATGACGCTCGGCCAGCCGCTCATTCGCTACGGCGACGCCGTCGAACTCGGCTGCCTTGGCCTCACCGCCGGCATGTTCGCCTTTCTCTTCGATGCTTCATATGGTTTCCGCGGGTGGCTGCGGATCGCCTTCATGTTCATGTCGCTGCTGATGCTCACCTTCGGCGCATTCCAGGCGATCCCGCTGGCCAAGGTCGCCGCCCGGCGCTCCGCCACAAACGACCGGCGATGCATGGCGATCCAGCTCGATATGTTGTCGGCGCATCCCCGTCGCGCAGATGGCCCTGCCCTGTTCCATGCGCTCGGCTGTGTGCCGACCGACGATCCTCCGCCGAAAACACGCGAACTATCTGCACGTCAGCTACAACCGCCGCGAGAAGATGCCGCGCCAGGCCAGCACAACCGCTCCGGCGCGGGGACTTTGGATGCCAACGATCAGGAACCAGGCAGCGCGAACCGGAAGGTTCGCTGATCTGAAAGTTTGGCCCCGGTCGATCGACCGGTACGAATAGCCAATCGTCCCCATTCCGAAGGCGATTGGCAACCGGCGCGTTGCGCGAGCGTTTATTTTACCACAGGATCAGGAAGATAGGAGGGATTGTCGTCTTGGTGGCCTATGCGTTCCGTTCCGTTCCCGAACAGGGGGAACCGTGCATCTCTGTGATCGAAGCACCAGACCTCGCCGCGGCCAAAACCATGGCGGTGGACGCGATCAAACAGAGCGAGCTTAGTGCGATCCGGCTCTGGGATGGCGAGCGGGTGTTCGAATTCAAGCGACCCGTCGCGCCAGTCGCCTGGGTCGCACCGCGAAACGAGCGATCGCACAACGCGGCCGTCCGCGGCGCGCAGATGATGGCGATGAAGGCCGAAGGCAAAAGCTTCCGCGAGATCGGCGCTGCCTATGGAATCAGCCCTGCGCGAGCGCGTGACGTTGTGACGTGGGCACAGAATCGTGATGCGCGGCCCAGGATGGCGCCCAACCGCGCTGCGCTCTCGACCAGGGCCCGAAATCTCGTGCAATCCCTGATCGACGAACCAGAGTCTGACGAGATGGAACGCGATCGCCTGCTGCCGAAACGGGTCGCATCGCTGACGCGCAAGCGCCTGTTCGCCGAGTGCAATGCGGGATCAAGGACCGTCGCCGAGCCTGGCTGTGGGAGCGCGGCCTCTCGCTCAGCTGGGAAATGTGAGGCATTATCTCAGGCCCAGATGACGGCCATCGCCACCGATCCATGAAATATTCGATACAGCGAGCCACATCAGGGCTTAAGGATTCTACCTCGCCGTTGGGTCGTAGAGCCGACGTTCGGTTGGATGATCCGTTTGCGCCGCGTAATCCGCGATTGCGAGAAGCGAATCGACGTCTCGCAGGCGATGATCCCGATCGCTATGGAACGATACTCCCTACGGCGGAACGCTCATCCCTGAAATTTCAAATGGACGCTTAGCCGTCGAGCGGCGGCGCCTGCTCGGTACCAGAGATCGCGGTGACGAGTTCAAGCATTCTGCCACCGAAATCCGGGTGATTTAAAATCTGGCGAATGGGCGTGATGATGGTCTGACTGGTCCAGATCGCACCAACCTTCACCAGCGGTCTGCCACCCACGACCATGCCGGCGATCGCGCGATCCTTGTCCACTACGATCGCTCCGCTGTCTCCCGCTTCCGAGACCATGTTAGTCGTTACCATCTGGTGCGCGTAGACGACCCGTTGGGCAATCGTCCAATCCGGCCCTTCGGCTGGAAGTGGGATATCTTCGTCATTGTCGGCGATGACGCCCTTACGACCGCCCCCCCCGATCCCGCCGATGATTTCGATGGTCTCGCTGGGTGCCGGCAAGGCGCCTGGTGGATTTAGTCCCCCGCCGTGTGCCGGTGCCGGTTGAACCCTTGTCGGATCGACCCAGATGAGCGCGACATCGGCGGTAATCATCTGCCGAAAGGTGGTCCAGGTCTGAAGGACGCCGATCAGATGCTTGTCAGCGCTAGCGGCAATCGGATCGCCTGGCTTTGCTTCCTTTCGCACCAGACCATGGGCCGCCCCCATGAGTAATAGCCGATTGGGCTGGTCAGTGAACCGCACGAGGCAAGCGCCGGTGCTGACGACATCCATGCCGACCAGGTCAATAGCATCGCCAATATGATAGGTCATGGCTCCGCGATCCGTGCAGGGGTCGGCGGGGGGCCGTCGTCGACGGATCCTGACAATGGCGCACCGGGCGGCTTGGTGACGGCATTATAGCCAAGATAACCGGCATGGCTGACGGCGAGCAGTGTCAGTGGGCGTGTAATTC
>NZ_MKRR01000058.1:0-9432 GCF_001897045.1 Sphingomonas sp. 66-10
TAGCTAGGCTCCGTAGGACCGGCACTTGCCGTTCTGAGCCGCCTGCTGCATGATTGGCTCACAAGGGTATACCCAACGGAGCCAACATGAGTACGACAGTCCGCGCTGCTCGCGTGTACCTGCGCGTCAGCACCGACGAGCAGGATCTTGAACGACAAGAGGCGATGGTCGTGTCCTCGCGTGCCGCGGGGTATTATGTCGCAGCTGTTTATCGCGAGAAGGCTTCCGGCGCGCGTCCTGACAGGCCCGAGTTGCTTCGCATGATAGCCGACCTGCAAATGGGCGAAGTGGTTATCGCCGAAAAGATCGATCGGATCAGTCGCCTGCCGCTGGCTGAGGCGGAGAGGCTCGTCACCGCTATCCGCGACAAGGGAGCGAGGCTAGCCGTACCAGGAATCGTGGATCTTACCGATCTTGCCGAGGACAATGGCGGGGTGACGCGCATCGTCCTAGAGGCAATTCAAGACATGTTACTGAGGGTTGCGCTTCAGACCGCTCGCGATGATTACGAACTGCGCCGCGAGCGGCAGCGGGAAGGCATAGCGATCGCCAAGCGGGAGGGACGCTACACCGGTCGAAAACCAGACTTGGCCCATCATCGCCGCATCGTCTCACTTCGTGAGGCTGGGATGAGCATAGCGAAAACGGCGGCGCTGGCGGGTTGCAGCATCGCACAAGTCAAGCGCGTCACAGCCCTCCACCGGGCGACCAAGCAGAGCGATGCGCGTCCGACGATACCGTGAGACAGAGCCGGATGATTTGATTTGACCTTTGAATAGTTCTGCCAAGATCGAAAGAGGCTGCAGCGTTGCCGCTGGGACGATCAAGCAGGCGTCAAGGCTGCAGCAGAGATCTCAATTTCCGGCCCGCCGTGGCGCAAGGCCGATCGTGGCCGTGCCGCGCCCCCATACCGGCAGGTAGACGCCTTGCCCCGCCGCCTTCAGCTGGCCCGTCCGCACGTCCGTGATGCGGGCGCGCACGATCAGGTCGCCGATACGCTTCTCGTCGATCGCACGGGTGATCTTGCCGAACAGCTTGTCGAAATCCTTTTCGAAATTCTGGGTCAGCGCGGCTGACACAGTGCCAGATATGCCGGGAGTGTTGGCAAGCTTCAGCAGCAGGCTTGTCCGGACCGAGTCGGTCACACTGGCGACGGTGAGATCGTCGAACGCGACACGGCGATCGTTGACGGCGTTGCGCGGCGTGGCGGTAAGCCAGATCGTGCCCCGCGAAGGCTCCCCGCCTTCGGCTGCCGCGCTGAAGCGAAGCCCGACTGCGATCTTGCCGCCCGTCGTGCCGTAGATGGTCACTTGGTGGAACTGCGCGCGCACGGCCCCGACACCGGGCACTTCGAAGGGGCGGCGCGACCGCTTCACCAATGCCTTGGCGAGGACCGGCTCCAGCTGACGATAGTCGGCGATGACGGGTATGGCGAACAGGATGCGGCCGGGTCCGGGCTGCGTGCGCGTCATGTCGGGGAGCGGCCGGCGCTGCGGATCAGGTGGCCGGTCGCCGACGAACGTCTCCGTAACTGCCGTCAGCCCTAGAGCCAGGTTCACCCGGTTGCGCGAGATGGTGTAGCCTCCGTAGCTCAACTGCCGGGGCGTGATCCGCATCCACACCGGCGGGTTCGCCCGGTTCAGTTGGACGGAGGTGAACGCCGACCCCCAGACCTGCGCGACCTGCTCGCGCAGCTGCAATCTGCCGAGTTCCTGCGGCAGCGAACGCTCCAGGCGCGCGACGACGCCGGCGAGCTTGGCGTCAGCCTTGCTGGTGAACTCGATGCGCTGGCCAAGGAAGTCGACGTGGGGCTCGTCGGTCCAGTCGTAGGCGATCGACACCGTGCCGCGCGGCGACCAGTCGCGGGCGATGTCGAGCCTGATCACAGCCCGGACGCGGGCGTCCGCCTCGGCCGTTTCCCGGCTGAGTACGCCTCCCACGTCGCGCGCGCTGATCGCGGCGTGAAGCGGCATGGTGACAATGATCGTTTTTCCCGAGCCCTCCAGCACCAGCCGCCCTCGGACGACGGTGCCGGTGATGCGGCACTGGATGGCGGGCGTCTTTATCTTCGCGAAGAGGATCTTGACCTTCTTCGGCGGAAGGCAGGTCTGCCCCGGCTTGTCGATCGACCAGAGGCGACGTGGAATCGCCTGTTCGAGGCTTCGGGCCAGCTTGTCCAGGTCCGCGACGATCGGCACATCGACGGTGGACGTCTGCGGTGGCACGTTGATCGTGTCCGTCGCTCGCGGCGGCGCCTGGCGAGGCGTTCGGTCGCAGCCAGCGAGGCAGGCGACGCAGAGCAGGACGGATGCGATCGAGGCACTCGAGACTTCGCTCCTGCGCAAGAAGGACCCGGCAGTCCGGCCTGGCGCTTCAGCTTTTGACGCTGCCGGCGCGGGAACGGTCCCCCTGGCCGTCGTGTTCTTCATCGCCGCGCACCTCCAGCCGTCCGAGCGGCCATCCATCCAGTGGGTTCACCAAACGAGTTTAGAGAAAGGGAACCGTTCCGTTTCCTTATCGTTCAGCTCGTTGATTTCGGTCAACGCCTCACAACACCAATGGAGGATCTCAATGAAGACTGCGATAGTGGCTGCGTTGCTCACCCTGGCGCCGATACCAGTGTTGGCGCAGGCCGTTTCGCCCGCCACTTCGGGAACGATGACCAGCGCCGACGTCGGCGTTTCGCCGATCGCGAGCCAGAGCGGACCCAATTACGTGCTCGCGGCGGCCGACGCCAACCTTTACCAGATCAAGGCCGCGCAGCTCGCCGCGACACGCGCGCAGCGGGATGACGTCAAGGCCTATGCCAAGCGCGTGCTGGCGGAAACGCAGAGCAGCCACCAGGCGCTACTTGCGGCGCTGAAGAACGATCAGCGCACGATAAAGGCGCCGCCCTCGAGCCTGTCCGCCGACCGAGCCGCCCTGCTCAAGCTGCTCCAGAAGGCGCCCAAAAGCGCGTTCGACAATCTGTATCTGACCCAGTCCGCGCAGGTCCAGCAGGCCGCATGGGCCGTGCACAAGGGTTACGCGCAGGATGGAACCGATCCGGCGCTGCAGCAGGTCGCCGGCACTGCGGTCCCGGTGCTGGAGAACGAGCTCACCACTGGCAAGTCCCTTACCCCCTCCGGGCTTGCAGGATAGGTGAAACCGGCCGGGCCAGGTCGATGAAGCCCCCCTTCGACCTGGTCCGGCATCTGTTTGCGGCGATCACTGTCTGGAGTGCAGCCGGCGGAATTGCTCCCGTGCTTCGGCGCGCATGAGCTGCTGCATAACAATCCAGTAGCCCGTGACGGCTGTTTCTCCTGCCGCTTGGTAAGCGTTCGCCATGTTGCTCCTGAGATGCTCGAAAAGCGCGTTTTCTAGCGCTCGTCCCTTATCGGTCAAAGAAAGCAGCTTCTGACGACGATCGCGCTCCCCGACCCGTCCGGAGACGAGCCCGCGATCCATGAGGTCCCTCATGACCCTGCCAAGCGATTGCTTGGTGACGCTTAGAACGTCCAGGAGTTCGCTGACGGAAATTTCGGGATGCCTCCCCAAGAAATAAAGAACGCGGTGGTGTGCCCGCCCGAGGTTCTGCTTAGCCAGCTCGGTATCGACATGAGCCAGATGGGATCGGTGAGCAAAGAACATCAGGTCCATCCCTCCCCTGATCGCGTCATCACGCAGATACTGGGCAGGTGGCGGCAGAAGCGGCGCCGTCACGCGGTCAGGCCCCTCCCTGGCATGGCTGCAAGACCGTCACTGCTGGCTCCATCCCAGTCCTATCGCCTTCTGCAAGGCGATGAATGCACGATCAAGTTCACCCGTCGCTTCCAGGACCGACTGATCAGCAGCCAGCGCCGCGCGTTCGGCCTCGATGGATGTGGTCAGCGGGATCGCCCCCTGCTCGTATCGCTGCTTGGCGTAGGTCGCCGACTGCCTGGAACCATCCCGGCTCGCGATGCTCGAAAACAGGTTACGTCGCTGATTGCCGAAGCGGGTCAGGCTGGTTTCCGCATCGGACAGCGCGCCGAGAACAGCCTTCCGATATTGTGCTTCAGCCTCGTCACGGTCGGCCCGCGCCTGTTCGACCCGGGCACGATTGCGGCCGAAGTCAAGGAAGCTCCAGCTGATCCGCGGCAGCAGCAGACCCGCTACGCTGTCAGGATCGACCGCATCGGCAATATTGGGACCACCCAGGCCGATGATGCCCATGATACTGACCGAAGGGAACTGCCGGGCAATGTTGACGCCAATCTTTGCGTTCGATGCCGCCAGCTGCCGCTCGGCCGCGCGAATGTCTGGGCGGCGCCGAAGCATGGCGGCGGGATCGCCGATCGCGACAGTCCCGGGGATCATCGGAATCGGAGCGGGCGCGGAGAGCGCCGCGTCGTGCGCACCGGGCTCGTCGCCGGTGAGCAGGGCAAGCTGGTCCAGCGTGGTCGCGATCTGTCCCTCAAGCGGCAACAGTCCCGCCTCCGTGCGAGTCAGCTCGGTCTTCAGACGCACCACCTCGTCGCGCGATGAGGCGCCGCGCTGCTCGCGCTGTTGCAGCAGGGCGAGTGATCGCTGCTGAAGCTGCGCGGAGCGGCGCGCCAGGATCAGGCGCTGCTGGAGTTCGCGCAAGGTCACATAGTTCTGGGCCACCTCCGCCGAGAGACGAACTTGCGCATCAGCTCTATTGGCTTCGGCCGCCTGAGCCTGGGCCTCGGCACCTTCGGCCGCGCGGCGCCGTCCGCCGAAGAGATCGATCTCCCACGACGCATCAAGGCCGGCATTGTAGAATTCGGCCCTGATACGATCGGATTGCTCGCCCTGCGTCGGCAGCGCGAGCGAGCCTGCGGGAAGATCGGCGACGATCGCAGTGCCCGACGCCGAGACGGTGGGCAGCTGGTTCGCGCGCTGTTCGCGCAAGCTGGCGCGCGCCTTGCGGATGCGCGCCTCCGCGATCGCCACGTCGGGATTTGAGGCAAGCGCGCGGTTGATCAGCGTCGTGAGCTGCAGATCGCCCATGCCTTCCCACCAGCGCGCAACAGGGGCTTGCGGTGACGTGACTACCTGATCTGCGCGGCGAAATGTCGTTCCGGGACGCTCGCCGCTCGCGACGCCCGGCGGGCCTCCATAATTGGGTCCGACGACGCAGCCGGTCAGGAGGGCGGGCAGAATGGCCCAGCTAAGTCGCTTCATCAGTGCATCGCCATCTGCGTGTCGGAGGAGATCGGGCGGAGGAACAGCGCCAGCGGGGTAGTGATCGCAATCGCGACGCCGAGCGCGAAAAACAGATCGTTATAGGCCATGACGGTAGCTTGCTCGAGGAGCTGCCCGGCAAGCTGCCTATAGGCGCCCGCTTCGCCGGACGGCATGGACATGGCCTTCGCGAACCACTCCTGCGTGGTCGCCGCGTTGGCCGACACCGTCTCCCCTAGCCGATTGAAATGCAGGAAAGTCTGCCGGTCCTGGAGGGTCGCCATCAGGGCGAGGCCGATCGATCCGCCAAGGTTCCGTCCCGCGTTGAACAGCGCGGACGCGTCGCCGGCATCCTCGGGCGCCACGGCGCTGATCGCGGCCTGGTTAAGGAACATCATGGCGAAGATCTGCCCGAAGCCGCGGACGAGCTGGGAATCCCTCAGATCGCCCCCCGCCGATTGTGCGGTGAGGTGCCAATCCATGGCGCAACTGACGCCGATCAGCGTCATCCCGACGAAGACAGCCAGCCGGACATCGAGATATTTGAACGCGAGCGGCAGGAACGGCATCAGCATCAGGGCAGGGATGCCGGAGACGAAGACCACCTTGCCCGATTGCAGGGCGCTGTAATCCGCCATCGACGAGAGGAATTGCGGGATCAGGAAGGTCACGCCGTAGAGCACGACGCCGATGACAAGGCTGAGGACGAAGACGCTGCCGAACGACCGGCTGAAGATCAGCGACAGCTTGAGAACCGGATGCGCGGAGCGGACCTGTCCGATCGTGATGAGCGCAAAGCCGAACACCGTTGCGATCGCGAGCTTCACGATCATCGCGGACTCGAACCACATCTCGCGCTGTCCCTCCTCCAGCATGACGGTGAGCGCTCCCAAGCCGATCGCGAGCCCCGCGATCCCGAACCAGTCGGCATGGCGCAGCTGGTCGAGCCGCAGCTTCTCGTGCTTGAGCCCGAACAGCAGGAGCAGGACGAGCCCGGCACAGACCGGCACGTTGAGGAAGAAGGCATAATGCCAGCTGTAATTGTCGGTGAGCCAACCACCGATGATCGGCCCGAGCACCGGGCCGAGGATCGCGGTGCCGCCGAACGCGGCGGTGCCGATCGGCTGCTGTGACGGGGGCAGCCGCGTCGCGATGATGGTCATGGCAGTCGGAATCAGCGCACCACCGGTAAAGCCCTGGCCCACACGGCCAGCGATCATCATCGGCAGCGTCGTCGAGATGCCGCACACGACGGAAAAGCCGGTGAAGCTGATCGCCGCGCCCAGCAGGAAGTTGCGCAGACCGAACAGGCGCACCAGGAAGGGGCTTAGCGGGATCATGACGATCTCCGCCACGAGATAGGAGGTCGCGACCCAGGTGCCCTCGGTGCCGCTCGCGCCGATTTCGCCCTGGATTGTGGGCAGGGCCGCATTGACGATCGAGATGTCGAGAAGCGCCATGAACGACCCGATCGTGCCTGCAGCGACGGCAAGCCAGTCGCGCAGGCCGGCGCGTTCCGCCGCCATCAGCGCGCGCCCTGCGTCTCGCCGCGCTTCAGCCGCTCGGTTTCCTGCTTGATTCGTTCCCGGCTTCCCTTGGCGCCGATCGTGTCGACCGTCACCTCCACCGACAGTCCGGGACGCAGCACCCGCCGCGCCTCCGGACCCGCCTCGATGCTGATCCGCACGGGCACGCGCTGGACAATCTTGGTGAAGTTCCCGGTCGCGTTCTCGGGCGGGATGAGTGAAAACTGCGCGCCCGTCCCCGGAGAAAAACTGGCGACCCGGCCTCGCAGTTCGGCACCGTCCAGTGCATCCACCTTGATGGTCACGGGCTGCCCGACGCGCATCAGCGCGACCTGAGTTTCCTTGAAGTTCGCCTCGATGTAGAGTTGATCGACTGGCACCACCGACATCAGCCGGGTCGCCGGCTGGACATATTGCCCAGCCCGGACGGCCTTGTCGGCGACAACGCCGTCGATGCTGCTGCGGATCTCGACGGCCCCGAGGTCCGTCGAGGCGCGCGCAAGCTGCGCCTGCGCGGTGCCACGCTGCGCCTCCGCCTGACCGATGCGAGCCGCTTGGGTTGCAACACTGCGACGGGCGGCGAGGTAGGCCGCTCGCTGCGCGCGCAGCTCCGCGGCAGCCCGGTCACGCTGAAGCACCAGGCTTGCCAGCCGCTCACGCGATTCCGCCCCTGTCCGGGTGAGCGGTTCGTAGCGTCTTACCTCGTTCTCTGCCGCTGCGGCGGCAGCCTCGGCGCTCGCGACCTGGGCGGCCGCCTGGGCGACCGTGGCCTGTTGCTCATCAAGTGTCCGGCGCGCAGTGGTGATGTTGGCGCCGGCTGCGGCGATCTGGGCTTGCGCCTCTTCGACATTGGCGCGGTAGTCGCGAGGATCGAGCACGGCGAGCAGCTGACCGCGACGGACAGGCTGGTTGTCGGCGACGAGAACACGCTCGACATAGCCGCCCACCTTCGGCGAGACGGTCACGAAGTCCGCGCGCACATAGGCGTTGTTGGTCGACTGCAGGAACTGGCCGCTCGCGCGGTAATTCATGTACCAAACGATAGCCGCGATGATGCCGGCGACAAGCGCGGCGATGAGGACGTAGCGAATGATGGGGTAGCGCTCGAGAAGCGACGGCTTCTTTTCGCCATTCATCTCCTCGGAACCGTCCTCCGACCTGGATTCTGGGTGAAAATTCGCGTCCGGGTCGTCATGTCTCACTTTGTTTTCGTGGTTCTCAGCCCGATCGTCAGCCACCCTGCCGTCCCGTCAAATGTAAACCGAACCGTAGCATAGTCGGAGCTCGAGAGTAACGCTACAGACATTCCGGGCGTCGCACATATGACGCCCGAATGAGTCGCGTCGGGAAGCTAATCCGACGCTGGCCAAACCACGTTCGAATTGTGTCTCGCCGCCACCCAAGATGTGACGGTCGGTATGTGCAGATCCTGATCTCGATCTGGCCGGGCGCCAGCCGACGCGAAACGTCGGCCTTCGGCAACTTCCAGGTGTCAGGCCAAAGTCCCAAGAAAAGGCCGCTCTGTTTTGCCAGAGCGGCATGGGGAGGTTCTGCAATAGTCGGAACCTGGGATGTCAGGCCCTGAGCTCAGTCAAACTCTGTGTGACTTCACCATAGCCAGCATCGAGCGGAATGGTCAGAACGCGCTCTCCGTCCCGTGTCTCGATCTGCGGGAGCACGGTGACCAGCGGACGTGCCTCCGCTCGGGCGAGGCAATCCGCTGCGCTCTCGGCCTCGGCCAGCAGCTTCACGTTCATCAAGGTGGGGAAGATCACGGTTCGGGCGCCGCTTCGGGCGAGGTCCAGGACCGACTCTGGCGCGATCCACTCGGCATCGACCGTTTCATGTCCGTCGCAGATCGCGACCTGGTCGGCCGGAGCGGGGGCAGCGTAGAACCAGGTGTCGAACCGCTTCGGCATCATTTCTGGAGTGATCCAGCGGGCGAAAACGGTCAGGGCGGTCAGCGAGAGCTTCACCCCCAATCCGGCGACGACATCGAGGAAGGCGAGTTCCCCGGTATCGACCTTCCGGCGGGCCTCGGCGTCGCATACACTGGAGAAGCCGCGGCCGTCGGGATAGTTGGCCAGCAGGATCCCCGCTTCCTCGAACGCCTCGCGGATGGCGCCGATGCGCAGCGCGCGCTGGGTCGCGTCGATTTCGTCCCACCCGGTTACGTGATCGCGCCAGCGCGGATCGTCGTCACCGGGGTGCATCTTGCCTCCCGGGAACACCAGCGCTCCCGAGGCGAAATCGATCTGGTGGTGTCGTCGCACCATGAGCACCTGATATTCGGGCACATCCCGCAGCAGCAGGATGGTGCCGGCCGGTCGCGGCTCGGCCGGAGTGCGCCTGGCGTCCGCCGACGCGGTCTCGATGCTCATGATCTCTCCTATTCTCTGCACGGTCATGTCGCGATGCCGCCGTCCCGCATGAGATACGAACCGCGACCGCTGGCGAGCAGCACGTCGTCGGGCGAGCGCACCTCGCTGTCCGCGACCGACAGCGTCCGTCCTATCTTCACGACGCGCGCGTGGATGTGAAGCGGGCCGCCGCTTGCCGGACGGTGATAATCGACGTGGAGCGACGCGGTGGCGCTGACCGCACGCGTCCTCGTCAGCAGGACATACATGCCGGCGAGATCGATCAGGCTGGCGAGCACGCCGCCATGCACGGACGGGATCCGCGGATTCGATACGATCTCGTCGCGCCACGGCATGCTGAGGTGAAGGACACCGTCTGT
>NZ_MKRR01000059.1:0-2545 GCF_001897045.1 Sphingomonas sp. 66-10
CCCTCCATTTCTTCCATCACATTGATTTATTGACATAATTTCATCGTACTTGGTGAGCCTGAGCATCGAACGGCCGCGTCAGCGGCCCTACAGACACAAAGACGCACCGGCCGCGCGAGCGGACGGTTCTGTTTGAATGGAAGAGGGAGCGTGGGCGGGCCGACATGTCATCGCACCCGGAGCCGCCTTCGCAGGTCCGAAGGCGCAGGACCGGGCTCTTGGACACAACAGGCACGGGAGGGGCTTAGCGAAGCTTGGCAAAACGGGGCTGGCGCTTCTCTGACAAGCAGACAAACCTTGCCGGCCCCTTTTTGCCTAGCGTAGCTTTGCCCCGACGCAACTCGTTGTGTCCGAAACCGGTTCTGCAACGCGCGGATCCTGCGAGGGCGGCGAAGGGGGTGATGGCATGTCTGCTGGCTCCACGATCCCCATCGCGCGTCAGCGCGATTCCTTAGGCGAAGCCTGCATTGTGGTGGCAGTGCCTTTGACCCAACGGCGATTGGAGGAATGTCGCGCGACGATCAGGGTGAGAAAGCGCGACAATCAAGATGAGAATACGGTGTGTCGGGATCGGCGGAGGGCGTAGCCCGTAGCCGGTCCCGACACACCGGAGGCCCTCTTTGCGAGGTGCCTGTGATGGTCGTGGTGGCCGCTATGTGTTGGGTTTTCCGGGGAGGAGGACCTGACGTGTGGCTGGCCGACACATCAACGATCATCAGGTGAGACTTTTCATGACCAACAGACGTAATGACCCCGTCGCTCTGGCGGCGGCTAAGGCCGGGTTCAGCCCGGCAACGGGCTATCGCATTCTGCAGGATGGCCGGTTGCCAACACAGCGGCAAACCCCCCGCGGTCGGCGCCGACCCGATCCCTTGGCCGGTGTCTTCGATGAAGTGGTCGTGCCGATGCTCGAGGCTGCTCCCGGCCTCCGACCTATCGCCATTTTTGAAGAATTGCGGCGGCGATACCCCGAGACGACATTCGGCTCTAGGCGGACGCTGGAGAGGCGCATTCGCGATTGGCGCGCCATGAACGGGCAGGATCGTGAAGTCATTTTCCGGCAAGTGCACGAAGCGGGACGGCTCGGCCTGTCCGATTTTACATGCATGGACGATCTGGCGGTTTCGATCGCCGGACAACCACTGGATCATCTGCTCTATCACTTCCGGCTGCCTTGCGGCGGCTTCGAGCACGGGCATATCATCCTGGGCGGCGAGAGTTTCGTTGCCTTGGCTGAAGGGCTGCAGAACGCGCTCTGGTCAGCAGGCGGTGCGCCGAAGCTTCATCGTACCGACAGCCTCTCGGCCGCCTTCCGCAATCTCGACGCCGATGCCAGGATCGACCTGACCAGGCGCTATGACGCGCTCTGTGCCCATTATGGAATGGAGCCCACGAGGAACAACCGGGGCGTTGCTCACGAGAACGGCGCGATCGAGAGTGCCCATGGTCATATCAAGGCTGCCGTGAAGGATGCGCTGCTGCTGCGAGGTAGCGGCGACTTCGCTGACCTTGCCGACTATCGCCGCTTCATCGACGAGGTCGTAAATGCGCGCAACCGGCGGCACAGCCCCGGGATCGATGCCGAACGCAAGTTCCTGCAGTCGCTGCCGGACGTGCGCACCACCGATTACGAGGAGATCCTCGTGACGGTCACATCCTCGGGCGGCTTCACGCTGCGCAAGGTGTTCTACACGGTCCCATCCCGCCTAATCGGGCACCGTTTGCGGGTCCGCCTGTATGATGACCGCCTCGACGTCTTCATCGGGGGCACGAGGCTCATGACCCTGCCGCGCGGCCGCGCCGGCATGAACGGGAAGCACGGCCACGTCGTTGATTACCGCCACGTGATCCATTCCCTGCGCCGCAAGCCCATGGCGCTGCTGGGGCTGGTTTATCGCGACAGCCTGTTCCCGCGAGATGCCTATCGCCTGATGTTCGACCACCTGCTGGAAGTTCAGGGCGAGCGGGAAGCCTGCCGCACCACCGTCGAACTTCTGGCCATGGCCCACGAACGTGCCTGCGAGGCCGAACTCGCCGGGATCCTGACCGATGATCTGACCGCGCGCCGAACGCCGTGCCTGACAACCTTGCGGGCCCGGTTCTGTCCGGACCCCGCCGATCTGCCCGAAGTCGTGGTCGAACTGGTGCCGCTCTCGATCTACGACGGACTTATCGAACAGGGAGAAGCCGCATGAGTGCAGTTCCCATGATCGATGCACAGCGCCTCAGCCTCATGCTCAACGAACTGCGCCTGCCCACCATCAAGCACATCTGGGGGGACTTCGCCGCCCAAGCGGACAAGGAGGGGTGGCCCGCGAGCAGGTTCCTCGCCGCGCTCGCCGAGCACGAACTAGCCGAACGAGATCGCCGCCGGATCGAGCGTCACCTGGCAGAGGCTCATCTGCCTGCGGGCAAAACCCTGGACTGCTTCGCCTTCGATGCCGTGCCGATGATCTCCAAGGCCCAGGTCATGGCCATATGCGCCGGAGATGGCTGGCTCGAACAAGGGGCCAACCTCATCCTGTTCGGTCCGCCGGGCGGCGGC
>NZ_MKRR01000060.1:0-3654 GCF_001897045.1 Sphingomonas sp. 66-10
TATCGGGGAGCAACCACCTCGCCAGCTTGTACGCCGGAACTTCAACGGAGGGCGAATCGCGCCGCGATTATCCCATGTTTTAGGAAATGATGTTGAAGGCCGGATCGAACGAATTCGGACACATTGCGGCCACCGGGTAAGGGTCGCCGTCAGCCCAAGACCGCGACGCTCCGCAAGATCACCCGAACCAGTTCGGTCTGGCGGCGAACCCCCACTTTGTTGAGGATCGTCTTGCAATAGGTACGCACGGTGTTTTCGGTCAGCCTCAGCCGCTCGGCTGCCTCGCCAAGGCACGAACCGGTCGCGAGCAGCGTCGCGAGATGCGCCTCGGAGGGAGTGAGATCGAACAATTGCGTCACCAGCCGCTCGACCGGCTGGACCTGCCCGGCGCCAGCGAAATAGACCACCACCGCAGGCGCGCTGTCGTGCGTCTGGATGCTCGCGCGGCGCAGCGAGCGTACCAGCACCCCGATATGCTGCGACCGCGGGCTTTCCAGCCGCATCGCCTCGACGAAGGCGGGGCCGTCGCGGTGCGCGGTGGTGGCGAGCGCCTTGTCGATCAATTGCTGCAATTGCTTGTTAGGCGCGCGGCTGACCAGTTCGAGCCGCCCGCCGCTCGATGCCGCCACCTCGCCCGCGCCGAGCATACGCTGCGCGGCGCTGTTGGCGCGCAGGATCTTCCCGGAGCCCGACAGGATCAAGGTGCTGATCGTCAGCCGGTCGAGCGTGTCGATCAGCGCCTGCAGCTCGGTTTCGTTGCGGGTGATCCGCGCGAAGATCGCCAGCGCCTGTTCGAGATGCGGGCGCAACGCGCGCAGCATCGCCTTGTCATCCTCGTCGAAATCGGGGTCGTCGGCGCCGTTGATGACGCCGATATTGCCCTCCCAGCCGCCCGGCTCGGCGATGTACATGCCGAGCTGCTTCTCCAGCCCCCAGGGGCCGAGCACCTCGCGATAGAATTGGCTGCTCGACAGGGCAACGCGATCGACCACCTCGTCGAGCGTGAAGATCGCCCCCGGCCGGTCGAGCGCGTTGCGCAAGGGGTCGAGGTGCCCGATCTCGGCGTGTCGGGCGTGGATGCGGCGGACCTCCGGCGCGGACAAGGGCGGGGGTTTGCCCCACAGGACCAACGGCGGAATGCCCTGCCGGCTGAGCCGCAGCACCAAGGCAGCATTGCGCGCACCCATCCGGTCCGCCAGCGCCGAGAGGAAACGCTGCCACGGCGGGGTTTCCATCGGGCCGCTGTAGATCAGCGACACCAGATCGTCGATTTCCAGCAGCGGGCGCTCAACCGGCATAAGCGAGCGACCCTCCGGTCATTGCGCGCGCTCCATCTCGGCGAGCGCCCGACGGTAGCGACCCATGCCGGTCGCGAGCATGACGAACATGACCGGCAGCACGACCGCGCCGGTGATCGCGATCGCGTAGCGCAACGCGCCTTCGTCGCGGAAACCGAAATCGGTGATTGCGGCGATTGTGGTTGCGCCGAGACCGAGACCGATCAGATTGACGAACAACAGGGTGAGCGCCGTCACCTGCCCGCGCAGCCGGTTGGGAGTAACATCCTGGATCGCCGACAGGATCACGCCCTGCGCCGCCTGCCCGACCAAAGTCGCCACCGCCATGCAGCCCAGCGCGAGCCCAGCGCTCGGCATCAAGGGGCCGACGATCAGCGGCGCGGCCTTGATCGCGGTGGTGCCGAGCACGATGCGCAAATTGCCGTCGGCGCGCCCGCGCCGGATCAGAAACCCCGACAGCCAGCCGCCGCTCAATGTGCCGACCGTGCCGCACACCAGCATCAGTGAGCCGTAATAGAGACCGATCTGCCCCGGCGTCAGATGATAGGTGCGCCCGAGAAAGGTGGGATACCAGAGGCTCGTCCCGATCGCGAGCAGCCCGGAGAGCGAGGTGACCCCGATCAGCATCAGATAAAGCCGCCAGCGATCGCGCACATAGCGCACGACCTCGCGCACCGGGATCGCGCCGGCATCGCCGAGCCCGGCGGTCTCGCGGCGCGCCGGCTCCCTGATCGTCGCGATCAGCGCGGCGACGATCACCCCGGGCAGCCCGACCGCGACGAACACCAATTGCCACGGCGCCAGCCCGCCGAGAAAGCCGAGCCCCAGCGACCCGCCGCGCCCGAAATGTTCGAGCAACGCCCCGCCGATGATCAGCGCAAGCCCGCCGCCGATCGGGTAGCCGATCGCATAGAAGCTGATCGCGAGCGCGCGGCGCTGCTTCTCGAAATAATCGGCGATGATCGAATAAGCCGTGGGGCTGAGCGTCGCCTCCCCCACCCCGCAGCCGACGCGGGTGAGGAACAACATGCCGAAGCTGCGCGCGAAACCGCACGCTATCGTCATCGCCGACCAGAACAGCACGCCCGCGACGATCAGCGGGGTGCGCCGCCGGGTGCCGTCGACGAAGCGGCCGATCGGCATCGCCGCCAACGAATAAAGCAGGGCGAAGGCGAAGCCCTGCAACAGGCTGACCTGAAAATCGCTCAGCTTCAGGTCGGCCTTGATCGGCTCGACCAGCAGGGTCAGGACGCGGGCGTCGATCGCGCTGAACGCATAAGCGAGCGACAGCACCCCGACGACATACCAGCGATAGACGCCGGCGCGCGCAGCAGGGGCGGCATCGTTCGCCGCAGCGACCGACGCCGGTGCGATCGAGGCCATCCCCCCGCCCCCGCTCACCACGCCGATTGCGGATCGGCGCGAAGCAGGATGTTCTCGGTGCGCAGCCGGAGCATCTCGTCGCCCTTCTCGCTTTCGGGGAGTAGCCAGAAACGGCCGGCGCGCAGGCCCTCGACCGCGAAATCGGCGACCTCCTCGGGCTCGGTCAGCGCGATGTTGAGCCCGGTGGTCTTCACCAGATCCTGCATCGTGCGATAGGCGACCGCATCGGGCGGGGTATCGCCGACATAATCGGCCGGCCGCACCAGATTGGAGGCCATGATCGCGGTGTTGACCGTATTGGGGCCGGGGAACAGCACCGCCGCGTGCACCTTGTCCCCGGCGCGGAGCAATTGCTGGTAGAGCACCTCCGAAATGCTCGTCACCGCCGCCTTGGTCGCAGCATAGATCGGGGTATTGGGCAAGGAGCGCAGCCCGCCGTTCGAGGAGGAGGTGTTGATCACCACCCCCTCGTCGCCGCTCGCCAGCATCCGCGGCACGAACGCCTTGATGCCGTGGACCACCCCAAGCACGTTGACGTCGATCCCCCAGCGCCAGTCGTTGAGCGGCAAGGTCCAGATCTCGCGCTTGGCCTCGCCCAGCCCGACCCCGGCATTGTTGAACACCAGATGCGCGGCGCCGAACCGATCGTAGACCGACGCGGCGAGCGCATCGACCGAGGCCTCCTTGGTCACGTCGACGGTGAGACCGGCAGCGGCGCCGATCGCGGCGACCGCCTCGTCGAGCGCCTGCTGGTTGATATCCGCCAGCACCACCCGCGCGCCTTCGCGGACCAGCCGCGCGCCGATCGCGCGGCCGACCCCGCTGGCGCCGCCGGTGATGACGGCGACCTTGTCCGCGAAATCGCGCATCAGGCGGCCTCGACCTCGGCGACGCCGATCTCGAGCCCGACATTGGCGGGATCGTCGAAGCGACCGACCCAGTGATCGGCGATCCACTCGCCCGGCACGGTGCG
>NZ_MKRR01000060.1:3679-4987 GCF_001897045.1 Sphingomonas sp. 66-10
GATTCCGCCAGCGTGATCGTGCCCGTCATATCGGCGCGGGTGGTGTAATTGCGCTGCCAGTCGAGCTGGGTGAGATAGACGTCGCCGTCGAACTTGGTCGGGTCCTGAATGTCGATCAGGCCCTTGTAGCAGTAGATATATTCCTCGAACTGCCGCGGGTTGGCGTTTTCCGCGCCGATCTCGCCCTCGATCGTGCAATAAGTGATGCCGTGGCGCGAGCAGGTCGCGCGGACGTGATTGCCGTTCTTCTCGAAGCTGGTCGTTGCGATCTTCTTCGGCTCGCCGAACCGCTCGCGCCCGCTGGTGACGACGCTCTCGCCTTCCATCGCCATATGGAAACAATAAGCCCCGCGCTGGCCCTCGTAATCGCACACCACGCCCATTGTCAGCGCGCCGATCTCGACCGTCCGCTCGGGGGTGACGTGCATCGCGACATGCGCGAACTGGACGAAGATTTCCGGCCGCGCGACCGGCGTCAGCGGGCGCGGCAGCATCGCGGCATAGACCGCCGGATCGGTTTCATAGATCGCGCGGATCGACCGCACGCTGTTGTTGAGGCCGCCCGCCGAACGCGTCGCGACCGGGCCCATTCTGTAGCGCAATGCCGTCATAGCAAATCTCCGTCGTTACCCGGCGCGCACCGCGCCGGATTTGTGCAGGACCAGGGGAAATCAGATCGACGTTATTCGGCGGCGACCATCTGCGCCCCGCCGCCGGGGGGCGCGTAAAATTGTTCGAAATAGCGGCGGAAGCGGAGGATCGGCCCGTCGCCGTCGCACAGCAGCGGGCGGGCGCGGTGGATCTTCTTGTCCCAGATCGGAATATCGCCCTCCACCCCGGTCTGCCCGGTGGTCGAGGCGATCGCCGCCTGGATCGCCTTGTCCTCGAACGACCCGGGCTCGACGACCGGGTGGGTGAAGCAGAAGCGCAATTCGCACTCGTCCGCCTCGATCGGCGTCACCAGCACCTGCAGCGCGAGCGTGACCAGCCCGGTGAGATGCGTCGTCTTCTGCCCCGCGCCGTTCTGGACGGTGGTGACGCTGGAATTGACGATCTTGGTTTCGCCGGTCGGCAGCGTCATCGTCCGCACGCCATTCGCCTCAGAACGGCGAATATGCCCGTCGTAGCGCGCCTCGCCCTCGGGCACCGCGTCCATCCGGTGGACATATTGGAAATGCGCGAAATCGACGCCGTTCTCGGCGATCTCCTGCGGGTTGCTGCGGAAGCGCCATTCGCGGCGGGTCTGCGGCGCCCAGCCCGGCTCGGTGAACTCGGCCACCGTCAGCACGTCATAGAGCGGGGCGATAT
>NZ_MKRR01000060.1:5023-8140 GCF_001897045.1 Sphingomonas sp. 66-10
TTGGCATAGGGAATGTCGACGCAGAAACCGTCGGGGCGGAACGCCCAGCTATGGAACGGGCAGCGGAGCACGTCGCCCTCGACCACCCCGCCATGCCCGAGATGCGCCCCCATATGCGGGCAATAGGCATCGAGCACCCCGGCGACCCCGCTATGGTTGCGGAACAGCACGAGATCGCGCCCGAAATAATGCAGCGATTTGACGTCGCCCGGCGCCAATTCGTCCGAATAGGATACGAAGAACCAGCCGAAGGGGATATCCATCGGAAAGCGGACGATTTGGGGCATGTATTCCTCTCCATGCCGGCCGTTGATCGGCTTCGGTATTGGCGGCATCCTATCAACTGCGTCCCGCGGCGAAAGTCCGCGTGCGGGAACGTACTGTTCACGCCAGACGTCTAATCCATATCGTCGTCGAGCCCTTCGGGGGACGAGAGATCGGCCGGAATCAGGCTTTCGACCATCCACGGCCGCACCCGCCGTTTCTGCGCCAGCCGCGAGGTGAGATAGTCGATAAATGCGCGCGTCGCCGTAGGGGTAATGCCCGGCGGGAAGACCGCGCGGACCTCCTGATCGAGGAAGGTCCAGTCGGCAGTCGCGGCGAGCAAATGGCCGTCGATCAGATCCTGGCGGACGAGCGAGATTGGCAGATGGGCAAGGCCCAATCCGCGCCGCGCCGCCCAGCGCAGCGCGACCCCGCTGTTGCTCGTCCAATTGCCCGAGACGCGCGCGGCGACCCCGTCGTTGAACTGGAACAGCCCGCTCGGCGCGGAGAGGCATTGGTGATCGGCGAGCGCCTCCGGCGTTTCCGGCCAGCCATGTTGCGCGACATAATCCGGGGAAGCGCAGAGGCAATATGACAGATAGCCGAAGAAGCGCGCGCGGAGCGACGAATCCCCGAGCGAGCCGTAGCGGATCGCGACGTCGAACGTCTCCTCCGACAGGTTGGCTTCGCTCAAATAGGCGATCACCTGGATCGAGATATCGGGATGCCGCGCGCTGAAATCGGCGAGCAGCGCCGACATGAAATCCGAGCCGAAGGTATCGCTGAGCACGATCCGCAAGCGCCCGATCGGATGCGACTGGAATTGCGCCATGCTGCGTTCGAGCGCGAACAGATCGCCCTGCATCGCGACGCAGCGCTGGTGGAAGAATTCGCCTGCCGCGGTGAGCGACAGCCGCCGCGTCGTCCGCACGATCAATTGCGCGCCCACGCGCTGCTCGAGCTCGGCGACCGTCTTGCTGACGAAGGATTTCGACGCCCCCAGCCGCTCGGCCGCGGCGGTGAAGCTGCCGGCGGCGATGACGGCCAGAAACTCGTCGATCCCACGCCACGCCGACATCCGCCGCTCCTGCCACTTGTCAGAAGCATAGGTGGCGGCAGCAGGCAAAGAAAGCGTCATAGCCCTCCGCTCGGGTGCTGTCGCATTTGAACGACAGCGGGCCCCTCCTTGTGCTCCCGCGAAGGCGGGAGCCCAGACTGGGTCCCCGCCTTCGCGGGGACACAAGAAGGGGTCGAAGGCAGAAGCGATGGCGCGGGCAACTGCCCCGCCACCCTCCCGGAGTCAGTGGTCAAGCGGCTATTCCGCGGCCTGACGGACGAACAATTCCTTCTTCGGCCCGATCCGCGCAGCGATCTTCCACATCGCATCGGCATCGAGATCATAAGCGCCGAGGGCATTGGTGCCGAGCATCTGCTGGATATCCTCCTCGGGCAGCCCGCCGAGGCTGAGGTTCATCTTCTCCAGCGTCTCGGGCCAGGTGCCCTCGGGGTGCGGATAATCGGTGCCCCACAGGATGCGGTCGATGCCGATCTTGTAATAGGCCTCGGTCGTCTCCTCGTCGGGCAGCGCCGAACAGCCGACATAGATGTTGCGCTGGAAATATTCGCTCGGCTTCATCGACATATTGGCATTGTAATCGCCAAGCTTGCCCGAGGTGTGCTTGACCGAGGCGCGGATATCCATCAGCTCGATCATCCACGGGAACCAGAATTCCCCGCCGGCCTCGGTGAACATCACCTTGAGCTCGGGATATTCCTCGAACACCCCGCCGAACATCATCGACCACATCGGGCGCGTCAGGAAGAAAGCGAATTCGCACAGATAGGTGCCGATCCAGCCCGGCTGCGTCATGTCGTAATCGGGCGAGCCGCCGCTGTGGAAGTGGAGCGGCATGCGATATTCCTGCAGCAGCTCCCACACCGGATAATAATCCTTGTGGTTGTACATCTTGTAGCCGTCGGTGATCGCCGGGAAGAACACCCCCTTGAGGTTGTTCTTCTTCGCCCAGCGGATTTCCTTGAGCGTCTCCTCGATATCGAACAGCGCCGGGATCACCGCGAGGCCGAGCCGGCGATGCGGGTCCTCGGCGCAAAATTCGGCGAGCCAGCGATTGTGCGCCCGCGCGCCGGCCCATTGCAGCTCGGGGGTCGAGGCATTGGGCTTCAGCCCGACATCGGCGCCGAACGGCGGCGCGTTGCGCTCGGTGATCCCGTCGGGGAACAGGATTTCGGCGACCACGCCGTCGCGATCGAGCTCGCGATTGCGGATCCGGCTGTCCCATGCGCCTTCCAGCCCGTCGCCCACCTTGGCGCGCCACTTGGTGTTGAAATCGTTGATCAGGAAGAGCTTTTCCCGCTCCTCGCGCGCCTTGATCTCCTTGGCGAGCGCTTCGTCAAACTGCGGGTGATATTTGGCTTCGAGATAGTTGCGATATTGTTCGGGGGGCAAGCCGACATGGCCATCCGACGAGATCACCAGATATCTGTCCACGATCGCTCTCCACATTGCGCGGCCGTCAACGCGCGCCGCTGATTGTTGATGACGGGGGATTTTTGCGCCGCCGATCGGGGCGCAACAAGCAACTGGCGGTGAACGATCAGTCGCTCCACGGAAACATTCGCCGCGGCCGCGTCAGAAACGGATCCGCACCTCGCCCCCCACGCTGCGCGGATCGGCCCATTGCCGCACCGCGAGCACGCCGAGGTTGATCCCGCTGTTCCAATAAGCCGTGTCGGTGAGGTTGCGGCCCCATAAGGCGATCTCGGCGGTAGTGTGGTCGGTCAGCGGGATATCGGTGAGTGCGATGCGCGCGTCGAGCGTGCCATAGGCCTTGC
>NZ_MKRR01000060.1:8160-24480 GCF_001897045.1 Sphingomonas sp. 66-10
GCTGCCCGCCCGACCGGCACGCGATAGACCCCGCCGATGAGATAATTCCATTTCGGCGCGAGCGGAATCTTGTAGGTGCTGGTCACGTCCTGCCCGCTCGGCAGGACGAAATCGGTGTATTTGGCGTCGAGATAGCCGCCGCCGACATTGATCGTCAGCCCGCCGAACGGCCGGATGCTGCCCTCCACCTCGACCCCGGTGAACTTCGCCTCGCCGGCGTTGATGATGTTGGTCGTCACCAGTTCGGGGACGAACACCCCGGCCTGGAAGTTCTTGTAGATCGAATGATAGGCCGACAGGTTGAGGCTGACCCGGCGATCGGGGCTGATGAACTTGGTGCCGATTTCGTAGGAGGTCAGCTTCTCTGGGTCATAGGGCGAATTGAACGCGGCGTTGGTCGAGGCGGTATCGTTGATCCCGCCCGATTTGAACCCGGTCGCGAACCGCCCGTAGAACGACCAGTCGGGCCGGACGCGATAGACGATGTTGAACTCGGGATTGACCTGCGACCAGCTGTCGCGGCGCGACAGGGGGATCAGGTCGTACGGCCCGAGCCCGCCCGCGCCGGGCCGCGCGCCCGCCGCCGGCTGGCCACTGCGCGTGATCGGGCTACCATTGGCGTTGCGCGCGAACACCCCCGAGCCGACCGCCGCCGGATTGGCCGCATAGGCGCTGTTGGCGAGGAACAGTTCGTAAGCGCGCTTGCGATCCGAGGTGTAGCGAAGCCCCACCGCGATATCGAGCTTCTTGTCGGCGAACGACGGCGTCCAGGTCAGCTGGCCGTAGCCCGCGACCGAACGGTTGCCACCGCCGCGATCGCTGAGATCGTAGTTGTTGCCGCCGAACTGGAAGTTCCAGCGCGGGTTATAGACCGAATAGCTGTCGTTCGAATAAAAGCCGCCGAGCGTATATTTGAACTCCGCCCCCGATCCGAGCAGCTGCACTTCCTGGGTGAACGATTCATAATCATTGTTGAGCACGAAGCGCACCAGATCGACCGGCGTGCCGTCGAAATCGGAGAGGCTGCGCGACTTCATCGTGCGCCGCGCGGTGATCGAGCGCAAGGTCAGGTCGCCGAGCGCGCTGTGCCCGACATCCCAGTTGAGCGTCAGCGCATGCCCCGTCACCTCGAAATTGGAACGGATCGCGCTCTGCGCCGAAACCTGATCGGGGCCGGGGCGATCGGGGAAGACATAGGGCCGAACGAGCCCCCTGAGCGCCGCCGGGAAGGACGCGCCGATCGCGCTGATCGCGAGCACCGTCGGCGTGCCCTTGTTGTTGCTGATGTCATAAGCGTAACGCGCCGAGAAATTGCTCGTCGGTTCCCACAGGACATCGGCGCGCGCGGCGACCTGGCTCATCCGCCCGAAATCGCGCCTCGTCGCGGCATTGTGCCAATAGCCGCCCTGATCGTTGCCCGAATAGCCGAGCTTGATCTTGACGTTGCCGATCGCGGGCAGATCGACGCTGATGCGGCGCTGAAACTTGTTCCACTGGCCGTAGCTCAGCCAGATCTGGCCGCCGAACTCGCCGGTCGGCTTTTGCGTGATGAGGTTGATCGCGCCGCCGATCGTATTCTTGCCGTAGAGCGTGCCCTGCGGGCCGCGCAGCACCTCGACCCGCTGCAGATCGACGGTATCGAACGCCGCGCCGGTCGATTTCGAGATCGGCACGCCGTCGAGATAGAGCCCGACCGGCTGATCGCGCGCGAGGCTGGTATCCGCCGACGGCGCGAGCCCGCGCATCGAGATCACCGGACTGAAGCCGTTGCCGACCGTCTGGTTGATCTGGATATTGGGGATCACCGCCTGCGCATCGTTGACGGTCTGCACCCCGGCGCGTTCGAGCGCCGCGTTGGACAAAGCGGTCACCGCGATCGGCACGTCGATCAGCCGCTGTTCGCGGCGTTGCGCGGTCACCACGATATCGGCGCCGACCGCGCTGGCCTGCGGCTGATCGGGTTCGGCGGATGCGGTCTGCGCCTGCGCGATCGCGGTCGACGCGGCCGAAGCCAGACAGAAAGCCACCAATTTGCCGGCGTTGCGCATTCATCCCCCTCCCAAGGCCACCGCTCGTCCTTACGAGTCGGGTCATCCGGTCAGACTGGGGGAAGCGCGGCGGCCACAGCAATCACCATTTGGGAACCCCTGCCCCGGCGATCGCCCATTGCGCCACTCTTCCCCAGACGCCACACCTCGACCCGGTCGATGATCGATTCGGCGCCCTTATCCGGAGACGGCAGTGAACGCAGGCGTGCCGCCCGATCGACAGCCCTCTCTAAACGGTCCGACTTACCGTTGGCGTGAAGAAACCATTCTCGGGCTGTTGCTCAGCCTGATCGCCTGTATCGCGTCGATGTCGATCGTATTCCGCGACGCGATCGTCAGCGGTTTCGATCTCGGGTTCGGCGACCGTGCCGACGGGCTCATCGAGATCAGCCTTCTCGAACATTGGCGGTCGGTGTTCACGCGGGCCGAGGTCTGGAACCAGCCGCTCTATTTCCATCCCTATACGGGGACGCTCGGCTATAATGACGGCTATCTCCTCTCCGGGCTGATCTATTCGGCCTGGCGCCTCGCCTTCGACCCTTTCGTCGCCGATACGCTCACCGCTTTCACCTATAAGAGCATCGGCTATGCGGCGACGCTCTGGCTGGTGCGCGGCATCCTGCGGTGGAACTGGGGCGCCGCGATCCTCATCGCGTCGCTCGCGACGATCTCGAACAACATGTTCGTCCAATCGGGGCACGCGCAGATCCAGACGCTCGCGCTGCTCCCGCTCGTCGCGTCATTCGCGATCCTCGCGGTTCGCGCCGAAAGCGATCGGCGGCGAGGCGCGCTTCTCTGGGCCGCATCGGCCGCGGCGTTGATGGGCGCATGGCTGCTCACCGCTTTCTATTTCGCGTGGTTCGCGATCTATTTCGTCGTCGTCCTGGCCGGATGCTGGCTGGGCGTTGCGGGCTTGTGGCACCCCGCCGCGCTGCGCGAGTTGGCGGAAACGCACTGGCGCAGTTCGACGGTGTTCGCGGGCGTGTTCGCAATCGCCGCGATACCGTTCCTGCGCGTCTATCTCCCCAAGGTACGCGAGACCGGGGGGCATGATTTCATCCTCTTATATACCGTCCAGCCGATCGACCTGTTCAATGTCGGCGAGCGCAATCTGCTATGGGGCTGGCTGATCCGTGGGCTCGACCGCGTGGTGCAGACGCAAGCGCTGCCCGACGGGTGGTTCGATGGCCTCGCCGCCGGCGGGGAGCATATAACCGGTTTCCCGCTGCTGACCTTCGCATTGCTCTGCGCCGCCGGCTGGCGGGTGATCCACCGGCGCGACAGCCCCCGGTTCGCGCGCATATTCGCGCTGGCGATCGCGATCGGCTGGGCGCTGACGCTGCGCTTCGGGCCGGTGTCGCCCTGGGCCTTGGTGCACGATCTCGTGCCGGGCGCGCGGGGGTTGCGCGTCGTGCTGCGCTATCAGCTCTTCCTGGTGTTGCCGGCGTTGCTGCTGATGGGGATTGCCTTTCGCGACGATCTCACCCGGCTCTGGCGTCGCCGGCCGTGGATCGCGGGCGTGATCGTCGCGCTGCTCGTCGTCGAGCAGCTCAATGCCGCGCAACCGACCCAGCTCAGCCGCGCGGCGCAGCTGACCGCCTTCGCCGCGGTCCCGCCGCCGCCCAAGGACTGCGCCAGCTTTTACGTCGTGGCCGCGCGGCGCGGCGAGCTGCATTACGGCGATGCGCTTCACAGCGGGCTTTATCCACACAATGTCGACGCGATGTTCCTCGCCGAGCAATGGGGCGTGCCGACGATCAACGGCTTCTCGACCTTCAACCCGCCCGACTGGAATTTCGCGATGCCCGATGCGCTCAATTATGACGCGCGCGTGATCGCTTATGCCCAGCAGCACGGGCTGCAGCATATGTGCCGGCTCGATATGCGGGACCCGGTGCCGTGGCGGCAGCTTTAGAGATCAGCGAATCCCCACCTCGATCCGCGCGATCGCGCCGTTGAACCGCGTGCCGCCCGGCAGGTCGACCACCGTCGCGCCGGTATCGCGGCCGATGTCGAAGGTTTCGCCGAGCCCCGCCGCGACGAAGGCGGTGCGCCCGATCCGGCCACGTGCCACCTCGCGCCCGTCGATGCTGATCGTCATCGTGCCGCCCTGCCCCGGCATGCCATCCGGCTTATAGGCATAATCGAGCTTGTGCCGGCCCGGCGCGACACGCGCCGCGGCGGCGATGCGGAATTGGTCGTCGGGCTTTTGCGACGCGGCGTGGACGACGAACGGACGCCCGTTATCGAAGCCGAAGCTCCACCCGGCGAAGCGGCTGCCGCTGGCGATCAGCACGCCGCGCGCGCCGTCCTTGGGCACATCGATGTCGGCGTCGATCGCAAAGCCGCGGACGTTGATCGGCGGCGCCTTGCTCTGCGCAACGCTGATGTCGGCGCCCCAGTAGACATAGGCACGCGGCTTCGGCGGGGGCATCGCCCCCAGCGCGCGGATCGTCCCCTGCCGGTCGTCAAGCGGATAGACGTTGTTCGCCTTGGCCTCGGCATCCCATTCGGCGCGCAGCGCGGCGAGCCTCGCCGGCTCGGCCGCGGCGAGATCGTGCGCCTGGCTGAAATCTTTCGTGAGATCGTACAGCTCCCATTTGTAATCGGTCGGCAGCCCGCCCGATCCACCCATTTTCCACGGCAACCGCCCCGGCGTGGTGCTCGCCATCCAGCCGTGATCGTAGATCGCGCGGTTGCCGAGCATCTCGAAATATTGCCGCACATGCCGTTCGGGCGCCTGCGGCGCGTCGAAACTGTAGACGAGGCTGGTGCCGTCGATCTTCTGCTGGCGCACCCCATCCACCACATCGGGCATCGCGATGCCGGCTGCCTCGAGGATCGTCGGCATGATGTCGTTGACGTGGCCGAACTGGGTGCGGATTCCGCCCTTGTCGCGGATCCGCGCCGGCCACGAGACGACCATGCCGTTGCGCGTCCCGCCGAGGTGCGAGCCGACCTGTTTGGTCCATTGGAACGGCGCGTTGGTCGCCCACGCCCAGCCGACCGGATAGATTTCGTAGCTGTCCGGCCCGCCCATCCTGGGCATTTGCGAGAGCAGCCAGCGGGTGTCCTCCTTCATCGCGTTGGCGAGCGCGCCGAGTTCGTTGGTCGAGCCGGTCAGCGCGCCCTCCGGGCTGGCGCCATTGTCGCCCTCGATGAACACCACCAAGGTATTGTCGAGCTGGCCCATCCGCTTGAGCTCGTCGAGCACGGTGCCGATCTGATCGTCCTGATAGGCGAGCATCCCGGCGAACACTTCCATCATATGCGCATAGACGCGCTGCTCGTCGGGCGAGAGGCTGGACCAGGCGGGGATTTCCTTCGGCCGCGGGGTCAGCGCGGTATCCACGGGGACGATCCCGGCGGCCTTCTGCCGTGCCAGGCTGTCCTCGCGCAATTGATCCCAGCCCGAATCGAACTTGCCCTTGAAGCGCGCGATCCACTCGGCAGGCGCCTGATGCGGCGCATGCGCGCTGCCCGGGGCGAGATAGGCGAAGAACGGCTTGTCGGGCGCCGCGGCCTTCTGCCCGTGGATCCAGTGGATCAGATCCTGCGCCAGATAATGATCGAGCGTGGTCGTCATCGGCGGCATCGCGACCGGCGAGGTGCCGCGATAGAGCGTCGGGCGCCACTGGTTGGTGTCGCCGCCGACAAAACCGTAGAAATATTGGAAGCCAAGGCCGGTCGGCCAGAGATCGAACGACCCGCTGTTCGCATCGTCCCCGCCCTGCGGCAGATTGTGATGCTTGCCGATGAAGGCGGTGTCATAGCCGTTGAGCCGCAGCACCTGCGCCACCGTCGCGGCGGAGCGCGGGATCACCGACCAATAGCCGGGATAGCCGCTTCCGGTATCCGAGACGATGCCGTTGCCGACCGCATGATGATTGCGCCCGGTGAGCAATGCCGCGCGGGTGGGCGAGCACATCGCGGTGGTGTGGAAGCGCGTGTAGCGCAGCCCGTTCGCCGCGAGCTGATCGAGCGCCGGGGTCGGCACCGGGCCGCCGAAGGCGCTCGCCGCGGCGAAGCCGACATCGTCGGTCAAGATCAGCAGCACGTTGGGCGCCCCCGCCGGCGCGTGCAACGGGCGGGGAAAAGCGGGGGTCGAATCGGCGAAGGTCATGCCGATCTTCCCGGCGAACGGCGCGGGCGGCCTGGGCAGAACGACATCGGCCTGCGCCGTTGCTTGCGACGCAGCACCGCACAGAAGCAGCGCACAGGATATTCCGCAAAATGTGGTTTTCAACGTCACGAACCCCTCCGTTGCAAAGGAACTATACGGTATAGTTCCCGTCATTGCAACGTGGCGCGGCTTGGGCGAGAAGGCGCGGATGACGCGCGCCGCTCCTTCCTCGCCGAACGAAGACCCGCCTGCCCGGATGCGCATCCTCCAGGCGGCACGCGAGGCGATCCTCGCCGCGGGTTTTCTTGAGACGAGCATGGACCGGATCGCGCATCAGGCCGGCGCGAGCAAGCAGACGCTCTACGCCTTGTTCAGCTCGCGCGAGCAGCTGTTTCGCGAGGTGCTGCGTGTCACGATGGACGAATCGGGCGAGGAAGGCGCGCCCGACATGCGAACGCTCGATCTGGCCGACGCGACCCGCGCTTATGCGGCCTGGGTCGAGCGATCGGCGACCAATCCCGCCAATCTCGAACTGTATCGCGCCAATGTCGCGGCGGCGGGGGTGTTCCCCGAGCTTGCCGCCGATCTGCACCGGCTGCGGCGCCGCGCGACGCCTTTTTCGGGCATTCTTGCCGACCAGCAACGCGCAGGCCGCCTCCCCGATCTGGATGCGGACCGGCTGGCGCATTGGGCCGGGGTGCTCGCGATCGGCGGGGTTCGCCCGCTGCTCGGGCTGACGCCGACGCCGCGCGAGCGGCACGCCAATATCGAGGCGATCGTCGCGACCTTCGCGCGCGGCTGGCGAACCGGCCCATCGCCCGGCGATCCGGCCACGGCAAGCGCGCCACTACCCGCAGCACCGCCCCGCTCGGTCCCGATCGAGCAAAGCGGCCGCATTTCCGACGCCGCTTGGACCGCGCTGCTACGGCTGGCCGCGACGCGATTTTGCGAAGCGGGCTTCCGCGCCGCCAGCGTCGAGCAGATCGGGGCGCAGGCCGGCATCGCCAAAATGTCGATCTATCGCCGCTTCGGGAACAAGCAGGGATTGTTCGCCGCAGCGCTCGATCAGGCAGTCGACGACCGGCTTGGCGCGCGTCCCGCGATGCCGCGCGGCGACGATATCGCTGATACGCTGCGCGCCATCGCCTATGCGCACGATCGTTTCGCCCAACAGCCCGAGCATGTCGCGCTGATCCGGTTGCTCGTCGCCGAGGCGCCGTCCCATGCCGAAACCGTCCAGCGCATCTGGCGTCGCCTCGTGACGCCGGCGCACGCCGAACTGGCGACACGACTGCGCGACTGGCACGCCGCCGGCGCGATCCGCCTGCCGGACAGCGCGATCGCCGCCGAACATTTCCTGTTGCTCGCCGCGCGCGGCAACCGCCGTCTCACCGATACGATCGTGTGGGACGAAGACGAGGCCGCCGATCACGCGCGGAGCCTCGTCGCGCTCGTCTATCGCTGAGCGAATTTGTCCGCCAAGCTTTGAGCGCAGCGGTCATTACAACGAATCGTAAAGCAGAGTAAATTCAACGCATGACGAAACAGCCGGGACAATCCTCCGCAACGGGTGGATTGCATGGAGCCGCCGTGAGCAAAAGCGAGATCATTGTCAAGGGTATGAATATGCTCGCGATTTTACTTTGCGCCGAGATCATTCTTTCGGCCGGGTTTATTTTGCGAGAAATATTGTAGCACTATTGCGCTGAATTTACGATTTACGTATTTCTTCGCGATATTGCGCGAGCGGGATGCCAAACCATTGGACGCAGGCGCGCCGCAGGCTGCGCTCGTCGGAATAGCCGACTTCCTCGGCGATCGCCTCGAGGCTCTTGTCGGTCGCCAGCAGCCGCTGCACCGCCTCGCGCCGCGTGTCGGACAATAGTTGGCGGAACGAGGTGCCCGCATCGGTCAACCGCCGCCGCAACGACGCAGCGCTGATCTCCATCCGTTGCGCGACCCCCGCCTCGGTGACCACCCCCTGCCTGATCAGTTCCGCCGCCTGCTCCGCGACGGGCGCTGCCGTGGCGCCGTCGGTCGCGCTGCGCGCCTCGGCCGCTTCCTGCATCATCCGCAGGAATTCGGGGACTTCCTGCGCGCCCCAGCTTTCATATTTGACCGGCAATATCTCGATGCCGGCATAGTCCAGCGGATAATAGAGCGTCACCCCGGTCCCGCGTCGCGTCATCGGGGCCGCGAGGACGACCAGCAGGCTCTCGTCGAAACCATTGATCTTCGCCGCCCCGCGCACGCTTACCGGGCGGAGCGACTTCCCGGTCATCCAGCGAAACGAGGTGTGCAGCGCGAGAACGAAGAATTCGAGCCCGATCTCCATCCCGGTCGTCGCCGGGCGCTTGCAGGTGATGTCGAGCTTGAGCCGATCCTTGGTCCGGACGAACCGCGCGACCAGATCGGGGCGCAAAATCTCCACCGCGGCGACGCAGCGTTTCGGCGCCTCTTCGAAATCCTTGCTGTCCGCCACCGACGAGACGATCATCCCGAAGCTGCCGAACGGCACGACCATCGAGGCGTTGGCCAGCGATTCATACCCCGTCTTGCGGAAATGGCGCAGGCAACGGTCCATGAATTCCAGCGAGGAGATATAATCGTCGTCCGCGAGGCCGGGCTGGTCGACATATTCCCGCCCGCCCTCCGAATCCGGCCGGATGATCATATCGAGATAACGTCGCGGCACCTTGAAATCGGTGACCGAAAACCCGCCGCGCGCACCTGCCGACATTCAACTCTTCCCATCACATCGGCCATCGAGCGGCCGTCCCACGCATCGCCCCCGGCGGCGGCGCAGACCGAAATCGGCATACCGGCGCCCGAGCCCGGAAATTTATCGACCTCGTGTAAATTTCGGTCAAGTCGTGTTACCGGCGCCGTCGCGTCCGGCCCGACATATGCCGATGCGCCAAACAAATCCGGCGGTGTCGTGACATCTCATCCGAACAAGAGCGTGCCGCTGTTGCCGAAATCGCGCGCAACGATCTTGCCGTTGGTAAATACATCGCATTCATCGCCGTCACCCCAAATCGTCATTGGCTTATCCGCGTCACGGGATGCAGATATAAGTAATACGGATAACGGGATATTCACCCTCATAATGGCGGTGTACTTTCCCGCATATCTCAGGGATATCTATCCCCATGCGTATCGCCGGACGCGACACAACCGAACGAGACGGCTTGCGCATTTTGCGCTTGTTGGCCACCAGCAGCGCATGAACAGCACGTCGTCTGCCACCAGCTCCGCTGCCGCTCCTCTTTCAAGTCGCGTGCCTGCGCTACGCCGGGTGCGCAGATGGTGGCGGGCGCATGTGTCCAGCGCGGTCGATCACGAGGGCGTAATGGCGCGCGTCGCCGAGGATAGCGGCTGGTCCGCGCGCTTTGCCTTCATGACGATCATGTCGGCGGGGATCGCGGTGCTCGGGCTGCTGCAATCGTCGCCGGCGGTGGTGATCGGCGCGATGCTGATCTCGCCGCTGATGGGCCCGATCATGGGGCTCGGCTTCAGCCTCGCGCTGTTCGACTTCACCGAGATGCGGCGCTCGATCGTCGCGCTCGCCGTCGCGTCGGCGCTGGCGATCGGCTTCACCGCGCTGGTCGTACTCCTTTCCCCGCTCAAGGCAACGACCGCCGAGATATTGGCGCGGACGCGCCCCAATCTGTTCGACCTGCTCGTCGCGATGTTCTCCGCGCTCGCCGGCACTTTCGCGCTGATCCGCGGGCGCGGAGAGACGATCGTCGGGGTGGCGATCGCCACCGCGTTGATGCCGCCGCTGGCGACCGTCGGCTACGGGCTGGCGGTGGGCAATTTCGCGATCGCGGGCGGCGCGGCCGCGCTGTTCGGGACCAACTTCGTGACGATCACGCTGTCGGCGATGATCATGGCGCAGCTGTACGGCTTCGGACACCGATTGTCCGAACAGCAAACCTGGGCGCAGACCGGGCTGCTCGTCGGCGCATTCCTGGTGATGGCCATTCCGCTGGGCATCTCGCTCAACCAGATCGCGCGCGAAGCGGTGATCGCGACGCAGGTGCGGAGCGTCCTCAACACCAGCTATGGCAAGGACGCCCGCGTCGCCCAGCTCGACATCGATTATAAGGTGAACCCGATCGCCATCCGCGCGGTGGTGATCGCACCGCGTTCCAACGCGCTTCGCCCGCAGATATTGGCGCAGGCGATCGAAGCGAAGCTCGGGCAGCCGGTGACACTCCAGGCCGATCAGGTGCTGGTCGACCCCGGCTCGGCGGCAATCGATCAGGAGCAGGCCGCCTTCACCCAGGCGCAGGAGCAACAACGGCTGCGCGAAGAAGGGTCGGAGATCGTGCGGCTGCTCGCCATCACCGCCGGCGCCAAGCCGAGCGATGTGCTGCTCGATCGCGACGCGCGGCGCGCGGTGACCGCCGCGCAACCGCTGCCCGGCGCGTCGCTTCTCGCCTATCGGCTGCTCGAAACGCGCGTCGCGTCGCAGATCAACGGCTGGTCGATCGCGATCGTCCCGCCGGCCGGACTCGACCTGCCCCCGATCGCCTTCGCCAGCGGCTCGGATCAGCTCGACGACGCCGGCAAGACGGCGCTGTCGACCGCGATCTGGGCGGCGCGGCGCTGGAACTGGACCGCGCTGTCGGTGCCGGGGCTCCGCGAGCCCGTGTCGGAACGCGCGACGCTCGATCAGCGCCGCGCCGCCGCGATCGCCGCCGCGTTGCGCGAAAACAAGATCGTGGCGGTGCCGACGAGGCCCGGGCGGGCCGGCGCGGCGATCGAGCTGGGTGCGGCGCGTGCGGATACATCGACGCAATAATTCCCGGCCCTGCCGCGCGGGTTGTCGTCGCGCCATCGGGCGGTCCCCGCGACGGTGGCGCGCGATGCCCCTGGTCGGCGCCTTGCTGATCGCGGCATGCGCCCCGACGGTTCGCCCGTTCGGCGATGCGCCGCCCCCTGCCGCTGCGCAACCGCCGTTCTCGATCGGCGAGACGCGGCGCGCCGACGTCGCCGATGCGGTCCGCGATGCGCTGCACGCCGCCGGCTATCGCGAGGCACAGGATGCGCCGACGCGGGTCGAGATCGGCTTCGCGATCCGCCCGCCCGGCGTAACAGTCGCGGGCGCCGGCGGCGCGACGATCGTTTCGCCGCCCGCCCCGCGCGCGATCGGGCTGTGCCGTCGGCAGGCCTATGTTTTGATCCTCGCGATGATCGATCGCGCAAGCGGGACGGTGTTGCGTCGATCGGGCGCGATCACCGCGCGATGCGTCGGCAAGGAAGCGACACTACTGCCCGCGCTGGCACGCGCCGCGGTATCGCCCCGGCGCTAGATCGCTCAGGCGAGCGCGGGGAAGCGGAGCGTGAAGCGCGTGCCGTGCGGCGTGTTCGGCGCGCATGTGATCTCGCCGCCGTGCCGCGCCACCGCCGCACCGACATAAGCGAGCCCGAGCCCGACCGAATAGCGCGAACCCGGCGCCGCCTGATGCGCGCCATAACGGCGGAAGGGATTGGCGCGGCGCTCCGCGGACATCCCCGGCCCTTCGTCCGCGATAACGCATTCGACGAAGCGTCCGTCATCCACCGTCGCGACGGTGCATCGCACCGCGCCGCCCTCCGGGCTGAACTTGACCGCATTGTCGATCAGATTGACCAAAGCGCGCCGCAGCGTATCGCGCTCCGCCAGCAGGTAATGCGGCTGATCGATACCGTCGAGCGCGATCCGCACGTCGCGCTTCGACGCCTGCGACCAGAGATCGTCGGCGGCTTCGGTCAGCACCTCGCCGAAATCAATCTCCTCGGGGTTGAACGCGGCGGCCTCGACCCGCGCGAGCTGGACGAAATTGTCGGCCAGCGTCAGCGTCCGCCACGCGAGCCCGGTGATGCGGTCGGCGAGATCGGGGTGGTCGATCGCATCGCGATATTGCTCGAGCAGCGAGATGATCGAGGATTGCGGCGAGCGCATGTCGTGGCTGAGAAATTGCAGCGCCGCCTCGCGCTCGTTTTCGGCCGCGCGCACCGCGGTCAGCTCGAGCAATTGCAGAATCCACCCGCGCTGCGCGCCGTTGCTGTCGCGCAACGGCGAGCGGCGCAGCGAGAATACCCGCTCGCCGACATTGAGTTCGTCGGGCAAAGCGTCGGGCGACACCGGCACCCCCGAAATCTCGCCGAGCAGCGCCGCGGCGCGCAGCCCGACGAGGGGCTTGCCGCTCAGCGCCGCGGTCGGACGGTTGGCGAGGACGATCGCATCGTCGAGATCGGTCACCAGCAGCGGATCGGCGACGCTCTCGATCGTATCGGATACCAGCCGCCGCAGATCACGCATCATCGCGATCGATTCGCGCAGCCGCACCGTCTGGCTGACCACCTTGGCGCTGCTCATGTTGCCGATGTTGAGCGTGCCGCCGGCGAGGAATTCCTCGTTCGAGATGCGCCCGGTCGACGCGAGGAAATTGCCCCCGGTGTTGACCACGCCCGACTTGCCGATGACCACGCCGTTGGGGTTGAGCAGATAGACCGAACCGGTGGCGGAAAGCACGCCGTCGATTGCCGAGAGCGACTGCCCGGTGACGCGGTTGAGCGTCGCCCCGGCGCCATTGTCGATGCGGACCTCGCCGCCCGCGCCGATCGAGAAGCTCTGCCAGTCGATGATCGCCTTGCCCGATGCCTGGCTGACCTGCAGCTTGCCCGCGCCGCCCGACGCGATCGTCGCGGTGCCGGCCTGCACCTGTCCGCCGGTCGGGAGGGTCTGTGCCAGCGCGGCGCTTGCGGAGCAGCCGAATGCTACCGCTGACATCGAAGAAAGCAGATGATTGCGGTAGCGATTCGCCGCGCGCTTCAGGATGCCAGTCCGCTCCGGGGGAGAGAGGGGGTTGCACCGGGTCATGACGTCATTCCTACACAAACAGGGCCACCCCCTTTCGCTGCGGGGGAGGCCGCTTTTCAAATCGGCTCCGAAACGAAACCAATAAAAAACGTGAAATTAAAGTGAGCTAGAAAGGTTTACTATCCGTAAATACGACCTCGCCGCAGCGAAGAAATCGCCCCGCAACCTTGCAGTTACGCACGCTTTGCACGACAAATATCAGTGAATATTTCAGTTGTGGGGATTTCATTTCTCGAACATTCTCAGAAATATTGGAACGTTCGCGCCATATAAGCGATAAAATGCGCCCTGCCTGCCACATGGAAGCGACTTATTAAATAGCGTGACAAAACTTTACATTTTCCGGTCGGCGCGATCTGCCGAAGCTGTCGGCCCGGCGAAGTAGGAGACGACCCGATCAGGTCGGGTCAGCCGCGCCGCTCCCCGGAGAAGGGCAGCAACGGCGCCATGTCCTTCTCATCGTCTATGCCGTAGCAGGGCGGGAAATGATCGGGCAGGTGATGGGTGCCGAAAATGCGATCCATCACCGGCAGGATCGTCGCATAATTGTGATCACGCCACTCGTCATTGGCGTGATGCCAGTGATGAAAGGCCGGGGTGACGATCAGCGCCTCGACCGGGCCGAACCGCCAGCGCACATTGGCGTGGATGAAGAAGGATCCGATCGCGTTGAACAGCGTGATGATCACCGGGATCATCCCCTGCTCCCCCAATGTCGGATTGGCGAAGCCGAGCGCATAGACCGGGAACAAGGCGGTCAGCCGCGACCAGATCATGTCGACCGGGTGGGCATGCGTATTGGTCAGCCAATTGACGTGCGCGGGCTGGTGATGCCGCGCGTGGAATTGCCACAGGATCGGCCATTCGTGCGACAGCCGATGCCCCCAATAGCCCCCGATCTCCGACAGGATCAGCGCGATCCCCAGGGTCGCTGCGAAGGGCAGGCCGCGGATCAGCGCGAGCCACGCCTCGGGGAGCAATGCGCGCCCGCCGGCGGCGAGCGCGGCGAGCGGCATCGCGATGAGCAGCGGGGGAAGCAGGTTGTTGAGGAAATAATAGCCGATCTCGCCCTTCACCGGCGAGCGCGGCCGATCATTGTGCGCGATCGCGAAGAACCGTTCGAGCGGGATGAAGATCGCGGAGAGGATCACGAGCCAGATGAACAGCCGCAGCGCATCCGTCCCGAATTGCACGATCGCGCTCTGCATCCCGTCCCTTCGAGCGATTTCCTATGTCAGCGCGGGCATTAGCATGCGGACGGACGCTGTGGAACCTTCGCTGCGGGCGCCGGGGTACGCGATGTTCCAATACGGGAAAACAGCACGCGGCCGGCGCCGCGGTGCAGACCTGGCTGGACGAACAATCCGCCGAAACGCTGTATCTTTCGAGCGTGACGATCGCCGAACTGCAATTCGGCATCGGCGCGCTTCCCGCGGGCCGGCGCAAAGAAAAGCTTGCGGCGATTTTGGAGGGGCTCCTCGCGCTGTTCGACGGACGCATTCTGCCTTTCGATCTGTCGGCGGCGCGCCATTATGCCGATCTCGCGGTCGAGGCACGCATCAGCGGTAAGGGCTTCCCCACCCCTGACGGATATATCGCCGCCATTGCCGCATCGCGCGGATTTGCCGTCGCGAGCCGCGATATCGGCGCGTTTCGCGCCGCCGGCATGACGGTGATCGATCCGTGGAAGGTCGCCCCGAGGAGCTAGCTGGAAAAATTTGCGCCGCGATCGGCGGCAAAGGTGGCGGGCCGCGACCGATAGTGATGGTCACTATACTTACGCCATGCTGCTACGATAGCGTAGGTTACGGGATGATTTTGGGGGATTAAAACGCCGTTGCTCAGAATCCCACGCCAAAGCCCTCTTCGATTTTCTTCCCGGCTTGGCGATCGTAACAGGCGATATAACTTCCCGCTCCATCTGTTTTATATGAGCGAAGCTCTACGCAAGTTCGATCGGACAAACGCATAACGACAGGGAAGGCATTGCGCCCATATGCATCCGCGCCCCGGAAGTTCGCGCGAGCGTCCGCCTTAGCCCTCTCGATGAATGCTTCGTCACCCGGCCGAAACGTGGGGCGGGTTGCCAACGGATAGAGTGTCGCGATCGCCGCCGCTGCTATCAACAGGAGCAAGGTCAACGCCACGGTTGTCGATCGGGTGGATATTCGCATCACCGCATTCTGATGCTTATCGAGAATGCCCGCTAGTGGCGCACATACCATCGTACCCCGACGGGTTCCCGCGCATCATAGCGTAGGGTGGCGGGCCGCGACCGATAGTAATGACACTATACTTACGCCATGCCGCTATGATCGCATAGCCTACGGGACGGCCCAGGATGGATCAAAAGCCGGCTTAATCTTTTCGCTGTAGAGCGAGATGGGCCAACCGAAGCAAATCGGGGAGCGCAGTCCGTATCGCCGCGATCAGTTGAGCGTTCTCCTCATATCGATCGTCCTGCGGAACGACATATGGTGGCGCCTGGACAAGGCACGCCGCGACAATCTCCGCACCGGGCCAAGCGCCTGATCTCATGTCTTCATTGGCGCCCGTATCGGGGCGAGTAGACACAGCAATCGCGCCCATACACAATTCGTCGTCCAGCCGTCGTACGTACCAAGGGCCGGCGGTCGCGGCCCGATCAAGCGCCTCAAGCGCCTTCAGTTCCTCTAGCGTCATGGTCAAAGCTAACGCGCGAAGGGAAGAGTCCGCAACCGCGGCGTAAGCCGTCGCACCGCGGCGGATTCCAACGCATCATGGCGTAGGGTGGCGGGCCGTGACCGATAGTGATGATCACGATGCTTACGCCACGCCCCTACGATCCCATGGCTAGGAAAGCGCCCTACCGACAATGGGCGCGATCATCGCGTACGCGCTTCATTCCGCGCCCGACACTGCGCGACAAACCTAGCCAGCAACGGACTGGGTGGAATCTCGGCCACCCACTCCTTACCGACACGATATGCGATTCGCCGTTTCGCCCCAGCAAAATAATCGCCAAATCGGCCATCTTCTATCGTCAGTGCATCTGAATGCGCGTCGTGATCTATTTTAAATGACCAACTTCGATTATCAATGTCTACCGCAAAGGATGTGGCCGCCCGATCATACTCTCGGTACTTTAAGAAGAAAATCGGAATACGATCGCATAGCGCTAAAAAGTAATCTTTCGAATTGTCGCCAAACCGATAGATCGCCGCGCCGCGATCATCATTGTGTCGTTGCCCCCTAATTGCCTGACGAGGCCTCGCGGGTTTGGGTGATGTACTCGC
>NZ_MKRR01000061.1:0-4573 GCF_001897045.1 Sphingomonas sp. 66-10
CTTCCTTGAGCTGGAGGCGGCGATCGAGGCGAATGTCGGCGCGCTCAAGGATTATCTCGGCAAGACCGATCCGGTGGAACGCGTGCGGATTGAGATGGCGATGGCGGTTCAAAAGGCTCGCCTCGAAAAGCTTCGGACTTTTGGCGACTGAGCGGTGAAAGCGCCTTCGTCCGCGGCATGCGGCATGCGGCATGCGGCATGCGGCATGCGGCATGCTGATTGAACGGCTTTCTATAAGCCGAAAACAGCCGCTGCGGCTAACTGAGGCGGCGTTGCCGCTATGCGCCCAAAATTCAGTCGTTCGGTGGCCGCTCGCCGAACCCAAACGCTGCCCCTTCGCTCATCTTCGTTCGAGGCCTTTGGTGAGCACAAGCAAGTTGTGCCCCCCCTGGGGGGCTCGACGGTAGCGAAGCTGACCGGCCGCTCAGCTTTTCGGGTATTGCGGCGATTACATCTCAAACGCGGCGCGGAATATACCTTCGTATATCAAGGCCATCCTAAAATATGGTGTCAATAACGCACGTATAGATGCCGGATTTAGCCCGGAGATCTAGGAGAAAGACAGCAGCTGCGAGCCTCACCGGCGTGTGGTTGTTTAAGGAGCCAATGACCATGCCATCCGACGACAGTCGAAAATACGCGCCGCTGTCGCCGTTCGGTCGAGGTTGACCTTTTAGCCCTCGCCGACAGCGCAGCGGCGCTGCAGCGAGGTGCAACATGACCAATTTGAAGAACGCGCGCGTCTGCGCGCTTCCCGCCCGTCTCGCCCAGGTGGCGGTGCGCGATACTTTGACGCCGCGCCGGGCCCCGGTGCTCTGCTGGTATGTCGACAGGGAAACCGGCCGGCTTGCCTGCCGCTGGATCGCGGCGGCAGAGACGGACGATCAGGACGTGCCGATCCACCCACGTTTCGCGGCCCGTTTCACCACCGTCCGGCGCCGCGCCGCGTGCTGATGATGCCGCCGCGTTCGAGCAAATTCGGAAAGATCGACATGAACCTGATGACCAAGGTCGTGCCGGGCGCCGCCGCGCGCCCGCGCAATCGCAAGCTCTCGACGCGCGCGATCCGCGAGGCGCGCAATAGCATCGAGACGACGCTGGCGAATTTCCGCGCGAGCGGCGGCGGGCTTGTGGAGGCGGAGGCGGCCGCGCGGCTGGCGAAGGACGGGCTCAACGAGGTCGCGCACGATCATCGCCCGCCCGCGCCGGTCCAACTGCTCCACGCCTTCGCCAACCCGTTCATCGCGGTGCTGATGACGCTCGCGGCGATCTCGTCTGTGACCGATATCATCCTCCCGCTGCGCCACGGTGAGACAGGGGACTATACCAGCGTCGTCATCATCGTGACGATGGTCGTGCTGAGCGCGCTGCTGCGCTTCTGGCAGGAATATCGCTCGGGCAAGGCCGCCGATGCATTGAAGGCAATGGTGCGCACCACCGCGACGGTGCGCCGCCGCGCCGACGAGGGCGATGCGGCCATCGCACGCGAAATACCGATGGCCGAGATTGTCGTCGGCGATATCGTCCAGCTTTCGGCCGGGGACATGATCCCGGCCGATGTGCGCCTGCTCGAATCGCGCGACCTGTTCGTCAGCCAGGCGGCGCTGACCGGCGAGGCGTTGCCGGTCGAGAAATACGATACCTTGGGCGCGGTGGCGGGCAAATCGGCCGATGCCGCGGCCAATGACGATGCCGATGCGCTCGATCTGCCGACGATCTGCTTCATGGGCACCAATGTCGTCAGCGGCACCGCGACCGCGGTTGTCGTCGCGACCGGCGCGCGAACCTATTTCGGGTCGCTCGCCAAGGCGATCGTCGGTTCGCGCGCCGAAACCGCGTTCGATCGCGGGGTCAATTCGGTCAGCTGGCTGCTGATCCGCTTCATGCTGGTGATGGTGCCGATCGTGCTGCTCATCAACGGCTTCACCAAGGGCGACTGGACCAACGCCTTCCTGTTCGCGCTCGCGGTCGCGGTGGGGCTCACCCCCGAGATGCTGCCGATGATCGTCTCGTCGAACCTCGCCAAGGGCGCGGTGGCGATGGCGCGGCGCAAGGTGGTGGTGAAGCGGCTCAACGCGATCCAGAATTTCGGCGCGATGGATGTCTTGTGCACCGACAAGACCGGCACGCTGACGCAGGATCGCATCATCCTCGAACAGCATCTCAATATCCACGGCGAACGCGACGATGCGGTGCTGCGCTATGCCTGGATCAACAGCCACCACCAGAGCGGCGTGCGCAACCTGATGGATCAGGCAGTGATCCGCTTCGCCAGCGAATTGCCCGAGGTGATCCGCACGGTGGCCAATTATCGCAAGGTCGACGAACTGCCGTTCGATTTCGTCCGCCGCCGGCTCTCGGTGGTGGTCGAGGATGCCGACCAGCGCCATCTGATCGTGTGCAAGGGCGCGGTGGAGGAAATGCTCGGTATTTCGCACGCCATTCGCGACGGCGATCTGGTGCGCCCGCTGGGCGACGAGGAGCGCGGGACGTTGATCGCCCGTGCGCGCGCGATGAATGCCGAGGGCTTCCGCGTGCTGGTGCTCGCGACGCGCGAGGCGGCGGACGACGAGCGCAAGCCGCTGTACGGTATCGCCGATGAGCGCGACCTGATCGTCGAGGGCTTCCTGACCTTCCTCGATCCGCCGAAGGAGAGCGCAGCCCCTGCGCTCGCTGCGCTTGCCGAGCATGGCGTATCGGTGAAGGTGCTGACCGGCGACAATGAGGTGGTCACCGCGCGCATCTGCCGCGAGGTCGGGCTCGAGCCGGGACAGCCGCTGCTCGGGCGCGAGATCGAGGCACTCGACGACGCGCGGTTGCGTGCCTTGGTCGACGAACGGACGATCTTCGCCAAGCTCACGCCACTGCAGAAATCGCGCGTGCTGCAAGCGCTGCAGGCCAATGGCCATACCGTCGGCTTCCTCGGCGACGGGATCAACGACGCGCCGGCATTGCGCGATGCCGATGTCGGCATTTCGGTCGACAGCGGCACCGATATCGCCAAGGAATCGGCCGACATCATTCTGCTCGAAAAGAGCCTGATGGTGCTCGAGGAGGGCGTGCTCAAGGGCCGCGAGACCTTCGGCAACATCATCAAATATCTCAACATGACTGCGAGCTCGAACTTCGGGAACGTCTTTTCGGTGCTGATCGCCAGCGCCTTCATCCCGTTCCTGCCGATGCTGGCCATCCAGCTGCTCATCCAGAATCTGATGTACGATGTGTCGCAGCTCGCGCTGCCTTGGGACCGCATGGACCGCGAATTTCTGAAGCGCCCGCGCAAATGGGATGCGCGCAACATCGGGCGCTTCATGGTGTGGATCGGGCCGACCTCGTCGATCTTCGACGTCGCGACCTTCGCGCTTCTGTGGTTCGTGTTCGGCGCCAATACCCCGGCGCACCAGTCGCTGTTCCAGTCGGGCTGGTTCGTCGAGGGGCTGCTGTCGCAGACGTTGGTCGTCCACATGCTGCGCACCCAACGAATCCCGTTCTTCCAGAGCGTCGCGGCGTTGCCGGTGCTGGTGATGACCGCGCTGATCTGTACGCTCGGCGTGTTCATTCCCTTCTCGGCGTTCGGCGCGATGGTCGGGCTGCAGCCGCTGCCGTGGCATTATTTCCCGTGGCTGGTGGCGATCCTGCTCGGCTATTGCATCGTCGCCCAGTCGATGAAGACGCTCTACATCCGGCGGTTCGGGCAATGGTTCTGAGCCGGCGATATCGCGCCGCGCTGGCACTCCGCGAAACCGCGCCGCAAGGCGGGCGGCGGAGCGGCGGTGGCTCGGGCGCGCGCCGCGGCGCCTCCCTGCCGCCGGGGCCGTCGTGGCGCGAGCGACTGGGACAGATGCTCGCCTGGCTGCTCAGCGTCATCGCCACCCGCCTGCTCGCCACCGCGGCGATGCTGGCGCACCACCGCGCGATCTCGCGACGGACGTGGCTGCGCGCCTCGCAATTCTGTCACCGGCTGCAGCGCGCCGCGCTCGTCATCCTGCGTCGGGTACGATGAGCGATGCGCGGCGGCTTTCCGGGGCGGCGGCGACGTGGCCATCGCAGGATCATCGACGGCAGGCGATCCACGCGGCATAGCGGGGCACGCCGGGGCGTCCGGCGGAGGCAGAGCCGAAGGCAACGCGATGAGCTCAGGTACAGCGTGATGACGCAGCGGCGCCCGGGCGGCGTGGAACGCGGGCGGACGATCCGGGTCGCACTGCTCATGGCCGCGATCGCAGCGATCTTCATCGTCGATACGGTGACCGATTATGCGATTGCCGCCGCGGTCTTCTATGTCGCGGTGATCCTGCTCGCGACGCGCGTGCTGCGTCCGCGCTCGGTTGTCATCCTCACGGCAGCGTGCGGCGTGCTGACGGTGCTCAGTTTCCTGCTCACCCACTCGGGGGTCTATGAGGTCGGCATCGTCAACACCGCGATCAGCATCGTCGCGATCGCGGTGACGACCTATCTCTCGCTCAAGCTCGTCGCAGCCGAGGCGGCGATCCACGACGCCCGCGAGCGGCTGATGCGGATCGCGCGGGTGACGAGCCTCGGCGAACTTACCGCCTCGATTGCGCATGAGGTC
>NZ_MKRR01000061.1:4590-8736 GCF_001897045.1 Sphingomonas sp. 66-10
GGTGGTGACCAGCGCGGGGGCGTGCCGGCGCTGGCTCGCCGCCGATCCGCCCAATATCGAAAAGGCCGAGCGCGCCGCCGAGCGCATCGTCGCCGAGGCGAGCCGCGCCAGCGAGGTGATCGCGCGCGTCCGCGGGCTCGCCAGCGGCAAGCCGCCGATGCGCGATCGGTTCGATCTCAACGCGCTGGTGCTCGAGATCGTCGAGCTGGCGCGCGGACAGATCGATCGCCACGATATCCTGCTGCGGCTCTATCTGCCCGAAGACCTGCCGCCGGTATTCGGCGATCGGGTGCAGATCGGGCAGGTGGTCGGCAATCTGCTGCTCAACGCGATCGACGCGGTGATGGCGGAGCCCGCGCGCGGGCATGAGATCGAGGTGATCGCCTCGCTCACCAAAGGCGGACAGAGCGTGACGCTGGCGGTGGCGGATTCGGGCGTGGGTTTTCGCGCGGGTGAGGCCGAGCGGCTGTTCGACGCTTTCTGGACGACCAAGCAGGACGGGATCGGGCTGGGGCTGACGATCAGCCGCGCGATCGTCGAAGCCAATGGCGGGCGGATCTGGGCCGAGGAGAATGAGCTGGACGGCGCGACCCTGTTGTTCACGCTCCCGATTGCGCGCGGCGCGAATGAAGCGGAAACAACGGCATGACCGATCCCGTGGCCCCGATCGTCTATATCGTCGACGACGACCGCTCGGTGCGCGAGGCGCTGGAGGACCTGCTGTCCTCCGTTGCGCTGCGCTCACGCTCGTTCGTTTCGGCGCAGGAATTTGCAGCGGCCCTGCGCGCCGATGCGCCCTCGTGCCTCGTGCTCGACGTCAGGATGCCGGGCGAGAGCGGGATGGAATTCCTGGCGCATATGGCTGAACGCGGGCTTGGGCTGCCGACGGTGATGATCACCGGGCATGGCGATATCGCGATGGGGGTTCGCGCGATGAAGGATGGCGCGATCGAATTCCTCACCAAGCCGTTCCGCGACCAGGATCTGCTCGACGCGATCAACCGCGGCATCGAGATCGATCGCGCGCGCCGCGCGGCGGCGGGGGAGACGGAGCGGCTGCGCGAATTGTGGGACGGGCTTTCCCCGGGCGAGCGCGACGTGACGCGGCTGGTGGTGCGCGGATTGCTCAACAAGCAAGTCGCCGCCGAGTTGGGCCTCAGCGAAATCACCGTCAAGGTGCGGCGCGGGCAGGTGATGCGCAAGATGGAGGCGCGGACGCTGCCCGATCTCGTCCGCGCTTATGATCGGATCCACGCCTAGCGCTGATCGCCGCCATCGCGATGCAGATCGTGGTGGATGCGGGCATATTCGGTATCGACCCACTTCAGCAGCGCCGTCGCGAAATCACTGTTGCGGCGACGCGGCAACAGCAGCATCTCGAGCCGCTTGAGCCACCAAAGGCGCAGCCGAAGCCGGGGCGTCATCGGCGCGTGGGTATGATCGAGCGACATGGGGCGTTCTCCTGACGGGTCAGATCTTCGCGTTGATGCTGAACAGGAACTGGCGCGGCGCCGAGCGCATGAACGTCTGGTAGTCGCCTGCGACCGAATAGCCGCCGATTCCCACCGACCCGATATTGTTGCGGTTCAGCGCGTTGTTGACGTCGAGGCGGAAGACCAGCTCGGGCACGCGCCCGGTCTTCGGCAGCCGATAGGAAGCGTGCGCATTCACCTGCCAATAATCGGGCACGTAGATGTCGTTGGTGTAGGTGAAGGGATCGTCGAGATAGAGCGTGCTCGTCGCGCCCGCGTCGAACCGGCCGTGCTTCACCGCGATCTGGGTGACCAGCGAGACTCCCGGATAGCCCGGCTGGAAATGCCCCTTCAACGGCGTGGCTTCCCCGGCAAGGATAAGATCGCTCTGGTAGCGCAGCTTGCTGACCGACACCGATTGCGAAATATCCAGCCAGGCGAAGGGCTTGAGATCGATGATCGCGTCCGCACCGATCAATTCGGAGCGCGGGACGATCCCGACAGTGCGTACCGGATTGAATTGCGGGCCGCTCGTCCCGTTGAGCAGGCGGTTGAGGATGATGCCGTAGTAAGCGTCGATATTGATGCTGACCGGCCCGAACCGGCGATAGCCGCCGACGGTGAAATTCCAGTCCTTCTCCGGCTTCAGCGTGGGAAGTGCGGCATCGAACAAAGCCTGGCTGTCGGCCGCCCAGGCCGACGACACCGGGCCGATATTGCCGCGCGACGAGACGCGATAGCCCACCGCTGTTTTGGCGATATCGAGATAGAGCGAGCTGCGTGCATCGGGCCGCCAATCGATCGCCAGCCGCGGGAGGAACGGATCGCTGGTCGCCAGCCGCCCGTTGGGCGCCTGATCGGGGCCGATACCGCCGCCGTTGGTCGAGAAATCGACCGCCTTGAACCCGGCGTCGATCGTCAGCGTATCGGTCGGCTTGAAGACGTCGCGGAGATAGAGCTGGAACGATTTGGTCGTCCAGCGCGAGTCATTGGCGATCTGGAACGCCGGCCCGTAGACGTCATACGGCCCGATCGCGCTGAGCGGTGCGCCTTGCCCGGGCAGCGGCTCGTTATATGACGCGAAGCGCGAGGTCGACGAGACGCGCTCGACCCAGACACCGGCGGAAATCGTGTGGCGATCGCCCTTCCAGGTCAGGTCGATCGTTCCCCCGAAACGCTGCGGGCGCGTCCGCCACACCTGCGCGGAGAAGGGCGCGCCGGTCTGCGATGGGGTCGAGACATTGGCGATCTCGATGTTCGATTTGCTGATCGCGGCATAACCCATCACGCTGCCCGAGAGCCGGTCGCTCAGGTCGAAATGATGCGTGATATTGCCGACGAAATCGTCGGTCGCCTGCCCGGTGTCATAGGGGACGAGCGAGGCCAGCGCGCCACAGGTGTAAGCGCCGCAAGACCGGCTGGCATTTGCCGGCGACGCAATGAACACCGCGCGCGCATAATCGGGATAGAAGATGTCGGTGCCGTTCCAGCCGAGCTTCGCCAGCATGTCGAACGAGGTGTTGTTATACCCCCAGATCTCGGCGCGCGCGAAAGAGAAGAAGGCGGTGACGTCGCCCCACGGCAGGTCCTGCACCAGCTTCGCGTTGGCGCGCAGCATATATTGCGAGCCCGCGCCGGTATATTTGTCCTTGGCGATCCGCTCGACGCCGAACAGCAAGCGCGGCCCCGCCTCACCGATCTGCCCGGTGTTGAGTGTAGCGCTGGTCACGAAAGTGTTGTTGCTGCCGAACCCCTGCGTCAGGTCGAGCCCGAATCGCGGTTTGGGATCGGCGATCGAATAGCGCATCTCGCCTCCGTTCACGGTGTTCGAGAAGCTGCTCACGCTCGCCGAGCCCGGGGAGATTCTGATTGCGGCAATATCGCCGGCCACCCCGATGTTGAGCGGCGCGGTGCCGGTGACGCTGCCGTAGCTGCCGTCGCCCAGCGGAATTCCCTCGAAGGTAATCGCCAGCTCGTTCTGGCGGAAACCGCGTACCAGCAGGAAGCCGTCCGACAGGTCGAGGCCATAGGCATCGGTCGAGGTGAAGGTGACCCCAGGGAGGTTCTTCACCAGCGCCAGCGCGCTGGTACCCGACAGCACATCGGACCAATCATCGTTGGTCAGCGCATAGCTGCCGGCGTCGACCGGGCGCGTCGTGCCGCCCGCCGGCGCGCGGCGGGTGGCGGTGACGATGATGTCCTCGGCGGAAGGTGTGGAGGTCTCGGCTGCCGGCTCGGCATCGGACGACTGCGCATGGGCGGGCGAGGCCACAGCGCCAAACGCGGCGATGGCGAGCGCGGAAATGCCGCAACCGGCAAGGAATTTGGGGAATGGGAACACGGGGACGCTTTCCGAAGGCAGCACGCGTCCGCCGCCCGCCGCGAGAGGCGGCGGACGATGCGACACGATCGAGATGGCACGGGCAGGGTGCGGGCCTGTCGGCTGCTCCCCGTTTCGCATCCCGGACTATTCCCGGTGGCCGGTATGGTTCAACGCTACGTTGGTATATTCGCGACCAGAAGGCGAGCGCGTGTGCAAAACGATCGCGAACGATCGGCGGCTACGCGCCCTAATTACGGCCGTTCAACGTGCGGATTTCGGATCCCGGAACATGGGATAATCGCGGCGCGATTCGCCCTCCGTTGAAGTTCCGGCGTACAAGCTGGCGAGGTG
>NZ_MKRR01000062.1:0-290 GCF_001897045.1 Sphingomonas sp. 66-10
CAGATCCGCGCCCAGATCGAAGTCACCACCAGCGACTACGACCGCGAGAAGCTGCAGGAACGCCTGGCCAAGCTTGCTGGCGGCGTGGCCGTGATCAAGGTCGGCGGTGCGACCGAAGTCGAGGTGAAGGAACGCAAGGACCGCGTCGACGACGCCCTGCACGCCACCCGCGCGGCGGTGGAAGAAGGCATCGTCACCGGTGGCGGCACGGCGCTGCTTTACGCCACCCGCGCGCTCGACGGCCTGACCGGCGCCAACGAAGACCAGACCCGTGGCGTGGACATCGTCCG
>NZ_MKRR01000062.1:336-1937 GCF_001897045.1 Sphingomonas sp. 66-10
CACGATGGCGCCGTCGTCGCCGGCAAGCTGCTCGACCAGACGGATGAAGGCATCGGCTTCAACGCCGCTACCGACGTCTATGAAAACCTGAAGGCCGCCGGCGTGATCGACCCGACCAAGGTCGTCCGCACCGCGCTGCAGGATGCCGCGTCGGTCGCCGGCCTGCTGATCACCACCGAAGCGGCGATCAGCGAAAAGCCGGACGACAAGCCCGCGATGCCGCCGATGGGCGGTGGCATGGGCGGCATGGGCGGCATGGACTTCTAAGTCCCACGCTGTTCAGTCCGAACACAGGATCGGGGCCGGGAGGGGAAACCTTCCCGGCCCTTTTCCTTGGGTGATGGTCCAAAGCCCACCCCGCTGCGGCTACCGCCGCCTGCGGCGGCGCAAGCCTCGCTCCCCTCCCGCATGCGGGAGGGGTTGGGGGTGGGCACCCAACAAAAAGGCCCCGCGCGGCGCGCGGGGCCTTCGTGTCTCCGTAAAACGGATCGACTGCTCAGAGCTTGCCGGTCAGTTCCGGCACCAGCGTGAACAGGTCGCCCACGAGGCCGATGTCTGCGACCTGGAAGATGGGGGCGTCCTCGTCCTTGTTGATGGCGATGATGGTCTTGGAATCCTTCATGCCGGCCAGGTGCTGGATGGCGCCGGAGATGCCCACGGCGATGTAGACTTCGGGGGCGACGATCTTGCCCGTCTGGCCCACCTGGTAGTCGTTGGGCACATAGCCCGCGTCCACCGCCGCGCGGCTCGCGCCCACGCCCGCGCCCAGCTTGTCCGCCAGCGGCACGATCACCTGCTCGAACGTCGCCGCGTCCTTCAGCGCCCGCCCGCCCGAGACGATGATCTTGGCCGAGGTCAGTTCGGGCCGTTCGCTCTTGGCGATCTCCGAGCCCACGAAGCTGCTCGTCCCGGCATCGGCCGCGCCGCCCACGGCTTCCACCGCCGCGTTGCCGCCGTCCGCCGCCGCCTTGGCAAAGGCCGTGCCGCGCACCGTGATCACCAGCTTGGCGTCGCCGCTCTCCACCGTGGCGATGGCGTTGCCCGCGTAGATCGGCCGCGTGAACGTCTTCGGCCCTTCGACCGACAGGATGTCCGACACCTGCATCACGTCGAGCAGCGCCGCCACGCGCGGCGCCACGTTCTTGCCCGTCGTCGTCGCCGGCGCCACGAACGCGTCGTAGTCCGCCATCAGACCCGCCACCAGCGGCGCCACGTTCTCCGCCAGCGCGTGGGCCAGGCTCGCGTCATCGGCCGTGAGCACCTTGGCCACGCCCGCGATCCGCGCCGCCGCGGCGGCCACGCCGTCCACGCCCGCGCCCGCCACCAGCAGCGTCACCTCGCCCAGCTGCGCCGCCGCGCTCACCGCCGACAGCGTCGCATCCTTCACCGCCGAACCATCGTGTTCGACCCATACCAGTGCCTTGGTCATCTCAGGCTACTCCCAGTTCCTTGAGCTTGGCCACCAGCGCGTCCACATCGGCCACCTTGATCCCCGCCGACCGCACCGGCGGCTCCGATACCTTCAGCGTCTTCAGGCGCGGGCTCGTGTCCACGCCGTAGTCCGCCGGCGTCTTGTTCGCGAGCGGCTTGCTCTTCGCCTT
>NZ_MKRR01000063.1:0-10525 GCF_001897045.1 Sphingomonas sp. 66-10
TCTTCGTGCCGCTGCTCACCTTCCAGGGCGTTGAGGGCAAGACGTTCGCGCCGATGGCGATCACGTTGATGGTGGCGCTCGCCTCCGCTTTCGTCCTGTCGCTGACCTTCGTTCCCGCGATGATCGCGATCGTCGTCAAGGGCCGGGTCAGCGAGACGGAAGTGAAGCCGATCCGCTGGTTCAAGGAACGCTACGCCCCCGTGCTGGGCAGGGGCGTAGCTCGGCCGATGCCCTTCATTCTGGGCGGTGTCGGCGTGTTCGTCGCGGCAGTGCTGAGCTTTGGCTTGCTCGGCGAGGAGTTCATGCCGCAGCTCGACGAGAAGGACATAACCGTCACCAACTTCCGCGTGCCATCGGCGTCGATCGATCAGTCGACACAGATGCAGCTTCAGATCGAGAATGCATTGAAGACGCTGCCGGAGGTGGCGCTGGTCTTCTCTAAGAACGGCAACGCCGATCTCGGCACCGATCCGATGCCGCCCAATGCGTCGGATACCTATGTGATTCCAAAGCCAGAGGACGAGTGGCCGGCGGAGGTTAAGAGCAAGGAGGACATCCTTCGCCGCATCGAGGAGCGGATGAAACCGCTGATCGGCAACCGAACAGAGATTCAGCAACCGATCCAGATGCGCTTCAACGAGCTGATCGCCGGCGTTCGCGCCGACGTCGCGATCAAACTCTACGGCGATGACCTCGACGCGATGAGCGAACAGGCGCGGCGCATCGCTTCCGTCATGCGCACCATCCCGGGCGCTGGTGACGTGAGTGCCGAACAGACGTCCGGCGCGCCGACCTTCGACGTGCAGATCGATCGGCAAGCGGCGGGCCGTTATGGCCTGTCGGTTGAGGAGGTGGCGAACACGGTCTCGGCTGCGCTTGGCGGGCGCGAGGCCGGGTTGTTGTTCGAGGGAGACCGGCGGTTCGACGTCGTGGTCCGCCTCCCCGATGCGCAACGGGATGACCTTGAGACACTGGGGTCGATCCCGGTGATGCTGCCCACTGCCGAGGGTCAGGTGGCGCGCTCGATCCCGCTCAGCCAGGTCGCCCGGTTCAACTACACGCAGGGGTTGAACCAGGTTAGTCGCGAGAATGGCAAGCGGATGGTGGTCGTGCAGATCAACGTCCGCGGGCGCGATCTTGGCGGGTTCGTCGACGAAGCACAGGCGAGGATCGGCCAGATGCAGCTTCCCGCCGGCATGTATACTGAGTGGGGCGGCACCTTCGAGAGCCTGCAATCGGCTCGGTTGCGCCTGCTGATCGTCGTGCCGATCTGCTTTATCGCGATCTATGCCCTGCTCTACATGGCGCTCGGCAGCTTCGTGTCGGCGGCGATCGTGTTCTCGGCGGTGCCGATGGCGCTCGCAGGGGGCGTGTTTGCGCTGCTGCTGCGCGGTATCCCCTTCTCGATCACCGCAGCGGTCGGGTTCATAGCCCTATCGGGCGTTGCCGTCCTCAACGGCCTCGTGATGATGAGTGCGATCGGAAAGTATCGCGAAGACGGTGCGGCCGACGACGATGCGATCGTGGGCGGCGCAATGGAGCGCGTCCGTCCGGTGCTGATGACCGCGCTGGTCGCGTCTCTTGGCTTCGTGCCGATGGCGCTTGCGACCGGCACAGGAGCAGAAGTGCAACGCCCACTCGCAACGGTCGTCATCGGGGGGCTTATAACATCGACAATCCTGACCCTTCTTGTCCTGCCAGCCATCACAGCGTTGTCCATGCGATTGAGAGGCTCAAAGGCACAAGGTTCGACTGTCGGCACCACAAAGGCCCAGATTTGAGTCTACATGCGCACGTTCTGGTATCGTTGACCGGCATCAAGTTCAGTGTCGGTTCAAGTAGAAGCCCTAATATCAAATACGCCGTCGTTCGATCCTATCGTCCGATGGTAGGAGAGTAGACATGCGTAAGACATTTTGGATTGCAGCGGGGCTGCTGGCTTCGTTGGTCCCTGGTACTGCGATGGCGCAGCACCATGGTGGCCGTCATTCCACAGGTCATGGTAGCTACGGCGGACATGGACGTGTGGTCGTGTCAAATCACGGCTATGGCTATGCGCAGCCCTATTATGGTGGCGGCTATTATGCCGACTCTCCGCGATACCAGTCTCGCCACTACGTGCGCGATCGGCACTATGATCGTCATTCCCGTCCGAGGCATTACCGCCGCCATCATTGACGGCGGTAAGGCTTCGGGCCGCTACTTGCGGGTTTCGCGCCGGGCAAGCCACGCCCGCATCTCGGCGATCTCGCGCCGCTGCGTCGCCACTACTTCGGCTGCAAGCCGGCGAACAGCGGGATCGCGCCCGTACCTCAATTCTATCTCGGCCATCGCGATCGCGCCTTCATGATGGGGGATCATCGCGCGCATGAAGTCGGCGTCGGCATCACCAGTGAAGGCCACGTCCATAGCGCCATGCATCTTGGCGTTCGCGGCCCGGTAGGCTCTGGTTGCGGGCGTGTCGGCCCGCTTTCCCGCATCAGCTCCCCGGGTCACGCTCGTACCGTGTTGAGCGTGCTGTGCGCTCGCAGCAGGTGGCGTCAGTCCAGCGGCCGTTGCGACCATCAGCGCGAGCGTGCCGTTAATTCCGATCATCACGTTCCTTCTCCAGTGTAGCATCATGTCCGCGCTGGCGTCCGGCTCTGGCCGGAGGTTGCCGGCGCGCAGCCGCATCGAGCTCGGCCACGGCCTGGGCCGCGGCCTCGCAGTCGCTGCCGGTTTCCTGGCCCCGCTCGCAGCGGGTGACAACCAGCCTCGCCTCTTCCGCGTGGAAACGGAAATAGCCAGCATCCCGTGGTTTAATCAGTCCGCATCCAGTCAGAGCGATGGTCGCGACAGCGGCAATGAGCGCGCGTTCCTTGAGGTTTGTCATTCTGTTCACCCGCTCGTTGTTCATGGAAATCACAAAGCGATGCCAAAGCGCCGGAGTGCGAGAACCATCGCGATATAGAGCAGGACGGTCAGGCAGCATCCGGCGGCCAAGGCTGGCCAAAAGCCAATTCCGTGACGCAAAAGGACTGGTATCAGTAGGAATAGCGGCAGCGAGGGGAGTACGAACCAGAAGGTCGCCTGCGCATGGGCCGCCATGTTCATCGCATCAGGCCGGTCGTGCCACAGCCATATCATGCCAAGGACCGAGACGACCGGTAGCGACGCAATCAGCGCTCCGAACCCGGGATAGCGCTTCGCCACTTCCGACGCTGCCGCGATTAGTATGCCCGAGACGATGGCCTTGACTGCAAGATAGTACATAGGATGCTTCGCTTACCTTGTGGCGGTGGATCTTGATGATGCGGCCCAGCGCCACTTCCCCCCGTTGCGACGCCATGCGCGAAACCCGATGCGGTAAAGCCTCCCGATCCACTTGATGAGAATGAACGTGGTTCCTCGCGGGACCAGGCCAAGGGCACTGGCGTAGCGCGTGACGAAGACCAGCATCGAAGCTGCCGTAAGCCAAAGTCCGGCGGGAAAAACGGGAGACGAGCCATTGACATTCATCAATGGCGATCCCCGGATCGCCCGAAGGTCGCGACCCGCCAGAGATACCAAATGACGGCCAGCAAGAGCACGGCGTTGCTGACCGGTTCGATGACGCTCGCCACCTGATTATAGCGTTCGCCCAGCTCGTAGCCGGCTAGCACGAGGATCACGGTCCATATTGCCGAGCCGGCAAGCGTGGAAAGCAGGAACGGACCGAGGGGCATTCCGCTGACCCCTGCTGGCACCGAAATCAACGTCCGGACTCCCGGGACCATTCGTCCGAACAGAACCGCCCAACGGCCATAGCGGTCGAACCAGCGATCGACATGATCGATCTCGTCCGCCGTCAACGTCAGCCATCGACCGTGGCGAGAAGCAAAGCGCTTCAACCGATCGATGCCGATCCAGCGCCCGACATAGTACCATAGGATCGCTCCTGCGGCCGATCCGAGGGTGCCAGCGATAACGACCACCCACAGCGAGCCGCGCCCCTGCGCGGCCGTGTAGCCCGCAAGGGGCAGGATCACTTCCGATGGAATCGGCGGAAAGACGTTCTCGGCCAGCATCAGCAGGAAGACGCCAAAGCCGCCGAGTGCCGATAGGATCGATGTTATGATGTCGAACACAAGACAGCCTCGTCAGATGATCCAATAGAAGATGGCGCAGAACACGAGGATGAGGGCGAGGACCGATCCTACGATCGCGTTTTCCAGTCGCGGGCACTCGACGTTCCTGATCCGCGCGGCGACCTGCCAAGCGGGGCGGATCGGACACCGCCACGACCCAGCGACAATTCGATCCAATTCCGCGTCCGACAGCCCGAAGAATGCTTTGGCTTCACGGCGCGATCGACCCGCCAGCCCCATCACACGCAGCACCACATCGTCCCATGCGACATCGATCGCGCTCGGCCGATCGATCATCGGGCCGCGCGCGTCACCGCCTGCCCAAGAGGGAGGCAGCAGGCCGATGATCTGGTGAGGATTGCGCTCCAACAGCGTCGCCCAGCGCAGCAAGCGGTGTTGGCGGTCCCGCGCCGGGATAGTCCGCGCCGGCGCCCAACGTCGGGTGAGGGCTTGCACTGGATGTGTCCATCGGCTCGCCTGAGAGGTCGTCATGGACTTGCCGGAGTACAGGCGTCGCCATTGGTAGCGCGCTTGAGCGGACGAGAACAGCGCAGGGTCAGGAAGGTGGTGCAGCTCAGGATGAAGGCGATATCGTATAGGCCGTAGCCGACGGCCGCCCCGAGCGCGCCAGTCGCCCACAGGCTGGCCGCTGTTGCCGTACCCGAGGCTTTGCTACCCTTCTTCAGGATCGCGCCGCCCCCAATGAAACCGACGCCTGAAATCAGACCTTCGAGCAACCTGGCCTGCGCCGGGGACGTGCGGCCGAGGATCGCGATGCCTACCAGCACGAAGCCGCAACTGGCGATGGCAACCAACGGGAATGTGCGGATGCCTGCGCTACGGGCGTCCTTCTCGCGATCCCAGCCAACCGGAAGGGCAAGCGCGTAGGCGACGGCGAGACTGATGATATGGGTGGTTATCTCCCACCATGAGCTTTGAAACATGCCGGCCTGCCTGTTCTACGCGATCGCTCCAAATCGGAGGTTAAAAACGAATGTTGGGCCGAGCGCCTTGAAGGCGCTCGTGATTAAGGCGAGGATCGTGAACATCTGCGAACCTACCGGTGCAGACATGCGATGATGGCGGCCACGACGGCGGCGGTTTCCGCAACGTCGCGCACCCTGACCGTGTCGAGGCCGATCTCGACGGCGGGATAGTCATTTCCACCGGGGAAGATCGCATCGCCGATGAACAACATGCCGTCGAGCGGCACGCCGCTTTCGGCGCTCAGGCGCTTCAGGCCGTAGCCTTTGTCGACCCCTGCCCTCGTCACGTCGATCGATGTCGTACCGCCAAGATTGATCGAGAGGCCCGGCAGCACTGCGCGCAAGGTCGCCTGCAATGCAGTGCGTTTTTTCCGATCCCGGTCCCATCCCTCCTTTTCCTTCAGCGGCGCCGCCTGCCCCAGCCCCGAAAAGGTAATCTGGCTGCCGCGATCCTCGATCCGCTCGCCCCATATGCGTTCATCGGCGAGGCCGGCATCGGCCAGCGCCCGGTCGAAGGCCGCGCGGATCTTCGCCTTCTCCGCATCGTCGAACAGCTCGGCATAGACCACGCACCAAGCCCCATCGATGAAGCGATAGAGCTTGGTGCCGGTGGTCGGCATCAACCAGAGGCGGTCGAGCGCTGCGTCCGCAGGCAAGCGCGACGCGACCTGCTTTTCGAATTGTGGCCAGTCCCCGCCCGAGATCACCGCCACATCGGTAACGGCGAGCAACCGGGCGATGATCGCGGCCATATCCTCCGATAACGGGCGTTTGCTCTCCGCGAGCGTGCCGTCGAGGTCGAAAGCGACCAGCCACTTCATGCCGCGTTCCCCGCCGGGTCGCGGTAGGCGAGCAGCCGGAGCGCGTTGATGACGACGAGCAGTGTCGATCCCTCATGGACCGCCACCGCTGGCCCGATGCCGAGGCCGAGGATGGTGGCAGGCACGAGGAAGGCGACGACGCCCAGGCTGACGAACACGTTCTGACGGATGATGCCGCGCGTATGACGGCTCAGGCCGACCGCGAACGGCAAGTGCGCCAGGTCGTCGGCCATCAGCGCTACGTCGGCCGTCTCGAGCGCTACGTCCGACCCCGCCGCGCCCATTGCGATGCCGACCGTGGCGCTCGCCATCGCGGGCGCGTCGTTCACGCCGTCGCCGACCATCGCGACCTTGTCCTCGCCGGCAAGCTTCTTGATTGCGGCCACCTTGTCTTCGGGCATGAGGTCGCCCCACGCCTCATCGATTCCGACATCGTTGGCGATCGCTTCGGCGACCTTCTGGTGATCGCCGGAGATCATTATCATCCGCGACACACCCATCTCGTGCAGCCGGCGCAGCGCGGTCTTGGCCGCTTCGCGGGGCGTGTCCATCAGGCCGATCGCGCCTAGGTCGCGGTCTCCCTTGCGGACGACCATCGTCGTGCGGCCGTTCTCGCGCAGCTTCGCGATCGCGTCCTGCGCCCCCTGCCCCAGCGCCGGTATGCCCTCGCCCCCAAACATCTCGGCCTTGCCGATCCACACCGTCTCGCCATCCACGCTCGCGGTGACGCCACGACCGGTCAGGCTCTTGAGGTCGCCAGCGGTGGGCAACGGGCGCCCATTCAGGCGTTCGCGGCCGTCGTTGACGATCGCTTGGGCCAGCGGGTGATCGCTCAGCGCCTCGACAGCGACGGCCAGCGACAGCAGCTCGCCTTCGTCGGTGCCGTCGACGGGCACGACATCGGTGATGCGCGGGCGCCCTTCGGTCAGCGTGCCGGTCTTGTCGAAGGCGATCGCCTTCAACGAGCCGAGGTTTTCGAGCGGCGCACCGCCCTTCACCAGCACACCGCCACGTGCCGCGCGCGCGACGCCGGACAGGACCGCGCTCGGCGTCGCGATCGCGAGCGCGCAAGGGCTCGCTGCGACCAGTACCGCCATCGCGCGATAGAAGCTGTCGCGGAACGGCTCGTCGATGACCACCCAGGCGAACAGCAGCAGCACCGACAGGATCAGGACGGCGGGCACGAAGATGCGCTCGAACCGATCGGTGAAGCGCTGCGTCGGCGACTTCTGCGTCTCCGCCTCGCTCACCATCTTCACCACCTTGGCGAGCGCGGACTCGTTGGATCGGCGCGTCACCTCGATCTCGATCGCGCCGCCGCCATTGATCGTGCCGGCAAAGACGCGGCTCTCCGCCTCGACCGCATCGGGCTTGGCGCGGGCGGCTGCCGCGTCCGCGACCGGCACCTTGTCGACCGGGATGCTCTCGCCGGTCACCGGGGCTTGGTTGATCGCGCTCGTGCCCGTGATGACGAAACCATCGGCGGGAAGGCGTTCGTTTGGTCGGACGATAGCAATATCCCCGACAACCATCTCCTCGACCGGGATTTCGCTGGTCTGCCCGTCACGTCGCACGGTCGCGGTTTCGGGCGCGAGCTTCGCCAGCGCCTCGATCGCCTTCTTGGCGCGTCCCATCGCGTAATGCTCAAGCGCATGGCCAAGGCTGAACAGGAACAGCAGCAGCGCGCCTTCGGCCCATGCGCCCAGCGCAGCGGCGCCGGCGGCAGCAACCAACATCAGCGTGTCGATCTCGAACTTCTTCAGCCGAAGATTGTCGATTGCCTCGCGCAGCGTGAAGAACCCGCCGAAGAAATAGGCTGCGATGTAGCAGGCGGTCGGCAGCCAGTCCGGTGCACCGGTGGCCAGCTTCTCGATCGCGTAGCCAATTCCCAGCAGCGCGCCGCAAGCGAGCGCAAAGATCAACTCGGTGTTGGGACCAAGAAAATCGGCATGGCTATGGTCGTGACCGTCGCCAGGACCGTGTTTCTCCTCGCCCGCCCCGTGCCCACCGGGACCATGGTCATGGCCGGCATGGTCGTCGGCGGCGACCCGCTTGCCCACCCGGACCTTCAACTTGCGAAGCGCCGAACGCACCTCCTCTTCGGTGGTCTCGCGGCGGTCATATTCAACCCGGACAGACCCACTGGTACTGGCACTCGCCTGCACCACGCCCGGCAGCGCGCATAGCGCGTCACTGACGGTGCGCGCCCGACGCTCGTGGCTGATCCCCGTCACCTGCCAGATCGCATGGCCGTAGCGTTCGGTGATTTCGGCGCCCGCGGCGCGCACCATCTCGCGCAAGCGCGGCAGCGGCAGCTTGGCAGCGTCGAAATGGATGCACAGGGCCGCCGGCGTGTCGCCGTCGAGGCAGATCACATGCGCCCGCTCGACGCCTTCGCGCTTTGACAGGGTTGATACGAGACGGTCCAGGCAAGCGTCGGCCGCGTCAGGAAGGTCCGGCAACAATACTGGAATATCGAGTTCGAGCTTGTCGTTCATGACGACCTCCTTTCGCTTTTCTTGGTTTCGGCGCGCGCGTCGCGCAGGATTTCGACACCGCCCTTGATGGCGATGATGGCGGTAGCGAAGCCGACCAGAAGGTCCGGCCAGTTGGTGCCCAGCCACAGCACCAGCACGCCCGCGATCAGGATGCCGCCATTGGAAATGAAGTCATTGAAGCTGAAGGTGGTGGCGGCCCGTAGGTTAACGTCCGGATCCTTGAGCCGCTGGAGCAGCCGCAGGCAGAGGTAGTTTACGACGCCGGCGATCGCCGACATGACCATCATGGTCGGTCCGATCGGCTCGCTCCCCTGCACATAGCGTCGCCCGACATCGATCAGGATGCCGCCCGCAAAGATCAGCAGCATTACCCCCGATGCGATCGCGGCGCGCGTCTTCCACGTCTTACCGTGGGTCAGCGCGACGAGGCTGAGAGCGTAAACGGCGGTGTCGGACAGATTGTCGACGCCGTTGGCGATGAGCGCACTTGAATCGGCGAACGCGCCGGATACGAAAAAGCCCGCTGCGATTGCTGCGTTCAGCAGCAGCACGATCCAGAGCGTGCGACGCTCCTGCGTGCCCGCGTTGTCGTTGCTCGCATTCATCCCATGATCTCCTCGAGCGTCAGGAGGGCGAGGAACCCTACGAAGAACATCGAGCTGATGAGCGGGGTGTCAGGCTTCTCGTGCGCCTCAACCAGCAGCTCTTCCGTGACGAGGTAGAGCAGCGCCATCAGCCCAAAGCTCAGGAAGCCAGCGACCATTACCGGCGAGAGCGTGGCGACAGGAACGGCAGCGAGCGCGCCGATCGGCAGCAGCAGCGCCAAGGCCGAGACGATCACGATGATGCGCAGGCGCGAGCGATAGGTTTCCGCCAGCTCGTTGGTCAGTGTCAGACCCAGGAAGAGCACTTCGAGTGTCAGCGCGATCGTCAGCAGAAATCCCGCCTTCTCGCCCGCGACGAACGCAAGGCCGAGCACCAGGCCATCGACCAGGATGTCGATGCCGATCGCGGCGAGCAGCGCCATCGGCCCCTTGAAGCGGGCCTCGAAAGCCTTGAGACCCAGCATCGTTACGACGCCCGCCGCCCCGCCGATCAACGTCGCGCTGGGCGAAGCCTCATGCTTGACCTGCGGCAGGATTTCAGTCGCTGCCGCCGCGAACACGACGCCGGCAGCAAGATGCTGTAGCCCCGCCACGAGGCCAGGATTTAACTTTGTGCGGCTCGCGATGATCGCGCCGATTACGACCGCCAGCACAGGCGCAAGCGTGTAAAGCAGTGCCTGCATATCCTATGATCCCTCCGGGGTTCGGTGACAGACGTGGATTTTCCCGCGCCGCATGAAGGCGATCGCCCCGCCCGCCACGACCGCCCGTGACTGGTTGCCGCGAAATTCATCACCGGTTCGCTGGGCGCGCAGGATCTCGGTCCTGCCCTTCGGCAGCCAGGTGACGGCCATCTTCAGGCCGTCGTCGATGAAGTCGACATCGGCGCGGGTGCCGTCGTCGCAATACATGATGCGCTGCGCGATCAGCCTTGGCGTCACACGCTTGTCATGAGCCGGTTCGACAGGTTCGCTCGGAGCCGGGTTGCACGCCCCTACAATCACGCCGGTGACGAGAACGGCGCCAACGCGCGCGATCGTGAGCCCGGGCAGATGCAGCAAGGCGCGCATGCCCATCACCACAGCACCCCGTGATCAGGTGTCAGCGGCTCGGGGGCCGGAAGTCCCGCGGTTTGGAGAAGGTCGATCTCGATCGTGCGGCACATGGCCGTGAGCGGGACATCGTGGACGCTATTGGCGAACGGATCGGTCAGATCCTCGCCGATGCTCAGCACCGCGAGGAAGACGAGTCCGATCAGCGTCGATCCGATCGGCGTGGCAAGGCCCAGGGATTCGACCAGCGCGATCGGGAGCAGCACGCAGAACACACGCGTGAAGAGGTTCGGGAAGAACCGAAAGCCATTGGGCAGCGGCGTGTTCTTGATCCGCTCCATGCCGCCCTGCGCATTGGCGATGTCGATCAGGACGCGCTCCACAGTTGCCTGCTGGATCTCGGTGATCCGACCTTCCGCGAGCGCGTCAGCGTAAATGCCCGATATGTCCTCCAAGA
>NZ_MKRR01000063.1:10597-14205 GCF_001897045.1 Sphingomonas sp. 66-10
TGCCTCAGGATGATGTGGTGCCGTATCTCACTGCCCTCGGGTTCCCCCTTGGTCAGGCTGCGCGTGATCCGGGCCAGACTGCGCGAGGAATTGATGAGCGCGCCCCAAAGAGTTCGCGCTTCCCACCAGCGTGCATAAGCGGCGTTGGTCCGAAACCCCATGAAGAGCGCGATGGCAGTGCCGAACAGCGCCGTCGGCAAAGGCGGTTCCTTGATCGGGGTCATCATGTGGAATGCCGTCACCGCCACGTCCCACACGAACAGGATCGTGAGGGGCTTCCAAACCTCGACAATAATCTGCGTAAATCGTGGCCTTGTGCCGACAATCATACCAATACCGCCTTAGTTATCTCCGCGATCGTCATCCGATCGGCATGTTCATGATGTCTCGATATGCAGACAGCAGCTTGTTCCGGACTTGCAGCGTCGCCTCGAACGTAATGGATGCACGGCTCTGGATGAGCGCGACGGTCGCAATGTCGGTGGTTTCGCCCCGTTCATATGCTTCGGTGACGACATCCTCCTGCTCCTGGGTCTCGTTGACCTTCGCCACCACGGCATTGAGGGTGTCGGCAAAGGTTGAGGCTGGAGCGGTCGGCGTCACGCCGGGCGGTGCCGTCGGCTGCGCCTCGCGCAAGGCGCGGCTTCGCGCGATCACTTCGGCGCGAATGGCCATCACATTCGAGATCGACGTGTCAGACATCGTTTCTCTCCCGTTGCAGTGCGACGTGTCGGAAGACAGGACGGTTCATCGGGTGCCCTCCCGTTCGCAGGTCCGCGTGCGGCCTTCGCCTTCCACGATGGTGAGCTGCGACCCCTTGAAGGTCGCGGTGGCTGTCTCGCCGACATATTGGAGGCCCTGCGCTGGCGCGGTCAGCGTCATGGGCACGGCGCTGCTGGAGCGCCGCAAATCGATCTGCAGGCCGTTGTCCTTGTAGTCGACGAACAGCGGTTCCCCGTCGGAACAGCGATAGGGATGGCGCCCCATTTCCCCGGTCGCCACGGCGCTGTCGGACGAATGGATTTGCTGCTCCGTTGGCGGGGCTGGCGGCTTGCTTTCCGTGCAAGCCGCCAGCCCGATAACGAGGATGAGGGCGGGCAGAACCCGCTTCAACGGCGTCATCGCGCCTTCCTCCTGTACCGGGAGGGGACGCGCTGACGATTGATCCCACGGGCAGGCTGACCCACCCGCCAGCGCAGATAGGTTGCGAGGCGATCGTCAGCCTCGATCATCAGGGACCGCAGGCGACGCAACATCATCGCCGCGAACGGCAAAGACAGCGCCCCGCGCAGCGTGCAGCTATGTGTTAGCCTGGTGCCACCGTCGTCCCCTGCCAGCTCGTACCGCTCTTCGAGCGTGAACAGATAAGGGATGCCGCAGGACCAAGCGAAGGCGTGCGGCTTATCGAATCGATCAATCCGTGCTGGCGTCCGAATTGGTCGGGTGATGCCCTGGATCGCGAAGGTACATTCCGTCTCGCCAAGCTGGCACGGGTTGTCGAGGAATACGAGCGGACTCCAAGCCCGACGATGATCCGGATCGGTGATCGCCGACCAGATCCGCAGTGGCCCGCCGTGAAGCATTGAGCTGGTTATGGTGCGAGGCATATCCCCATCTCCCAGAGATGAGCGGGGCGATCGCGGATCGCCCCGCTCACCCTTCAGGCCAAGTCGTTCACGAAGGTCTGACCGTGGTCGTCCCCTTCATGCTCCTCATTGTAGTGCTCGGGCTTCTCGATCACTTTCTGCCCGAACCGGGCGTAGAGCGTCGGCAGCACGAACAGCGTCAGCAGCGTTGCCGAGATCAGGCCGCCGATGACGACGGTCGCCAATGGCTTCTGCACCTCCGCGCCCGCGCCTTCGCCAAGCGCCATCGGCACGAAGCCGAGGCTGGCGACGAGCGCGGTCATGACGACGGGCCGCAGACGCTGCATTGCGCCGACATGGGCCGCCTCTTCGCGCGATAGCCCCGACCGGATCAGGTCCTGGATCGAGCTGACCATCACGAGGCCGTTGAGGACCGCGATGCCCGACAAGGCGATGAAGCCAACCGCCGCCGAGATCGAGAAGTCCATGCCCCGCAGGAACAGCAGCAGAACGCCGCCCACCAGCGCGAAGGGCACGCCGGTGAAGACGATCGCGGCATCGCGGACCGATCCCAATGCCCCGTAGAGGAGCAACAGGATCAGGATGAAGCAGGCCGGAATGACCAGCTTCAGACGTTCGCTTGCCGATTGCAGGTTCTCGAACTGGCCGCCCCATTCGAGATAGGCACCAGCGGGCAGCCGAACCTGGCTACCGATCGCCGCCTGCGCGTCCGCAACGACACTGCCGACGTCGCGACCGCGCACATTGGCTTGCACCACCACGCGACGCTTCCCGTTCTCGCGGCTGATCTGGTTGGGACCATCGACCACCTTGATGTCGGCGACGCTCGAAAGCGGCACATAGCCACCCCCCGCCAACGGCACCTGCACCTGTTCGAGAAGGCCGATGTCCGCCCGTTGCGCTTCAGAGAGCCGTATCACGACCGGAAAGCGCCGATCGCCCTCGAAGATCTGGCCCGAGGTGCGCCCGCCGATTGTCGCGGTGACGATGTCCTGCACATCTTGGGCAGTGACGCCCAGACGCGCCATTGCGTCGCGATTGACGCGAATGTCGAGCATGGGCAGGCCCGTCGTTTGCTCGACCTTCACGTCCGCTGCGCCCTGCGTCTTGCGCAGCACCGCAGCAACCTGCTCGGCCGTCCGGTTCATTTGTGTGAAGTCGTCGCCGAATACCTTCACCGCGATATCGCCGCGAACGCCGGCGATCAGCTCGTTGAAGCGCATCTGGATGGGCTGGGTGATCTCATAGGCATTGCCCGGGAACTTCGCGAGATTACCCTCGATCCGACTTACCAGCTCCTCCTTGGGAAGGTCGGGGTTCGGCCAGTCCTTCCGCGGCTTCAGGATGACGAACATGTCGGTCGCGTTCGGCGGCATCGGGTCGGCCGCCAGCTCGGCGGTGCCCGTCTTTGAATAGACGAACGCCACCTCCGGTTGCTTCGACATCATCCTCTCGATCGGCACCTGCATCGCCTGACTCTGCTGGACCGACGTTGCCGGGATGCGGAGCGACTGGATGAGCAGATCGCCTTCATCGAGCTGCGGCAGGAACACCGAGCCGAGCGTGGTGAAGGCAAGCGCCGCCACCACAAGGCTGCCGACACCCGCCCCGATCGTCAGGGTCGGGCGCTTCATCGCCCGGTCGAGACCGGGTTCGTAGCGCTTCTTCAGCCATGTGATGATGCGGCCGTCCTTCTCCTCCACCTTTTTGGACAGCCAGATCGCGATCATGGCGGGGACGAAGGTGAGCGACAGGATGAAGGCGAAGCCGAGCGCGATGATGACGGTGAGCGCCATCGGCACGAACGTCTTGCCCTCCACGCCGGTCAGCGTGAGTAGCGGCACGTAGACGAGGATGATGATCGCCTGTCCGTAGACCGAGGGCCGGATCATCTCGCGCGCGGCGGCTGCCACGGTCGCGAGCCTTTCCTTGACGCTCAGCAATCGGCCTTCATGATGCTGTTGCTCGGCAAGCCTTCGCAGCGCGTTTTCAACGATGATG
>NZ_MKRR01000064.1:0-1668 GCF_001897045.1 Sphingomonas sp. 66-10
CACGAAGACGAGGAAGATGATGAGCTGACCATAAACGGTCGGCCGCACCATCTCCTTGGCCGCGAGTGTCGTTTCCTCCATCCGCTCGTCGCGGGTGAGAAGCCGGCCTTCATGCTCCTGGCGCTCGGCGAGGCGGCGAAGCGCATTCTCGACGATGATGACGGCGCCGTCGACGATCAGCCCGAAGTCGAGCGCTCCAAGGCTCATCAGGTTGCCCGATACGCCCAGCCCGTTCATGCCGGCGGCCGTCATCAGCATAGTGATCGGGATGACCGCAGCGGTGATGAGCGCGGCGCGGATGTTGCCGAGCAGCAGGAACAGCACGACGATGACGAGCAGCGCGCCTTCTGTGAGGTTCTTTTCGACCGTCGCGATCGTCGCGTTGACCAGCTTGGACCGGTTGTAGACCGGCTCGGCGAACACGTCGGGCGGCAGCGCCTTGTTGATCTGCGTCAGCTTCTCGGCGGCATCGGTCGCGACGATGCGGCTGTTGTCGCCCACCAGCATCAGCACGGTCGAGATGACCGCTTCCGATCCCATGCGACTGCCGGATCCGGTGCGGACCGCACCGCCGATCACGACCTGGCCCACGTCCTTGACGCGGATGGGAACGCCGTTCCGGGTTGCCACGACGGCTTCCTGAATGTCATCGATCGATTTGAGGCGAGCATCGGCGCGGACAAGGAAGCTCTCGCCGGCACGGCGGACGTAATTGGAGCCGGCAGAGAGATTGGCCCGCTCCATCGCGTCCGCCAACTCCGTCACCGACAGCCCATAGCTAACGAGCGCGTTCAGGTTTGGCTCGATCAGATATTGCTTCACATAGCCGCCGTTGGAATCAACCCCGGCGACGCCGCGCACGGCGCGCATCTGTGGGCGGATGATCCAATCCTGCACCGTGCGGAGATATGCCGCCTTCGCCAGCTCGGTGGTCAGGCGTTCGCCCTCGGGCGTGAGATAGCTGCCGTCCGACTGCCAGCCCGGCTTCCCATCGACCGTCTTCAAGCCCTTGCCGTCGGGGTGACGGAAGGCGACCGAATAGAAGAAAATCTCGCCGAGCCCGGTGCTGAGCGGTGCTAGGATCGGCTGCGCGTTGGAAGGCAGGCTGTCGCGCGATTGTGCGAGCCGTTCCGTCACCTGCTGGCGCGCGAAGTAAATGTCGGTGCGGTCGGTGAAGACCGCCGTTACCTGGCTGAAGCCGTTGCGCGAGATGGAGCGGGTCATCTCAAGCCCTGGGATTCCGGCCAGCGCCGTTTCCACCGGGAACGTCACCTGCTTTTCGATGTCGACCGGCCCAAGCGTCGGGGCGAATGTGCTGATCTGGACCTGTCGGTTGGTGACGTCGGGCACAGCGTCAATCGGCAGCTTGGTGATCTGCCATAAACCAAAGCCAATGACGACGAGGGTCAGGACGGCGACAAGCCATCGCATCCGGACCGAAAGGGAGAGGATGCGGCCGATCATTCCGCCGACTCCTTCTCGATCTCCGCTTTGAGGAGAAAAGCGTTGGTGGTGGCGATCTGCGTGCCGGCGGCGAGGCCGCCGGTGATCGCCACCATCCCGCCTGATCGGCTGCCGACCTGAACCGGCTGTGCGCGGAAGCCTTGGCCGGTGCGGACGAACACTACGGTATCGCTGCCAAGCGTCTGCACCGCGTCTTGCGGCACC
>NZ_MKRR01000064.1:1680-2147 GCF_001897045.1 Sphingomonas sp. 66-10
TTGGCGGCCCCGCCGCTGGCGAGGATACGAGCCTGCACAAGCTGGCCCGGGGCGAGTGTGCTGCCGCCAGAGGTCGGCGTGATGACGACGGTCGCGGTCCGCGATTGCGGATCGACGACGCCGGTCGACGAACGTACGCGGCCCTCGATCTTGCGGCCATCGGTGGTGGTCAACTCCACCCTGTCACCTTCTCGGACCCGGCCTGCATCGGCGGGGGGAACGCTAGCCGTGATCTGAAGCCGGCGCGGGTCGGCGACGCGGAACAGCTCGGTTTCAGCCGCGACGAACTGGCCAAGATTGGCACCAGCATTGGTGACGCGCCCCGAGACGGGGCTGACGACCGCAACCGATCGGCCGTCACCTGATACGCGGGCAGCGCCTGCGGCGGCGCTAGCGCGCCGGGCATCGGCCTGGGCGACCGCCAGATTGGCTTGTGCGGCTTCATAGTCAGCGCGGGGGGTGACGCC